>DASRTD010000337.1:0-10773 GCA_035656115.1 Mucilaginibacter sp.
ACACGCTTTGCGCAAATATTTGCAAGTTTTGTGTGTCTTAAACAGGCTCCGAAACATGTCAAACACCACTCGAAAGGATTGCGAAACGGCCACAAATGGCCTTCAAATTTTTTTTGCGGCCTGAAAGACGTTCATTTTTGAACACCAAATTGAACACTCCAATTTTACTGGACTGACGGAAAAATCATAGCCAACTGCTTTTTTTCTTACTTTGTAAAAAATTACCAATCAGCGCGCTTCATGCCAAACAAAAATTATCTCGGTATCGAAATCGGCGGCACCAAGCTGCAACTGGTAATCGGCGATGAAAATGCGCGGATACTGCAGCGTTTTCGCTTTGTGGTAGACAGGCATGCCGGCGCCGGGAAGATCAGGCAGCTGATTGCCGAAACGCTTACATCGGTCGATATCAACAACCTTACCGCCATCGGCGTTGGTTATGGCGGGCCGATAGACCGGGCGACGGGCACTGTGCTGGCATCGTACCAGATCGGCGGCTGGCCCGGGTTTCCCCTTAAAGACTGGCTGGGCGACCTTACCGGCCTCCCTGTCGTAGTGGATAATGACGCCAATGCAGCCGCCTTCGGCGAAGCCTTGCTTGGCGCGGGCAAAGATTACGACAATGTGTTTTACATTACCCTGGGCAGCGGCGTAGGCTCGGGCATCGTCTTGAATAAAACGATCTACCATGGCGCTTTCCCCGGCGAGGCGGAAATGGGGCATGTCCGGCTGGATAAAAACGGGCGCACAGTGGAATCATGCTGCTCGGGCTGGGCGGTCGATCGAAAGATCAGGGATGCAGTTGCTGCCCGACCTGGTAGTCAGCTGGCAGGACTCGTTCGAACTGGTGACGGTCCCGAGGCGAAATGGCTGGGCGAAGCCGTAAGGCTGAATGATAGGGATGCGGTCAAAATACTTGATGAAACCTGCGACGATCTTGCATTCGGCATTTCGCACGCGGCGCACCTGGTACACCCGGAGGTAATTATTTTAGGGGGCGGTTTATCCCTTACGGGCGAATCGCTCCGTAACTTAGTGGCGCAAAAGCTTTCCGGCTACCTGATGGACGTATTTCAGCCGGGGCCACCGGTACAACTATCCGCGCTAAAAGAGGACGCCGTGCCGGTTGGTGCGCTTTTGCTGGCCATTCAACATAAAAACAACTAAACAAAGCATACCGTGATTAATTATTTTTCAGAATATGTCAATCTTCAAAAAAAGGCGCTGGAGAGCATTGATAAGGATACCCTTGCCAAAGTGATCGGCCTGTTCCGCTCAGCGCTGGATGAGGAACGGCAGATCTTCGTTTTCGGCAACGGCGGCAGCGGCAACAACGCCTCACACTTTGTTACCGACCTGGGCAAAAGCTCGTCCGACAAAACCCTTAAGCGCTTCCGCTGCATCTGCCTCAATGATAATACCGGTTGGATAACCGCCATCGGCAATGATTATTGCTTCGAGGATATCTTTATGCGTCAGCTTAGCAACTTCGCCGGGCCTGGTGACCTGTTAATGGGGCTTAGCGTAAGCGGCAATTCGCCCAATATGGTAAAGGCAATGGAATGGGGCAAAAGCCGGGGGATGCACACCATAGCCCTGGTAGGCGGCAAAAAAGGAAAACTGGCCGAACTGGCCGATAAGGTGATGGTGATTAACGATACCCACTATGGTCGTGTGGAAGACGCCCAGATGGGGATTTGTCACATGATCTGTTATGCGTTTATTGAAAAAAGTGAGCTGCAAGGGCCGCTGCAAGCCTGATTTTATTTACGGCAATGGCTTCACCACAATATTTCTAAAATAGGTCAGGCTGTTCGGATCATGACCCTGTAGGGCGAAAGTACCGCTGGAGAGTACGCGCTGCTCGTCGCCGGGGTCGCGCTTTACGTTTTCGGGTTCGGTATAATCCAGCACCACTTTGTCGTTTAGTTTTACAATCACCCGTTTGCCCTGCACTTTTATGTACATGGTAAACCATTCGTTATCCTTTACATAAACTTCCTTAATATTTACAAAGCCATACAGGCTGCCGGTGCGTATCCAGTCGGTATGCGTGTTGTTCACCTGTACTTCGTAGCCCTTTGAAGGCCAGCCGCCCTGCTGGTACGCGGTATGAATATAAATACCCGAATTGGTACCCTTATGCGTCATTACCTCGGCCTTAAATTCAAAATTTTTAAAGTTATGGCTCATCACCGGGCCATCGTAAAACAGGTGCGCCGTTTTTCCGTGTACCTCGATCCTGCCGCTGTCAACGGAGAACGTTTCGGCATTGTCGCCTACTTTCCAGTTGTTAAGCGTTTTACCGTCGAACAGGGAAACCCACCCCTCCTGCAAATGACGTTTTGAAGCGGAAAAACCTAACAGGCTGCAGGCGATGAGGCAAAACAATGCTTTTTTCATGATGGTTACAGTTTATGTGAAACATAATTAACAAGGCTTAAAGCTAACATTTTTTTAAACATATTTTCCAGGCGCCCGTATACCGCTCATTGATAAAAATACCCGTAAAACACTGGCCTTCAAACTCTTTTTTACACACGATTAAACCGTCGGCATTTTTATCCCTCTAAATTGCAAATCCAAAACATAAATAAAATGAGAAAATTCAACTTATCGATAGCACTAATAATCGGATTATTAGCAGCTTCAACAGCGACCTTTGCGCAAAGCAGGTTCGCAAAAACCCACCCCCGCAGGCACGAGGTGAACAGCCGCCTGGCAAATCAAAACAAGCGTATTCACAACGAAGTTAAGGAAGGCGACATGTCGAAAAAGCAAGCCGCAAACTTGCATAAGGACGACCACCAGATACGCCAGGAAGAAAGGGATATGGCATCGCAAAACCACAGCCATATTACCAAAAAAGAACAAAAAGCCTTAAATCAGCAGGAAAATAAGACCAGCAAAAAAATTGGCAGCTAAGCAATTACTTTAAAAGGGCTTTTGAACGCCGCCCGGGGTGACCAGTAGATTCTGAGCCTTGGCGGCGTTTTAGTTTTTATGTCGATCAAAATCACATTATTATAACTGCACGAGTCGTATCGCGGTTACGCGGTTCAACTGAGACCTTTCCCAACCCCCCTGTAGCGTTTCCCCCATTTAAACCGTATGTTTATTCGGGCGCCCAACAATGCCTCTCCTTTGTCAAACCCTTACCCATCAGCATGAAAAAAGCTTTATTACTACTATTTATTGCAGCCTCTTGTCTCACGCAAAAAGTTAATGCTCAGCGTAAAACCCACGAAGATTCCATCGAGGTGATCAACGCTGCGCACCGCTATGCATCCGGGTTTCGGCTGAGGGACAAGGACCTTGAAAAAGTTCACGCTGAACACTCGCCGGCCGGGTCAGACTATTTTAAGCCGGATATGCGCCGGACGCCAAAAGTGCTGCTGGCCGATTCACTTTTTGTAAAAACATACCGGCTGGTGGCTTTTGATCATGTGCTGAGCGAAAAAAGCTTTCACCCCTTGCTGCCGCCAAACCTGCTGCCGGGCAGTAGAGCCGACGCTTATTTTGACCCGTTAAAAGATATCGCATATAAAGATGCGCAACGGTTTAATTTGCCGAAACCGATGCTGCTGAGGTTTAAAACGGAGCATTTTCCTGTTAAATCCGACTACTTTAAACCCACCGCCGGTGATACATCCGACCCGACTATGCTCGCAGATTCCGCCTACGTACAAACATTCCGGCTGGAAGCGCATGACAGGGCTTCTCACCAAAAATAGCGCCATCAGGTTGAATAACCGCATATTTCCCGCCAAACAAGCTTTGCGCCCTTTGTGCCTCCTTTGCGCTCTTCGTGGTAAAAATAGAGCGTTCTCGCTATGTCTTTTTAACCCTTTTTGCAAACGGATGTGTAAACCCGCCACTTTCCACGCGGGTGATCTCATATTCCCGCAAGCTTTCCAGCAGCCGGGTTAAATTGGCAAAACCATGGGCCCGCGGGTCGAAACTGGAATCGATCTTTCGAAGGTTGGTGCCCAGCGACGAAACAAATATCCCTGCATCCTCCGTATTCGACATAAAATAAGCCTTATCTACGAGTTTCAGGTCCACCGGCGGGAACTTTGGCGCTTCCGGTTTCGAAACCTCTTTCCTGGCCTTTGGCGTGGTGATCGCTTTTTCCAAAATAGGCTCCTGCACAATATTCTCGTAAAAAGTAAAAACCTCGCAGGACCTGACAAAGGCGGCCGGCGTTTTCTTTTCGCCTACGCCCATCACAAACACCCCTTCTTCCCTTATCCGTTTAGCCAGCCCGGTATAGTCGCTGTCGCTGGAGACGATGCAAAACCCGTCAGTAACCCCGCTGTGCAAAATGTCCATCGCATCAATGATCAGCGCACTGTCCGTCGAGTTTTTACCTGTTGTGTAGCTAAATTTTTGTATTGGCGTAAAGCTCAGCTCGTTCAACAGATCCTTCCAGCTGTTCATTCGCGTTTGTGTCCAGTCGCCGTAAATGCGTCTTATCGTCACCTTGCCGTACTTGGCCACTTCCTCCATTATCGCTTTCAGCAACTTCGCCTGCGCGTTATCGCCATCGATTAATACGGCTATTTTTTCTGTTTTCATTTTATCGTAACCTAATCATTGAGCAAGTTATTAATAATCAGCGGGAATTAGGTTTAATTTGATTGAATACCATAAGCGGAACATTCATGCAATCCAAACACATTTTCCCCTTGCGCACTTTTCCCAATATTTCCATACTTTAGTCCCGCCAATTTTCGCGGCGAAAAACCTGTACTAAAATGAACGCACAAATTACCGCCATAGCTACCTACGCACCCGAACGTGTAGTGCCCAATGCCTATTTTGAAAATATTGTTGAAACCAACGACGAATGGATAGTAAGCCGCACGGGCATCAAAGAGCGAAGGTTTGCGGCCGAGGGCGAAACCATGTTCAGCATGTGCGTAAATGCCGCCAAAAACCTGGTGAAAGATAACCCGGCAATTAGCCTGGAAGGCGTGGACTTTATCATCGTAGGCACCACCACCGCCGACCAGGTAATGCCCAGCATGGCCAGCCAGGTACAAAACACTTTACAAATACCCAACGCAGGTTGCATTGATATAATGGCGGCCTGTGCAGGCTTTGTTTATGGGCTGATATTAGCCAAAGGCATGGTAACCGCCGGCACCCATAAAAAAGTACTCGTTTTCGGGGCGGAATGTTTGTCGCGCTTTACGGATATGACCGACCGTACAAGTTGTATTCTTTTTGGCGATGGCGCAGGGGTTGGGCTGGTTGAGCCATCGGAAGAGGCAAAAATATTGCAGGCCGTAACCGGTACCGACGGCAGCTATGGCAAGGACCTGTACCTTTCGCAAACCTCCACCACCGTTAACGGCGAGGAGATCAAACGCGATGGCAAAATTCACCAGAATGGCCGCGTAGTATTTAAATGGGCGATAAAAACCATTGCACAAAATGCCGCTGAGCTGCTCCGCAGAAATAACATGACGCTGGACGACCTCGACTGGATCATCCTGCACAGCGCAAACCTCCGCATCATCGAAGCGGTTGCCGCCGAGATCAACTACCCAATGGAAAAAATGCTCACCAGCATCGAAAAATTCGGCAATACCTCATCAGCTTCCATCCCGCTGGCCTGGGATTTGGCCCAAAAAGCCGGCAAAATTAAAAAAGGGCAAAAAATGTTGCTGCTTGGCTTTGGCGGAGGATTGACCTTTGCGGGAACGGTGGTGATAGTCTAAACAATCACCGGAAAACACCCCCTAAGTCATGCTGAACTTGTTTCAGCACCCCATCAACCAGGTAGCCTGCAGATAGGTAGCCAGCATGTCGGTAACCTGTCTCAGAATTACCTGTCGCGCGTAGACTTAGCGCGTGGGGTGTAGAAACAGGTTCAGCATGACTTAGGAGGATAAATGCCGGTACGATAATCGATAAATCATCCAACTTTTCCCCCTCCCCACCCATTTTCCGTCGAAAATCCGCACCTTTACTATGCATGCATAAAATACATACCGAATACCGTTTTAAACTTTAGTCTATTTACTTAAACTTTTTATTCTGAAATTATGCATGAAACAGATTGTTTATTCTGTTTCATGCATAATAAACAAATATTATTCTAATTTAAATTATTTGTTTTGCCGCTTGCTATTACTTTAAGGTATCTCTACCTTGTTCATCACAATATTATAAACTACATAAATTAATTTGTTGCCGAAGTGTTTTTATTAAATACAAAGGCAATAGTATCTAAAATATGAGTGCTACCACCGATACCCTTGAAGCTGTTGAATTAAACCGTTACAGTAAAACGTTAACGCAGGACCCTACCCAACCCGCGGCACAGGCCATGCTTTATGGCATTGGCTTAACCGACGAGGATCTGAAAAAAGCACAGGTTGGCGTGGCCAGCATGGGTTACGACGGGAATACCTGCAACATGCACCTCAACGACCTGGCTAAACTGGTTAAACAAGGTATTTGGGAAGAAAACCTGGTGGGCCTCATCTTCCATACTATCGGCGTAAGCGATGGCATGAGCATGGGCACCGACGGTATGCGTTATTCGCTGGTGAGCCGTGACGTAATTGCAGATTCAATAGAAGCCGTTTGCGGAGCGCAATACTATGATGCGCTGGTGGCTTTGCCCGGCTGTGATAAAAACATGCCCGGCTCTGTAATGGCCATGGGCAGGTTGAACAGGCCATCGATCATGGTTTATGGCGGCACCATCAAACCCGGCCATTATAAGGGCGAAGATTTAAATATAGTTTCAGCATTTGAGGCTTTGGGACAAAAAATTGCCGGCAATATTACCCCCGAAGATTTTATGGGCGTTGTAAAAAATGCTTGCCCCGGTGCAGGCGCCTGCGGCGGCATTTATACAGCCAATACCATGGCTTCTGCTATCGAAGCTTTGGGCATGAGTTTACCGTTTTCGTCATCAAACCCTGCAACCAGCGGGGAAAAGAAAGCTGAGTGCCTGGCTGCCGGCAAAGCGATAAAAATATTGCTGGAAAAAGATATTAAACCATCCGACATCATGACTCGCGAGGCATTTGAAAATGCCATTGCACTGGTTATGGTTTTGGGCGGGTCGACCAATGCAGTATTGCACCTTATCGCGATAGCAAAAAGTATTGGCGTGCCATTGACACAAGACGATTTCCAGGAGATCAGCAACCGTACACCTGTTTTGGTGGACATGAAACCCAGCGGAAAGTACATGATGGAAGACCTGCACAAGGTTGGCGGCGTACCGGCGGTAATGAAGTATATGCTGAAAAAAGGCTGGTTGCATGGCCATTGCCTCACCGTAACCGGCAAAACACTGGCTGAAAATTTGGAGAGCATTCCCGACCTGGATTTTGACGCACAAAAGGTCGTTTTCCCGGCCGAAACTCCTATAAAAGCCACCGGCCATTTGCAAATACTATACGGAAATCTTGCCGAAGGCGGCAGCGTTGCCAAAATAACCGGCAAGGAAGGCACGCGGTTCGAAGGCCCGGCGCGCGTGTTCGATGGTGAATTTGAACTGATCAACGGCATACAGAGCGGCCGTGTTAAGGCCGGTGATGTGGTGGTGATCCGTAATATCGGTCCTAAAGGCGCACCGGGTATGCCCGAAATGCTAAAACCTACAGGGGCCATTTTCGGCGCAGGACTGGGCGCTTCGGTAGCGTTAATTACTGATGGCCGGTTTTCGGGCGGAACGCATGGTTTCGTCGTCGGTCACATCACTCCCGAAGCTTATGACGGCGGGACGATCGCACTGGTGAAGGATAATGACCTGATCGAGATCGACGCAATAAACCGTACCATGACGCTAAAGGTGAGTGACGAAGAAATAGCCGCACGCCGCGCCAAATGGGTGCAGCCGGCGCTGAAAGCAAAGAGCGGCTTGTTATATAAATACGCAAAGCAGGTAAGCACGGCGGCTGAGGGGTGCGTGACGGATGCATGATGTGCGGATGTGCAAATATGCAGATGTGCGAATGGAGAAAATTAAAAGATTGAAGACAGACAAATCGGTGTAACTGAGCGTAGCGACCTCATGAACACCAATAAAAAACAAACACTGGTGAATAATCATAAAATCATCGGTGTAATCATAAATAATATGGAAGCTGTACAAGAGACGATCAGCCCAAAAGAAATCGGTGAAATCACTGAAAAATCGGTGAAATCCAAAGAAATTACGGGATCGGAGGCTTTGCTGGATGCATTGGTGATTGAAGGCGTGGATACCATTTTCGGGTATCCCGGTGGCGCTATTATGCCCATCTACGATGCCTTATTTGACTATGGTGATAAATTGAACCATATACTGGTGCGTCATGAGCAGGGCGGCATACATGCCGGCCAGGGCTATGCGCGTACGTCGGGGAAAGTTGGAGTGGTATTCGCCACCAGCGGGCCGGGTGCAACAAACCTGGTGACCGGTTTGGCGGATGCACAGATCGATAGTACACCTTTGGTTTGCATCACCGGGCAGGTATTTGCCCATTTGCTGGGTACTGATGCTTTCCAGGAAACTGATGTAATCAACATTACTACCCCCGTTACCAAATGGAACTACCAGGTCACCGATGCCAATGAAATACCTGAAGTAATAGCAAAGGCCTTTTATATTGCCCGCAGCGGCAGGCCCGGCCCGGTTTTAGTGGATATTACCAAAAACGCACAGGTACAAAAATTTAATTACAAAGGCTATACACCTTGTAACCATATCCGCAGCTATCGGCCCAAGCCAATTATCCGCCCTATGTATATCCAACAAGCTGCAGAACTGATCAATCAGGCAAAAAAACCATTTATTATCTGGGGACAGGGAGTAATACTCGGCGGAGCCGAACAGGAGTTTAAAGCCTTTATTGAGAAAAGCGGCATCCCGTCAGCGTGGACCATATTGGGCGCAGGCGCTATCCCGACAGATCACCCGCTTAGCGTGGGTATGCTGGGGATGCACGGCAATTACGGTCCAAATGTGCTGACGAACGAGTGCGATGTATTGATCGCCATCGGGATGCGCTTTGACGACCGCGTAACCGGACGCCTGGATAAATATGCCAAACAAGCAAAAGTTGTCCATTTGGATATTGACCCGGCCGAGATCGACAAAAACGTAAAAACAACCGTACCGGTTTGGGGCGACTGCAAGGAAACACTACCCTTGCTGACCGAATTGGTTGAACAAAAAACCCATACCGACTGGCTGAATAAGTTTCATGACTACATGCAGCAAGAGGTTGACACGGTTATCCATACGGAATTGAACCCAACCACACCCGAGCTTACTATGGGTGAGGTGATAAGGGAATTGAATGAACTAACCCACGGCGATGCGGTAATTGTAACCGATGTAGGTCAGCACCAAATGGTGGCCTGCCGTTACGCCCAGCTAAACAAAACCCGCAGCAATATCACCAGTGGTGGATTAGGCACTATGGGCTTTGCATTACCTGCAGCCATCGGCGCTAAATTCGGAGCTAAGGACAGGGACGTAATTGCCATCATCGGCGACGGCGGCTTCCAGATGACCCTGCAGGAGTTAGGTACCATCATGCAAACCGGTATCGATGTAAAGATCATCATCCTGAATAACCATTTCCTGGGCATGGTGCGCCAGTGGCAGGAACTGTTTAACCAACGCCGTTATTCCTTTGTGGATATTGACAGCCCGGATTTTGTGAAACTGGCCTCGGCTTACGGCATTCCCGGAAGATTAGTGGCCGACCGTGCTGAACTGCCCGGCGCTTTAAAGGAAATGATGGAAACCAAAGGCGCATACCTGCTTGAAGTATCGGTAACAAAGGAGAATAATGTATTCCCGATGGTGCCGCAGGGATGCAGCGTTGCGGAGATCAGGCTGAGTTAACGCAAGGCCTCACCTAAATCCTCTCCAAAGGAGAGGACTTAAAAAGCTTTTAGAACCCTCTCCTTTGGAGAGGGCAGGGTGAGGCAAAAAGGGTAATAAAAAAGGAAAGACAATGAGCAACCAGGATATAAAACAGGAATTCAACATCACGGTGTACACCGAAAACCAGATCGGTTTGCTGAACCGGATAGCCATTATATTTACGCGGCGCAAAATCAATATCGATAGTTTGAATACATCGCCATCGGAGATTGACCGTATTCATCGCTTCAATATCGTGATCACGGAAACCGAGGATGTAGTGCGCAAACTTTGCCGCCAGATAGAAAAGCAGGTGGAAGTGCTGAAAGTGTACTATCATACCAACGAAGATGTGATCTGGCAGGAAATGGCGCTTTATAAAGTATCGACAGACATCATCGCAGAACGGGTTAGCGTTGAACGTTTGCTGCGCGAGAACGGCGCCCGCGTGGTAGTGCTCCGGAAGGACTATACCGTGTTTGAAACAACAGGCCACCGCGAGGAGACCGACAACCTGATCAATATTTTACAGCCCTACGGCCTGATCGAGTTTGTCCGCAGCGCCAGGGTGGCAATCATCAAAGACAGCGAAGGCTTTAACGCAAAACTCCGCGAGTTTGAACGGCTGGAACCGGGTGAGGACGTGATTGAAAATGAATTTTTGAACGACGGGGACAAAGTATTTACCATGTAAAATTATAGCGATGGGTTTAAAACCCATCGCTATAGAAGGAACAAATCGGTGAAATCATCAATAATCGGTGAAATCCCCAATAATATGTTAGAAGAAATAAAACAACGATACCCACTAGCTTACAACGCTATAAAGGAAGCCACCGAGGCCAACGGTTTTTCGATGCCGTCGGAAGTGCTTACTTGTTCGTTGC
>DASRTD010000338.1:0-10413 GCA_035656115.1 Mucilaginibacter sp.
TTTTGATAAAAGCCATACGCTTATTCAGAAAACAACAAAAACAAATTTCCGGATCACAACCATCCGCCGAACAAACCCTTGCCACCAAGTGGACCCGGGCATTACTTATCGCGATGACGTTGATCGCCACGGTTTGGGCGGTTACCATTTTCGGTTCCATACTGTTCAATTTAAGCGGCCTGGCTTTTTTTGCACCGATCGAGATCATACTGGTAATTTTTGTTTACTGGATAGGTCTCCGCGGATATCAGCAAACCAGGGTGGTTTATATAAACGAGCAAAAGGCTGCTAAAACTTATATCGATAGCATCGACCCTGATGAGGCTGAAAAATGCGCTCGTTTTTTAAAGAACGCCATGGAGGCAGATAAGCTATACCTCGACCCGGAACTTACCGTAAACAAAGTCGCCGATCATTTAGCCGTCAACCCCAAATTGATATCGGCCGTTTTAAACGGGCAATTGAAAAAAGGTTTTAGCGCCTTTGTAAATGAATACCGCGTTGCCGAGGTAAAAGAAAAAATGCTGCACCCGGGTAACAATCATATCACGCTGGCCGGCCTCGCCCGCGATTCAGGGTTTAACTCGGTGGCCACTTTTCAGCGTGTTTTCAAAGCTTCAGAAAACAGGACCCCGAAGGAATTTTTGTCCCAACATCGCGAAATCATCCTCAAATAATGCTCAAATCCTGATTTGAGTATTCATGGTTTATGTTTCCGGTTAAAATATCAGGAAGTTTGTGATGTGATAACAAACGTAAGCAGATCAACCATGCGAAAAGTAATAATTGCGATAATTTTTATATCATCCTGTTGTGGCGCTGCCGCGCAGCCGTTAACTGCCAGTCTTGATAGTTTAATAAACAGCCGTCTTGCAGGTGTCGCGCCGGGCTGCGCGGTTTTGATAGCTAAAAATGGTAAAATAATTTACGAAAAAGGTTTCGGTAAAGCTGATCTTGAATTAAACGTGCGCATGAAGCCAGACATGATCTTCAGGCTTGGCTCCATAACAAAGCAGTATACCGCCATTGCTATTTTGCAATTAGTTGAACAGGGTAAAATCTCGTTGCAGGACAGCATTCAAAAATTCATAAAAGACTTTCCCAATAAAGGCCATACCATCACTATCGAAAATTTGCTTACCCATACCTCGGGAATTATCGATTACGAATCGTTGGACATGAAGATACCCAAGGTGTACCGCCTGGATTTTCCACCCAGGCAGTTCGTCGACAGTCTCGAACATCATCCATTAGTTTTTACACCGGGCAGCAAATTCAGCTATTGCAACTCAAACTATTTTCTTTTAGGGTATATCATTGAACTGATAACCGGCAAAAGCTACGCGGAGTACATGCAGCAGCATGTTTTTACGCCTATTGGATTAACCAACACTTATTATGACGATGAAAAACAGGTCATCCCAAACAGGGTTAGGGGATATGGGAAGTGGAATAATGGTAAATACGAAAATGCAGATTACATCGGCATTTCGCAGGTTTATGCTGCCGGTGCGTTGGTGAGCAATGTGGAAGACATGTTTAAATGGCACCAGGCGCTTTACAGTTATAAATTGGTACGAAAAGAGACTTTAGAAAAAGCGTTTACGACCTACAAGTTAGCTGACGGTACATTATCCGGATATGGGTATGGCTGGTTCATCAAAGATCAAAACGGCGAAAAATCAATTGAGCATGCCGGCGGTATCGACGGCTTTCAAAGCGATGAAGTTTATTTGCCCGGGCAGGATATTTTCATCGCCACTTTGTACAATTCGCTGAATAACGGCGGTGATGATATGAGTTTCATGCTGCTGTCCAACGATATTGTAACCCTGGCGATGGGAAAGGCGCTTGCAAAAGAGGTGAACGTAGCGGATGTCATTTTACAGCAATACGTCGGCGTATACCAGTTTGATGCGGCGCATTCAGCAATGATCACGCTGGAAAACGGACAGCTTCAAATGGAAGCCCTCGCGGGCGGCCTGCCTAAATCCCCATTATTTGCGGAGAGCGATAATAAGTTTATGCTGAAGGTGGTAAAAGCCGAAATTGAATTTGTTAAAGATGCGCAGGGCAATGTTATCAGGCTTATCGCGCATGTGAACGGGCAGGACCAGGTTTGTAAAAAAGTAAAATAGATATCGGGTATGTACAAAATCATTGCTGCTATATGCTTGTCGCTCGTCGTACTGGCATCCCCGATATACGGACAGATCATCAACAGGGTCGACGGTACAAAAATTACCGCGGACAGCCTGCAGTACCGCATTCAATATTTGATGAAAACGGCAAATGTCACCGGGCTTGCTATCGCTGTATTTAATGATAATCAACCGGTATTCAGCAAAACTTTTGGTATGGCAAACGTCAAAAAAAAGGCGCCAATGGAGCCGGCGTCGGTTATGTATGCGGCATCTTTATCCAAATTGGTTTTTAGTTACCTGGTGATGCAGCTGGTTGCGGAAAAGAAACTTGATCTTGACAAACCGCTGGTAAGCTATCTCGACAGCTCACTGGTGGATTATAAAATGGGCACGGGCGAAGGATACCAGGATTTAAAAAATGATGACCGCTATCAAAAGATCACGGCCAGGATGTGCCTTTCTCATACCACGGGGTTTCCCAACTTTAGGGAGCTGATGCCGGACAAAAAGCTACGGATCATAACAGCACCGGGTAGCAGATACCGCTACTCCGGTGAAGGGATTGAATTGCTCCAATTTGTCATTGAAAAAATAACCGGCAAAGACTATGAAACCCTGGCCCAGGAACGTGTTTTTAAACCTTTAAACATGGTTAACACAAGCCAGGTTTGGCAGAAGCGTTTTGATGAACATATTTGTTATGGTTATAACGCCAAAGGAAAACCTTACCCTCTTTTTGAAAGATATAAAGCGAACGCTGCCGGCTCGATGAGCACGACTTTAGAAGATTTCACCAAATTTTATACGGCTTTGATCGGGAACCAGGGTATTTCGCCGCAAAACTTTGAGGAAATGACCCGGAAGCAAGTGAGCATCAAATCGAAACGGCAGTTTGGCCCGCTTGCTAACCAGGACGGACCCGATGACGATGTGATCGGCCTTGGGTATGGTTTAGGGGTCGGGGTGTTCACGACGCCCTATGGCAAAGCATTTTTTAAAGAGGGGCATGGCAATGGCTGGCAGCATTATACCATTTGTTATCCGGAGAAAAAAATAGCCATTATCATTATGACCAACAGTGACAATGGCGAATCCATTTTTAAAGAACTTTTAGCAGTTGCCATCGGCGATGTTTTTACTCCCTGGCGGTGGGAAAATTACGTTCCTTACGACCAAAAAATGAACAAATGACAGCGATGATGAAAAATAAAAGCAAAATAAACTTGCACGTGCGCTTGCAGGTTATATACAAATCGATTATTTCCGCAGTATTACTGCTGTTGAGTTTTACAACCCTGGCGCAACTACAACAAAATGATCAACTAACAAGATCAATTGACAGTTTGGTGGCGCCGCAATTTGAAGGCAACCAACCGGGCATATCCATTCTCATCGCCAAAAAAGGGCAGGTAGTTTATAAAAAAGCATTCGGCAGCGCTAATCTCGAGCTGAATACGCCCATGCAGCCAGATAATGTGTTCAGGATAGGCTCCATTACCAAGCAATTTACCGCGGTTGCAATTTTGCAGTTGGTGGAACAGGGAAAGATATCGTTGCAGGACAGTGTTCAGAAATATATTAAAGATTTCCCGTCAAAAGGCTACACCGTTACCATTGAAAACCTGCTGACCCATACTTCGGGGATAGTTGATTATACATCAAAGGACGACCCCGACCCTTATATTGAAAGAAGGGATTTTACACCGGAGTTTTTGATCAATTACATTAAAAACGATCCGCTCCATTTTAAACCAGGCTCGAAATACGAGTACTCCAACTCGAACTATTTATTGCTGGGTTATATCATCCAGTTGGTTTCGGGTGAAAATTATCACCAGTATATGGCCGATCATGTGCTCAAACCTGCCGGGCTTGCGCATACGCTTTACGCAGAAGAGCATACAGCAGTACCCGGCAGGGTGCAGGGCTATACCCATTTCAGCGGCTCATTTGACAACTGCGATTATCAAACGCTTTCGCTCGGCTTTGCCTGCGGCGACCTGCTGTCGAACACCGGAGACCTGTTGAAATGGAACCAGGCAGTTATAGCCTGCAAACTGATCAGCGAAGCCAGTTTAAAAAAAGCATTTTCGCCTTATCAGCTTGCAAATGGAACTTATTCCAGTTACGGCTACGGTTGGTTTATCGATACCACTTATGGAAGTCCCTGCATTCATCACGAAGGGCAAACCAGCGGCTTTATTTCGCTCGAAAAATATTTTCCTAAAGAAGATACCTACGTTGCTGTGATGACGAACGTAAAAACCAGTGATGATAAAACGGATTTCAGTGATAACCGGTTCAGGCTGTTTGATGAAATCGGACAGTTGGCCATGGGCAAAGAATTAATAAAGGAGGTAAGAATAGATGACAAAACGCTGAATAGTTATGCCGGTACCTACAAATCGGATAACCCATCAGCTCAAAAGTCCCGGAAGGATGGGATTTTTATTCGGCTAGAAAATGGAAAGCTATACGCAACTTTAGCAAACGGCACCGGTCTAAATATGTACTTGTCGCCGCAGTCTGCTACTCTTTTTTTATTACCTGACGTAAAGCGAATTAAAACCACCATTGAATTTATAATAACGGACGGGCAGGTTAGCGGGCTATACTGGACACAGGAAGAGAAAATTAAAATTAAGAAAGTGCAGTAAATGATTATGAAATACCGGCCAATAGCACTTTTTTTATTTGCCTTGCTCCAGTTTGGCGCATCAAAAGCACAGCAAAAAGCTGACATGGGCGATATGGCTAAAGAAATCGACGAATACGTCAACTCGGCCTTCAAGCTCGGGGAATTTAACGGTGCCGTGTTGGTGGCGCGAAAGGGGGAAGTTATCCTGGAAAAGGGGTATGGATGGAGAAATTTCGTTACCCGTGCGCCAAATGATTCCAATTCTGTTTCCCAGATAGGCTCGCTCACCAAGCCCTTTACGGCAATGGTGATCTTAAAATTGCAGGAAGAAGGCAAGTTATCCGTTAATGACCGCTTGAGTAAATATTTTCCGCAGCAAAAAGGTGCTGGGCAGATCACCCTGCAAAATCTGCTGGATCATACTTCAGGATTAAATAATTACACAGACATCTTCGGCCCGGAAGACTCCGCGATCATCAGTCACCCGGTAAGTCAGCAGCGGGTAATGGATATATTTAATAAAAAACCGCCGGCGTTTAAGCCGGGGACAAAATTTGAATACTGCAATTCAGGCTATTTTTTATTGGGGGTAATTATTGAAAAACTAACCGGGATGTCCTATGAGGAGGCGGTAAGAAAACTGATCCTTAGTTCACTCCATATGGATCACACTGGCTTTGATTTCATTAATCTTCATAGTGCTTCAAAAGCAACTGGGTACTTAACAGCCGATGCGGATAAACCGGAACCTGCTGTGCTGATGGATTCGACGGTAACTTATTCGGCTGGGGCTATTTACAGCACAACTGGCGATCTTTATAAATGGGCCACAGCAATAGGTAAAGGCGAAATTCTTTCGAAGAGTTCGTGGGAACAAGCCTTCACGCCTCATCTCGAACATTATGGAGATGGATGGTGGACCGACACCTTATTTGGTGAAAAGTACATCACGCACTCCGGTGGTTTGCAGGGCTTTATGTCGAATTTTATGTATTACCCGGATAAGGATGTTACTATTATCTTGCTGAATAACTTCGGAAATTATGGCGGCAGCCTTTCTGCGATTAATTCCGATCTTTCGGCAATTGTGTTTAACAGGCCTTATACCTTATGGCAAACCCATATTGCACTTAAAGTGGATAATACCATACTACAGCAATATGTTGGTACCTATACTTTAGATGGAAAGGTCAAAGTTTTTATTACGCTTAAAGGCGGGCAGTTATATGCAGAAAGCAATTCGAGCAATGGCATCCCTAAATTACCCATCTATCCAAAAAGCCAAAACGAATTCTTTCTGAAGGATTTTAATGCCGTGTTTGCTTTTGTTAGAGATGCAGATGGGAACGTTTCCAAATTCATTTCGCATGAAAGCGGGAAAGATATTGAATTTAAAAAGATTAAATAGCGCGATATGTCGTTTTGTAAAGGCCTTAAAGTGCCTCAAAATGATTCTCCCTGACCTACGGTACTTTCGCTTCAGATTAAATTATTTAACATAAAATTAAACTTGATCGTAAAACATATCCCGCAAATCGGTCGTTTCAAAAGATAAGTAACCTGTATTTTTTAACATCTAAAATTAAAAGCTATGAGTACTCAAGTTGAAACAATGAGCACACAGGACGTTGCAAACAGGCTTGTGCTGCTGTGCCGCGAAGGCAAAAATGTTGAAGCTATTAATGAACTGTACGATGAAGATATCGTCAGTCATGAACCGGAAGGCTCGCCAATGAAAGAAAAAGTGGGTAAACAAGCTGTTTTAGACGCCACAAATCAGTGGTTCCAATCCGTTAAGGAGCTGCACAGCTCTTATGTTTCGAACCCGATAGTAGCCGGCAATTTTTTTGCCTGCACAATGAAAGTGGATGCCACCTACAAAGAACATGGCCGTAACGTGATGGACGAACTGTGCGTGTTTGAAGTTGAGGACGGGAAAATTGTTAGCGAACAGTTTTTTTATGAGACGGGGCATTAAAATTCGGTAAAGATGAATTTGAATTAAAGGGGCATTGCCCCTTTTTCATTTATAGCATGTCTGCTTCAAAACAGCATTACCTTGAAAATAAATATTATTTTTATAACACTATCCCGATATTCGTAAAAACGGTTGATAATCAACGCTGTTGATTGACATAACCCAACCGGCATTAATTTAACCGATAAATTTAAATCTATGAGTACCACAGAAGCAAAAAACACCGGGAAACATGCAACCGGTACACGCGAAGAATGGCTGAAGGCACGCCTCGAATTGCTTAAAGCGGAGAAAGAGCTAACGAGCCGCAGCGATGAGCTGGCGCTCCAACGCCAGGAATTGCCATGGGTCCGGATCGACAAGGATTACCAATTTGAAACGGAAAAAGGTAAAGCCTCGCTGGCCGATCTCTTCGAGGGGCGCTCACAGCTGCTCATCTATCATTTTATGTTTGGGCCTGACTATAAAGCCGGTTGCCCGGCCTGCTCATCAATTGCCGACGGGTTTAACGGCGTTTACGTCCACCTGGCAAATCATGATGTCACGCTTATGGCAGTATCACGAGCCCAGCTACCGAAGTTGCGGGCATATAAGGAAAGGATGGGCTGGGGCTTTCCCTGGGCCTCCTCGTTCGGCAGCGATTTCAACTACGATTTCACTGCTTCGCTCACCAAGGAGGAACAGCGCGAGGGCGCCGAATACAACTACCGCCGCGAAAAGCCTTTTAAGGTAGCCGGGATCGCCGACTCCCTGACGAAACAAGGTGAAGAACCGGTTGAACAGAATGCCGGTACCACCGGAACCGACGTGGCCACTTACACGCGCGAAAGGCCGGGGATAAGCGCCTTTGTGCTGGAAGACGGCATCGTTTACCATACCTATTCAGGCTACTCGCGTGGACTGGATGCGCTTTGGAGCGCCTATCAGTGGCTGGACCGTGCACCAAGGGGGCGCAATGAGTCGGGCTTTTGGTGGCGCCGTAACGATGAGTACGGCAAGAGTTAAAAATTTGCTGTCATTGCAGATGGCAGGTTAACCTAATATCTCATAAGCATGGTACCTGAGCGAATTTCCAAACAAACTTTTTTTGGCGCTTCTATATTGCTTTTCGCAGTGAGCGCGGCGGTAACAATAATTTGGAGCCATGACATGTCTGCGATGGACGGGATGCCGATGCCGGGCGGGTGGACAATGTCGATGACCTGGATGACCGGCGAAAACTGGGTTAGCGCCGCGGGATCGTTTCTTGCCATGTGGATCGTGATGATGGTAGCCATGATGATGCCATCCCTCACGCCAATGTTATGGAGCTATCACCAGGTGGTTGGGGCGACGGGCGGGACGCATCCCGGCTGGCTGACAGCACTTGCGGGTTTGGGATATTTTTTTGTGTGGACAGCATTTGGCGTACTCCTCTTTCCGCTTGGCGTTGCGTTAGCAACAGCAGAAATGCAAAGCCCGGCTCTGGCGCATGCAGTTCCCTTAATTATCGGCGTCGTCGTGCTGGCTGCGGGAGCCTTACAATTCACCCGCTGGAAGCAGCACCACCTTACCTGTTGCCGTTCTGCATCCGGTTATGACAAAAAACTGCCTGCAAATACCGCCATGGCATGGCGTCAAGGTTTACGTTTTGGCCTCAACTGCGTTCAATGTTGTTTTGGATTGATGATGATCCTCCTGGTCATCGGGGTTATGGATCTGCGTGCTATGCTTATGGTAGCGACGGCAATTACCATTGAGCGCCTGATGCCTGCCGGCGGGCGTATCGCCCGGATCACCGGGGTTGTAGTTGTTGCAGCAGGGTTATTGCTGATCGCGCAAGCTGCACGACCTTGAGCCAATTAGAAGAAAAATAATCCGAAAAAAACCTTTCGCCCTTTACCTTTCGCCTTTCACCTCTTCTCAATCCTCAATAACCACACCCATCGAGCAGAATTTATTGATGCGCTCGGTAACCAGTTCGTCTACATTGCGTTCTTTCAATATCTTCAAGTCTTTCAGCAGCTGTTTTTTCAGCGTTGCAGCCATCGCAACCGGGTCCTGGTGGGCGCCGCCGAGGGGTTCTTTAATAATACCGTCGATCAGCTTGTTTTTGAACATTTCTGTCGAGGTGAGTTTTAACACTTCGGCTGCACGTTCCTTATTTTCCCAGGTTTTCCAGAGGATGGTTGAACAGTTTTCGGGAGAGATCACCGAATACCACGAATTTTCCAGCATCATCACCTTATCGCCAATAGCAATACCCAACGCGCCGCCCGAAGCGCCTTCGCCAATGATGACGCAAATGACAGGTACCCTTAAAATCGCCATTTCCATCAGGTTGCGGGCGATGGCCTCGCCCTGGCCGCGTTCTTCCGCTTCGAGGCCGGGAAAAGCACCGGGGGTATCGATCAGTGTAACCACAGGCTTGCCAAATTTTTCGGCCAGTTTCATTAGTCTTAAAGCTTTGCGGTAACCTTCCGGGTTGGCCATACCGAAATTGCGGTATTGGCGTTCCTTGGTGTTGCGGCCTTTTTGGTGACCGATAAACATTACCGTTTGCCCGTTCAGGTTACCAAAACCGCCTACAATCGCTTTATCATCACCCACGGTACGGTCGCCGTGCAGCTCGATAAAATCATCGCATATCAGTTCCAGGTATTGCAGGGTATAAGGCCTTTCGGGATGGCGGGATATTTGTACTTTTTGCCAGCCGTTAAGGTTGGCGTATATTTCGTGACGGGTGGTTTCAAGTTTGTTTTCCAGTTCAGCAAGGGTTGCCGACATGTCCAGCTTATTCTTGTCTTCAACCTGTTTTACCTTTTCAATCTGCTGTTCCAGGTCGGCAAGGGGTTTTTCAAAGTCAAAAGTTATCTTCATGTACTTTGTTGTATGGGGGCGCTAAATTAACTAATATTAATGTTATATTTTAATTAGGTTTTTGTAAAGGTTGGCTACAGGTAATAACCACCCCGTTTCATACCTTAAAAAATATCTTCTTCTTATACAAAAAGTAACACATTCCCCATTCCAATCCAAAAACACAAATAGCGGCTATGATGGCTTTTATTAAGCCGCCGGCGCTAAACCAGTCTAAAACATGGTCGGAAATAAAGGTAATATAACCGGTAAACCAACGGTCGCCAACGATCTCGAAAAACAGGTAGATAAAAAGCGAGTTCATGCCCACCACAAGGAAAAACGTTAGGCGTTTGCGGTGATCCTTAATATCGATCCACCAATAAGATAAAGCCAGGAACCACAAACACCAGCCCAGCGATGCTAAAGTGAAGGAAGTGGTGGCTATCCTTTTAATAATCGGTGTAATATTCAGCCAGTCCAGGCCAAAGCCTAAAACCAGGCAAATCAATCCCCAAAGCAGCAAATACTTCAGTTTTTCCTTGCTATCGCTCAGCAGCAGCTTGCCAACCAGCGCGCCGGCTATGGTATGCACCGCCGTGGGTATGCAATTTATAGCCACCCAGCCGCCGGCGTTTATTTTGTTCATCAGGATGGTATCGATATAATTGCCAAAGTTGTGCTGATCGGTAAATGGCATATTAAAGCCGGGCACATTGGTAAAGCGATACAAAACTTCGGTGAGCAGCAGCAGGCCGACGCACACACCGATCTGCACCATATTGCTCCACCGGAAAATGAGGAAGGCCACCAGT
>DASRTD010000339.1:0-38744 GCA_035656115.1 Mucilaginibacter sp.
TTGTAAATTATTTAAAGTTATAAAACTCTGTTTGCATAAGAACATTGGCAGTGCTATGTTTTTTTCAAGTTTGCAGTCATCCGGTTCAACTGATCAATGGCCTGCTCCAGTTCGACTGTTGTCGTGCCTTCTGATGCCGCCTCATACACCTCAATAGCCCAGGGGTAAAGCTGGTCCCTCAGCTTGTGGCCCTCCGGGGTAAGGAAAATCAGCTTATTCCGGCGGTCGTTTTCATCCTCCGTGCGCGTCACCAGCGTACGTTTTACCAGGTTATCCAGCAGGTACGTCATGCTCGATTTGTCTCTCAGTGTAAAATCGGCTATCTCCTGCTGGTTGATGCCGTCCTGGCGCCACAGGCAGCTCATCACCTCCAGCATCTCGAAGGTAAGGTCGATGCCGTGCTCCTTTATTTTAGCCTGTATGTGCTGCCGCAGGTAGATGCGCAGCTCGGCCATGGCGCGGCCCAGTTCAAGGGCCAGTTGCGCTTTTGTTTTGGTTGGCATTTTATGGTAATTTACGTAAAACTAAATCAATCCTAAAGGTCATGCTGAACTTGTTTCAGCACCTCATCATACAGGTAGCCCCTTGATAGGTAGCCAGCGTGATGACTACCTGCTACTCGATTACCTGTCGCTCGGCCACCCGGCGCGTGGGGTGCCGAAACAAGTTCGGCATGACTTTTATTTTTTAATGCGCCGCCTCGCTCAAACTCACTTTCGTCTTCGCTCTCTTAATAAAGATCAGCACCACAGGCACAAACACTAAAAACATTATCCCCACCCATAAAAATACATCCATGTACGATAGCAACGTGGCTTGTTTGGTCACCGCGCCATCCAGCATGGCATAGGCGGTTTTTACAGCGGTTAAACTATCCGCCCCGCGATGCCTTACGCCGGCAGCCATTTGTGCCACGCGCTGTTGTACCACGGGATCGGTATTGCTGATATGTGTGATCAGCGTATTGCGGTGTACCTGCGTTTGCCGCGAAACAAAGGTGGATATCAGGGCTACGCCAAAACTGCCGCCCAGCTGCCGCATCATGCCCGAGAAGGCCGCTCCCTGGCCAATCTCCTGCCCCCGCAGCGTGGAAAGCGACATGGTGGCCACCGGAACAGATAACAAACCCAGCCCAAAGCCGCGTACGATTAGTATCCAGAAGAAATCGCCGGAACTTGTATCAGGGGTAAGTATGGTGTACGAGAGATAGCTGTAGATAAAAAACACCGCCATGCCCACGGCGATCAGATATTTTTGCGCTATGCCGCGCTGTATCAGCTGTGCCACCACGGGCATCATCACTGCTACAAACAGCGTACTGGGGAGCATCAGGAAGCCAGCCTGCTCGGCCGTCCACCCTAAGAGCGACTGTGTATAGATGGGTATAATAAAGGTAGACCCAAACAACCCGAAACCCATCACAAAGCTTAGCATTACGCCGATGCGCAGGTTGCCGTTTTGCAGCACCCGCAGGTTTACCACCGGGAACCGGTACTCCAGCTCGCGCCAGATGAACAGCAGGATACCAAAAATTGCAGCCACGGTTAAGGCAATGATGAGTTTGCTGCTGAACCAATCGTCTTCCTGCCCTTTCTCCAGCACAAACTGAAGCGAAGCTACGCCGACGGTGAGCAGGCCGATGCCCAGCCAGTCTACTTCGCTAACGGGCCGCTTTTCCTCGTATTTGGGGCTGCGCACGTATTGCAGCGTTAGCAGCGTGGCCACAATGCCCACCGGAATATTAATGTAAAAGATAAAGGGCCATGAATAATGGTCGACGATGTAGCCGCCCAGCGGAGGGCCCAGTGTGGGACCCACAATAACGCCCAGCGTATAAATGGCCTGTGCCATGGCCCGTTTTTCAACCGGCCAGCTTTCGGTAATAATGGTTTGCGAGGTAACCAGCAGCGCGCCGCCGCCGAGGCCCTGTATGAACCTGAATACCACCAGCTCCCAAATGTTGGTGGCATTGCCGCACAAAAACGAGCACACCGTGAAAACGATAACCGATGCTGCAAAATAATTGCGCCGGCCAAACTGCTGTGAAAGCCAGCTCGTCATGGGTACAATGATCACATTGGCCAGCGAGTAGGCGGTAATTACCCAGCTGATCTCGTTCAGCGTGGCGCCCAGGTTGCCGCGCATATCATTAATGGCCACGTTAACAATGGTGGTATCGATGATCTCCAGCAACGCGCAAAACACTGCCGTAACGGTGATGATGGCCAGCCGGGGACCATGTTCAACTAAGGATTGCTGCTGCATAGCAATTAGTGAGTTGGCGAATTAGTGAATTAGTGAGTTGTTGCCTCAGGGTTGTATCCTAATACAAAGTTAAATACTTGATAGTTGTAATTCAAACTAATTTGTTTTTTAAGTTGTCAGCGTGGGGTAAATATTATTTGATCGGGTCTTGCGCTTTTCGGCATACTTGCCCGTCCGCACCCATCCGCATCCGCCGCTACTCAAAACCGGACGGACGGATAACCTCACCAGAACGTCTTTGCGAGGAACGAAGCAACCGCTACAACAGAAAGTCAACGAAACGTAATGCACGGATGCCCGGCGCGCGGCTGACAAGTAACCCGCAAGCGCCGTTTGAATGATTAGCACGTGAAGAGATTGCTTCGTTCCTCGCAACGACGCGCGGCGAGTATTCCGTCCGTACGCGTCCGCATCCCCCGCTACTCAAAACCGGACGGAAATTGATACCTGGCCTCCATAGTTTTGATTACAAGGGGTAATTGTTACCTTTAAAGTGGGAAACCTTACCAGATAATAATGAAATTTATTAGTTCAATACCGCTGTGTTTATTGCTCTTGCTTGCTTTGCCAGGTGCCAATGCACAGAATGTTACCAACCATGAAGTGGAACCTACCGGGGTTTACAAGGAAATTTCGGCAAATATCAAGGGCGATTTTAATGTGGCGGCGCTTCTAAGTGACACACTGAACATGGATAAAACCAAATTGATTGATTCGGTAAAGCGCAATGCGAATCATTTTATTCCTCCCGTTCTGTATATTTTGTCGGCAGTATTGTATCGCGATCACAAATATAGCGAAGCTGCCTATTGGTTTTACGTTGCCCAGCTGCGTGCCCGGTACGATGTTAATCGCTGTACCGATAAAACAGCTTCGGCGGGTGCCTTTAATGAAAACTTTGGTCCACCCATTAATGAATACGCCTTCAAAAATTTAGATACACTGCAAACGATCATCACCAATGTTGTGGCTTATGTACGTGCTAATCAGGAGCTATACGAACAGCGCTGGATCAACCTGGAAGGGATGCAAGCCATGACGGAGGGCCTGGGTGGCAAATCATCAGACCAGCCGCTGAGTGCGGATAAAAAGGAATGGGAGGCTATTAAGAAAAAAACGATCGACTCCTATTTTAGCGACTTTAAAGAAGCGCTTGCCAGGCAAAAGAAGGCACATTAACGCTAATTCCATCCACATCCCCCGCCACTCAAAACCGGACGGACGGGTGGAGGTAAAAGGTTAAAGGCGAAAGGTTGACGGGGTATTCATTCTACCTCTTGTTTTACCTTTCGACTTTTACCTTTCACCTTTTACCTTTCACCTCAAAGTCATTCCCTCCACTTAAACGCCTTATCATCCACCGCCCGCATGGTGCACAGGATGCCGTTTAGATGGTCATATTCGTGCTGCAGCAGTTCCGACAAATCGCCTTCCATGTGCCGGCTTTGCGGCTGCCAGTTTTTGTTGAGGTAGTTTATGGTAAGGGTGCAATGGCGTTTTACGCGCACCAGCAGGTTGGGGAAGCTCATGCAATCGTCCCAAAGCTCAAATAGGTCGTCGCTAAGTGCGGTTAGTTCAGGGTTGATAAAAACTACCGGCTTATCGATGTTCATATAAATTAGCCGCTTCATAATACCAAGCTGGGGCGCGGCAATGGCACGGCCAAAGCCGTATTTTGCCCTTACTTCGCGCATTACGTTGTCCAGGTCGGCTACCCAGCCGGGTACCAGGGGCAATTCGTCCTTTAAAACCGGTTCGCAGGTTTCGTATAAACGGGCATCGCCAAGCAGCAGCAGGTCGGCAAGGGTTTTCATTTATTATTTTTTGGGATTACACCGATTTTAGACGTGATTACACCGATTAGACAGAGGTACATAAGCTTTCAGCCCGGTGTAATCGTATTCAAAAATCGGTGAAATCATTTGTAAATCGGTGAAATCCCAACAAAATAATCTGTGAAATCCCAACAAAAAAAAACAGGGCTTCTTTTCAGAAAGCCCTGTCTGACGGGTAAAAAACAATTAACACTAAGTAAATTTTGTGCCCCGCTTACTTTAAGTGTTCCCGCCAAATAATTTAGAGCGCATCGCGCGTTATTCTAAACCTCTTATCAAAAATAATAGTTCATTTTGCATGCAGGTTGTACAAAGCCATACAAGATGATACAAGATGGTTCAAATTACCATTTGAACGGTATTAAGCAAAAAACGGGCGCAATTTGTCTATTTTATGCCTGCTTTTATTTTGTTGATGGCATCCAGGTGGCCCTGCACAGTGGGCAAAATTTTAGCGGCAAATGCCTTCAGGGCCGGGTCCTTGCCATTTTTCGATTCGTCCATCAGCAGGCTGACGGCGCCGGTATGGTCGGCCACCATCAGGTTTACATAGGCTTTTTTAAAGTCATCGGCCGTCATTTTTTGCATGTCTTCAAATTTGTTTTGATGATCGGCATCCATTGTAGAAGATAACGTTATATTTTCCTTTTGTGCGATTGCCGAAAGTGAGTCGGCTGCATTGGTATGATCGGTGATCATCATGGCTGCAAAATCCTTTAGCTTGCCGGCCGCAACCTTTTGTTCGGCGAGTTTTGAGAAACTGATTTCCGCTGAACCGCCCTCGGCCAGCGTTTTGGCGAATTTTACGTCGCCGCTGTCAACCTTGGCGCTGTCGGCGGCCGCTTTGTTTTTGCCTGAGTCGGCCGTTGCAGCGCTGTCGGCGGCTGAGGGGGAACTGTTGGAGTGGCAGGCTTGCAGTGCATAGGCCGCCATGGCCAGCACAATAAAATACGATAGCTTTTTCATTGCTGAGTAATTTGTTTTACTATAAGTTAATACAAAGTATTCGGCTTTAGGTTTTTAGGCGGGGATAAACATAACCGGCTGCGGGGAATTATTTTAATTTAGGAAGTGCGCGCCGGTATATTTATTTTTATGCCTGCATCCAAAACATACATTACCTATGGCCAACGAAACCATTACCAATATAGCCAACACTGCCTTAACCGTGTCGGTGATAGTAGCCCTGATATTTGGAATAGCACAGGTAAAAAGCGCGAAACGCGACCGCCGCGAGCGGCTGACCCTTGAAGTTTTGCGCCAGTTTCAAACCCGCGAGTTTGTGGAGCTGATATTTTTTATCACCGACAGCGATGTGCCCCGAAGCAGGGAAGAATTAATGAAACTGCCGCATAACGAACGGCTTTTGCTTGTTCAATTCGGGCAGCAAATGGAGTCGCTGGGCATGTTGGTGGCTGAAGGCTTGATCAATATCGACCTGGTGGATAAAACGCTCGGCTCGTTTGTAACCACTGCCTGGGAAAAAAGCAAAGACATGTTTATGGATATCCGCATAAACGCGCCCGACCCATTTTTAGGCGAATACTACCAGTGGCTGGCCGAAGGTATTGACAGGCGTATGCAGTGCAACCCGCGCAAGCCTTTTCATGAAACCCGTAAAAGAGGCAAATAGTGCACAATAACCGGCGTGAAACCTATTTAGCCTTCACAAACACATCCGAATATTCCCATTGAAAACCGAAACCATTATCCTTTACTGAATATTCCAGTCGCTCTTTAAGGTCTTTCAACTTTTTGGCTTTAACGGTAACACTCAATACGGTTTTGGCCGGGTCCATGTTGGTGGCGCCTCCGGGTTTATCGCCCCATTGCCCGGTTTCCGAGTTGAAATATATGATCCATTGTTTTTCGCCGGGAGTGGCAAAAAAGCTGTATTTGCCGGCTGGCAGCTTTTTGCCTTCAACAGTGATATCCTTGTCGGTTTGAAAGATGGTGGCCTCGTTTGCGCCTGCCCGCCAAACCGTGTCGTACTTCAGTAACCCGCCGAAGATCTTCCTGCCTTTTACCGCCGGGCTGCTGTAGCTGATCATGATGTTTGCCTCGCCTATCTTCCCCACGGCCATTGCCGGCGGGCTGGGACGCTTTGATTTGGCGGTATCCTGTTGCGCTTTTGTGATGGTTGAAAACATCAGGCCCGCGAGGATCAGGGCGAATACTTTAATGGAATAGCTCTTTTTCATCACTATAATTTTTTATGGTTAATTTATTGCGGCTTTAAAAATGACACGTTATTGTGCCAGTAAAAATAGCAATAAACTTAATTGCAGATCTACCTGCACATGGGTTGTTGTTCATCTGCCTTTGGCGAACCGAGAGCAATATTAAATAGTTGCCGCTGCAAAATCCACCACCCCGTATCCTGTGCTTGTACGGCAGCAAAAACCAATTAATGTGCCCGAAATGCTATGATAGGCGAGGTTTGGATCATTAGTTTTAGTTATTTTTTCAAAATCGGTGAGCCACTCGGTCCACCTGCCCGCCTGGGTCATGTAGCGCATATTTACTACACCATGGCCGGGTACGTTTACCAACTGAATGGAAGTTATGTAGTCGGTAGTTTCGGTTAATGCCGGGATAATTTTTGTGATGCCCTGCCCCTTCGCCGTTTCCACTGTAAACCCGCTTATCTTTTTTCCGGGAAGGTTAATAACCACATCATCATAGTCGCTGACCTTATCCCATTTAAAGCCGGTAACTTTCAGGTCGGACTTTGATTGCAGCTGCCTGATGGCCTCCATAGGACCTGCGTTTGATTTATTCCAATTGATAAAATCAAGCGATATGAAGTTAGGGTAACGCCCGTTAAAGTTGAAAAGAAAAGACTGGCAGTGCTTAACGATGTCGTCTGTTTTATTCCGGACCCATTCGTCCCCGGTTGGGGCGTTTCCAAAATGGTTTAAAAAAGTCATCCGGTTTTTGTCGTAGGAAGAATCTTTCCTCAGGTTAGCCCAGGTGCCTGGCTTTAAAGACTCATCGCCGTATACGTTTTCTGTAAAAAACTCTGTCATAACAGGGAATAATTGTTGAGGGTGTTGACGGCTCTCGTCGGGCTCTTTTTCAATAAAAGCAAAAAGGCGCTGCGGAGTGGTAATTACATTTCCCTGTTCGTCCATCCCGTCAAGTAAAATTGAAAAATCGCATTGCATCATAGCGGCCTGTTGATTACCCTTGCCTGATTTATAACAACTGATTTTACTTAGCGATTTATCCAGGTCATGTAGCGGCGAGGATGTTGTATGCCAGTCTTCCGGGCCCGCTAAATAGCTTTCGAAGAATAGCACCACAATTTCGCGCGGATTGGCAGTTAACCAGGCATCCAGTTCGTCCAGCACTTTCTTCCAAACGGTTGCCGTTAAAGGATTGGCCCCCCCGTGCTGCAGGTGGAACGAATGCTCGTCATCGCCCCAAATATCGAGGGCAAAGCCCCGCACGCCATAGTTGAGCAATTCGGTTATGGTAAAGCATTGATTGTTAAGTGGCGGTGTGGTATTCCAGGCGTTGTGGGCCGTAAGCCAGCGCTGATCTTTGAAGCGCCGGGTGTCGATTGCTGGTGTGCTCATGATGATAAGATTTAATGACTAAAGATAAGGCCCGTTTCTCATTAAGCAATTTTTTTTAGAAAATAATTTTGCTACCCGGCAGCAGTCGCAGTATTGCAGAACACAAAGCCAGGCACCGGCTCCATTGCCTCACCTTACCGCCAACTCCACCTTCAATATCACCGGCTCCGCCCCGAACCCCGGCCCGCCGAAATCAGTTTCATCGCCGTTTAGGATACGAAGGAATTTGAACCGCCCGTTTTCATAATGGCCTTCCTCCACTTTTAAGTATTGCCAGGCGCGGGCCGTGTTGGCGCCCACCGGCTGAAACGTAATGTGACAGCGAGAGCCGATCACCACAAACTGGTTGGCATCCAATTGCACGATTATGAGTTTGCCGTTAGCTTCGTCAACTGGCTTGGGGCTATTGTGCTGCCCGGCGCCAAAGGATATAACGGCCTGCCAGGCGCCCAGGCCGATGGTTTGTTCGGCGTGGTCTTCATGTTCAACGACGGCTTTTATCTTGCCCTCAAAACCCCATTCGGCTAATTGGCGCATCATGGGGCCGGCCATGGCATAATCCTCTGCAAAAGGCGCAACACGCGCGGCGGTTTCAGCAGCAGTTTCAGGCTTACCGTTGGCATCTATACCGAATGGCGAAAAACCTATACCGCCCCGGGCGATCACCTCGTACAGGTACTTTGCCCGGTCAGCGCTGAAAGCAGCCTCGGGCACAAATAAAGGGTTATCGGGCCGGTCATACAGGTCGATCACCTTCAAAATAGTCTTACTTCCCGCCAGGTAAATATCCGGCGCCAGCAGATCAAGCGCGGGTGCGGCGGCTTTCCATATAGGAATGACATTATCCGTTGGCCCGCCACTCTCGTAAGTATTAGCCATTGGGTTGCCAAAAGGTTCGCGCAGTGCGGCATTTGTGTACAATGGCAATGAATATTCCGCTTTGCCCGCCGCTGCCACTTTACCAATAAACCGCGCAACCCACCAGGCATGAAAATATTCATCAGCGCGCTCACCAAATACCTGTTGCCATGTACCGCCAGCCAAAACAGGTACATCCAGCGATTGCAATACGGCTGGTTTTAACAATTCGGCCGGTACCTGGCCTTCAAACAGCTTTTGCGCTACGGGCGAATAATCGCGCATGCTATCCCACGCGCCCGATTCATTCTCCACTTGCACCATGATCACCGTATGCTGGGGGTCGGCCTGCTTCAGGTGTCTCATTATAGTGCTGAACGCTTTAACGTCTGCCTCCAGCGTGGCCTGGTAATGCGGCGAAGGCGAATCAACCGGCTGACCGTTTTTCCCGGTAATATCAGGGTATTTGGCGGCATTCAACTTCATCCATTCCGGCATGTAATGGTTGCTGCCGTTTTTCCAGGTGCCAAACCATAGCAGCACCAAACGCACATTATGCGCCCGTGCCTGTACAAGCAATGTATTTACTATCGAAAAATCAAATTTGCCTTGTTGCGGTTCTATTTGTTCCCAATAGATTGGCATCTCCAACGTATTCAGATGCATAGCTTTTACCGCATCCCAGACCTGTGGCAGCATGCCCGGCCAGCCACTGGAGTTATGCGCCTGCCCGCCTAGTATAAAATAGGGTTTGCCGTCGACCAGCAAAGCGTGGCGGCCATCCTTTTCGATGATGCGGGGAATGGCGATGGTTTGGGCAAAGGTATTGGTAAATGTAAGTAAGGACAGCGTTAAAAATAATGTGAGTGTTTTGCTTGTTTTCATTGTTTTGGCAACATTTTTCAAGTGAGGGCGACAGCTAAATTAGAGAATAAATGTTAAAGACACGGGTAAAAGAATGGCTCATCCCGATGAAAAAACGGTTGGCCAGTTTTTTTCTCATCTGCCCACGTAACCATAATATTACCCAACGCCAATAATATTCGCTTTAAAATTGTGTTGAAATGCGATTGAGTTATCTTTGGCCGTTTAAGTCGAAAAATACCCCTATAATGAAAATAATCAACATCAGTTGCCTGGCGGCTTTATCATTGCTGTTAAATATCGCTTACGCCGACGCACAAGAAAAAACAGCTACGCTTTCGTCGCCGCCCGCAAAAATTATCATCGACGGCGACATTAAAGACTGGGGCGACAGCCTGCGCTACCTCAACGCCGAAAAGCATTTGAATTATTCCATCGCCAATACTAAGGACACGCTTTACCTGGCCATCCGCTTTAATGACCGCGTCGACCAGATGCGGGTACTTCGCGCCGGCCTAACCTTCAGCATCGACCCGAAAGGGAAGAAGAAAGAGGCTTACAGCATAACTTTCCCTTTAAATACGGAAACCAACCGTTCGTTGCGCACACTAAAGGATACCGGCATGGCCGAATCCACCAAACAGGAGCGTGAGGAACTGATGCGCGAGCGGCTCACCAGCCTGCGGGGTATCAAAGTGGTTGGGTTTAAGGACATCGAGGACGAAATGATCACCACCTCGAATACCTATGGCATCCAAACGGCGGTAAATTATGACGACAACGGCTACCTGGTTTGCGAGGCGGCCATCCCGCTACAATATTTCCATGTGGATGAGCCGGCTAAGAACGAGTGGTCGTTTAATTTCAGGATCAATGGCATTGAGCGCGAGGTCCGTCAGAGCGGCGGCGATCAGGAAGGTGAAGGCGGCGGCGATCGCCGCGGCGGCATGAACAGCGGTGGCATGGGTGGTGGTGGCGCCATGGGCGGCGGACGTCGTGGCGGACGCGGCGGAGGAATGGGGGGCAGCCGTGGCCAATCCAGTAGCAGCAGCGGTCAAGGCGAGTTAGCCAAATCAACTGATTTTTGGGTGAAGTTTTACCTGGCGCATTAAGTCCCTTAATCAACGCAATCACAAAAATCAGCTAAATCAGCGGTCAAAATCTGTGATAAAAAAAAGCCCCGGTTAACCACTCCGGGGCTCCACTAAAATTAAACTATAAAACTGAACACAAAACACCAATTGAATTAGTCATTGGTCATTGGGTTGTTAGTCATTGTCCACCCCGCCGTTCATCCCTTTGGCCGATAACTTTAGAATCTCTCCTTCATCTACCCTTCACCTTTTCCCTTTATCCTTTCACCTTCTTCGTCCGCCATAGCTTCAGCGACGGCGGATCAACTGCATCCCATCGAATTCCCGCAATTCAAACACTTATAACAGGTACCTGACCGTATCGTGGTATGCCCGCACACATTGCACGACGGCGCATCGCTTTGTACGCCCATACTCAGGTCAACACTAAACTGCTTTTTTATACTGCCACTGCTACTTTCAACTGCCACTGATTTAACAGGTTGATAAACATTCGTCTCATCTGTATTAAAATCATCATCATGCATCATCGGGTTGCCGGCGACGCCATTTTGCTCGGTAATAACATGCACCAGGTCGGTACGGTTTTGGTACTCGTAGCCCAACATGCGGAAGATATAATCGATAATGCTTGTCGCGCTTTTGATGTTGGCATGGCCCACCACCATCCCGGCCGGTTCAAAACGGGTAAAAGTAAATTTCTCTACATATTCCTCAAGCGGCACGCCATATTGCAGGCCAACGGACACAGCAATGGCAAAACAATTCATCAGCGAACGGAAGGTCGCGCCCTCTTTGTGCATATCAACAAAAATTTCTCCAAGCGTGCCGTCTTCATATTCGCCGGTGCGCACGTAGACCACCTGGCCGTCGATACTCGCCCTTTGTGTATAGCCATATCGCTTGGCAGGCAGGCTCTTCTTCTGTACCACGCGCGATAGTTGCCGCATAAAATGCGTGTCCTTTGATTTTTCAATAATGGCGACAGCTGCCTCGATCACCTGCTCGGGAGTGAGGTCGCTTAGCTTCGCGTTGGCTGCCTCGCCCAAAACCTCTTCAACCGTTTCCAGCTTTTCGTCTGATTTTTCTTCCTTTACGTCTGACTTGGTGGAGAGTGGCTGCGACAACTTACAGCCGTCACGGTAGAGGGCGTTGGCCTTCAGACCCAGGCGCCACGATAGTTCATAGCAATCTTTTATTTCATCAACCTTAGCTTCGTTAGGCAGGTTGATGGTTTTGGATATAGCGCCCGATAAAAATGGTTGTGCTGCCGCCATCATTTTAATGTGTCCATGGGAGTGGATGTATCGCTCGCCCTTTGCTCCGCATTTGTTGGCACAGTCGAAGATGGGGTAATGTTCCTGCTTCAGATAAGGGGCACCTTCGATGGTCATGGTGCCGCAGATATATTCGTTAGCTTCCGCGATTTGCTTAGCGCTAAAACCCAGCGCGCGCAGCACGTTAAAATCAGCGGAATTGTATTGTTCCGGCACAAATCCCAGGCGTTTCAGACAATCCTCGCCCATAGACCACACATTAAAGGCAAAACTGACCTCGAACGCCGACGCGATGCCTTTATCCAGCTTTTCCAGCTCATTATCTGTAAGGCCTTTGGCTTTCAGCGTTTCGAAATTTATGAAAGGCGCGCCCTTTAAAGTGGCGGCGCCCTTCGCGTAGTTTATAATTGTGGTGACTTCATGTTCGGCATAGCCCAGGTTGGCCAGCGCTTCGGGCACAGCCTGGTTAATGATCTTAAAATAACCGCCGCCGGATAGTTTTTTAAATTTCACCAGCGCAAAATCCGGCTCAATACCGGTGGTATCGCAATCCATCACCAGGCCGATAGTGCCGGTTGGGGCGATCACGGTGGTTTGTGCGTTGCGGTAGCCATATTTTTCGCCCATCTCAACGGCCTTGTCCCAGGCGTTGCAGGCGGCCGACAGCAAATAATCCGGGCATTGCATCTGGTCGATGCCCGGAGGGTGTATTTCCAGCCCTTCAAAATTATCAGTGGAGTTATAGGCCGCATAGCGGTGATTGCGCATCACACGGAGCATGTGCTGTTTGTTTTCGTCGAATTTGCGGAAGGTGCCGAGTTCTTTGGCCATTTCAGCAGAGGTGGCGTAAGCTGTCCCGGTCATAATGGCGGCGATGGCTGCTGCGATCGCGCGCGCTTTTTTGCTATCGTAGGGAATACCGTTCACCATTAATGCCGAGCCGAGGTTGGCAAAGCCTAAACCCAGCGTGCGGTAACCATAGGATAACTGTGCCACTTCTTTCGACGGAAACTGCGCCATCAGTACAGATATTTCCAGTACTACGGTCCATATCCGGCAGGTATGCTCAAATCCTTTTACATCAAATGCGCGGGTTTTCTTATCAAAAAAATGTGCCAGGTTAACCGATGCCAGGTTGCAGGCGGTATTATCCAAAAACATGTATTCCGAGCAGGGGTTTGAGGCATTGATGCGCCCGCCCTCAGGACAGGTGTGCCACTCATTGATCGTAGTATCAAACTGCACGCCGGGATCAGCGCAGGCCCAGGCGGCAAAGGCGATATCGTCCCAAAGTTTTTGCGAAGGGATGGTCTTTACTGTTTTACCCGACATTCTGCTGGTTAACTCCCATGGCCGCCCTTCCTTAAGCGCTTTAAAAAACGTATTCGGTATGCGAACGGAGTTGTTGGAATTTTGACCGGATACGGTGCCATAAGCGTCACCCTCGTAATCTGACGAATAACCCGCAGCAATCAGCGCTGCCACTTTCTTTTCTTCCTCCACCTTCCAATTTACAAAGCTTTGTATTTCGGGGTGGTCCAAATCCAGGCAAACCATTTTGGCTGCGCGCCGTGTTGTGCCTCCCGATTTGATTGCTCCGGCTGCGCGGTCGCCAATCTTCAGGAAGGACATCAACCCGGAAGAATAACCGCCGCCCGAAAGTTTTTCGCTTTCGCCGCGTATTTTTGAAAAGTTGGTGCCAACGCCCGATCCGTATTTAAATATCCTGGCTTCGCGTACCCAAAGGTCCATTACACCGCCTTCGTTCACAAGGTCATCATCAACCGACAAAATAAAGCAGGCATGCGGCTGCGGTCGTTCATAAGCCGAGGTTGATTTTGTTAATTTCTCCGTTTTTGGGTCCACATAATAGTGCCCCTGCGGTTTGCCCGTGATGCCGTACGAGTTATGCAGCCCGGTATTAAACCATTGCGGCGAGTTAGGCGCCGCTAACTGACCGGTTATGGTATAAACAATCTCGTCATAAAAAACTTCGGCGTCTTTAGCTGTCGCGAAATAGCCGTAGCGCATGCCCCAATCCTTCCAGCAGTTGGCCATGCGGTGGGCAACCTGCTTAATGCTTTTTTCGGAGCCGGTTGAACCGTCCGGCTGGGGTACGCCTGCCTTGCGGAAATATTTCTGCGCCAGGATATCGGTCGCCACCTGTGACCAGCTCGAAGGAACTTCCACATCGTTCATTTCAAACACCGCATCGCCCGCCGGGTTGCGGATAACAGATGATCTGATGTCGTATTTAAACAGGTCGAACACATTGATATTGTCTTTGGTAAAGTATCTTTCAACTTTTAGTCCGCGATGTTTTTTAGGGGCTGATTTTTTGTAGATGTCGTCTTCCATATTCGTACTGCGCTAGTGATCAAGAACTGAAAAAAACTAAAAGGGTGTTTTACTCAAATTTATCAGTCGCAAAAGCGGAAAGCTATTCAGAGTTTTCCACACCCTGTGGGGAAGATGCCTGTGCGAGGAGCTGGAAGGTTAAAACATTTAGTTTACAATGCGTTAACGCTGTGGAAATCTTATTTTTTGGATTGCACCGATTAGAGGAGTGATTGCACCGATTTTGTTTTTAGTTGCAGGCTTTTTTGAATGATAGGCTGTTAAATAAGCATCAACGCCAAACCTGTTTTTATCTTGATTATTGACTCCTGGTTCCCGGTTCTAAACCTAATTAAACCCCGCGGCATATTTTTTGTCAAACCAAATAGATTGACAAAACAGATAAGGATATGACAACGATAAGAATTTGCTGGGACTATTATTTTGCCAACGCTGATAAGTTGTTCAGGAAGGTTTGCGAAGCGGAGGTTTTTTAAGTTGTTGGAATGTTGCAAGGTTGGAAAGTTGCAATGTTGCCAAATTTGTAATGTTGAAAGGTTATCCCATCGTAAAAAACATTACAACCTTCCAACATTTCAACTTTCCAACGATTAATCTACCACCGCTACCTTCAGCATATTGGTTTTGCCTTTTTTATCGATGGGGATAGATGCAGTGTTGATCACTACGTCGCCTGCGGCAACCAGGCCTTCGGCTTTTAATATATTGTTTACGTCGGCAATGGTGCTGTCTGTGCTTTCCAGTTTGTCGTAGTAAAAAGTACGTACGCCCCAAAGCAGGCTCAGGGCATTTAACAGGTGTTTGTTTGAAGTAAAAATAAAGGTACCGGCCTTGGGGCGATAGCTCGATATTTCAAAAGCTGTATAGCCCGAGCTGGTCATGGAAACGATCCCGACGGCATTGGTGTGTTCGGCCAGGTACACGGCTGAACCGCAAACGGCGTCGATCAGGTATTCGGGCGAGTTTATATCGATGTTTTGCTTCCTGTTGGCGTTGTACGGGTAGCCTAATTGTTCCACATTACGTACAATTTTGGCCATCGTTTCGATAACGATCACCGGAAACTCCCCAACGGAGGTTTCGCCGCTCAGCATCACTGCATCGGCGCCGTCGAGTACGGAGTTGGCAACGTCGTTTACCTCGGCACGGGTTGGGCGCGGGGTGGTGATCATCGATTCCAGCATCTGTGTAGCCACAATAACCGGCTTGGCGGCATCGCGGCCCTTGCGGGCAATCATCTTTTGCAGCAGCGGTACTTCCTCTAAAGGCATCTCCACACCCAGGTCACCGCGGGCAACCATCAAACCATCGGTGGCAGCCACAATGGCGTCGATATTATCAATCGCCTCTGGTTTTTCTATTTTGGCTATCACCTTGGCTGTTTTCCCGCTGGCGGCAATAATCGCTTTCAGTTCCTTTATATCTTCGCCGGTACGTACAAATGAGAGACCTATCCAATCCAAATCCCATTCAAGTGCATATTGCAGGTTTTCTTTGTCCTCTTCGGTTAAACTCGGTATCGAAACTTTGGTGTTGGGCAGGTTTACGCCCTTGCGCGAGGTTAAAATACCGCCATGCACAATTTCGCATACTACGGTGTCCTTACGGTTGGTCTCAATTACGCGCATTTGTATCTTCCCGTCGTCCAGTAAAATAATTTCGTCGGGCTGTACATCCTGTGGGAAGGTTTCATAGGTAATGTATATCTGGTTATCGTCGCCGATCAGCTCGTGCGTGGTAATATTGATGCGGGTGCCGTTAACCAGGTGTATGCCGCCGTCTTTGACCAGCCCGATGCGGATCTTCGGTCCCTGCAAGTCGGCAAGGATGCCCACATTGGTTTTCAGCTCGGCGTTTATCTCGCGTATCGTATCAACCAGTGCTTTATGGTCCTGCGGCTTGCCATGCGAAAAATTTAAGCGGCAAATGTTCACGCCGGCCTTTATCATGGCCGTCAGCACATCTTTTTTGGCCGATGCAGGGCCCATGGTGGCAACTATTTTGGTATGATTGTATTCTAATTTCATATTTCCGGGTTAAAACAGGCTTATATAGTGTATTGATAACACTTAAATTTTGGCGCTAAAATAAAAGATTTTCACGTGATTTCACTTTTTTAGGGTCAATCTTTACGGCGGCCACCACCTCGGGTATCTTATTTAACGAAGAAATGAGGCTATCCAGCTCATTTTCATCGATATAGTTTTTTATCATTAAAAAATAATCGGCTTTTTTCATCTCAGGCACCAGGTAGCCGTCGGTACCCTTATTTGCGATAAAATAAAGGTCCCAGCCGTTTTCGCCCCTGGTATAGTGATATATCGAGAATAAAACAGGGATTGTGCCGGGCGTAATTTCGACCGGTAGATCGGGTATTTTTACGAAATTAAAATTTAAAGATTTGTTGATAAGATAACAGACGCGGTAATCTTTCAGCGAGGTGGTAACTGCGATCAGGACAAAATCAAGATCGATCTCAAACTTTAAAAATTTCCTGTTCAAAATCATTATTTTTGCCGGCTGCTAAATTACGAATCGAAACTCTTTCGCTAAAATATTGTTGCAGATAAGGCAAAAGTTTTTAGATTTGATATTTGTCAGAATTTATCTTTCTTTGCACAAATTTTTATTAATCATTTAAAACATAAAGACTATGTCTGATATCGCTTCAAGAGTAAAAGCTATTATCGTAGAAAAATTAGGTGTTGACGAAAGTGAAGTTACACCTGAGGCAAGCTTCACCAACGACCTTGGTGCCGACTCTTTGGATACTGTAGAATTAATCATGGAGTTTGAAAAAGAATTTAACGTAGCCATCCCTGACGACCAGGCTGAAACTATCGGCACCGTTGGACAAGCCGTTGCTTACCTGGAAAAAAACGTTAAATAAGACTCCCCCATCTATTTTAAATGGAGTTTAAGAGAGTTGTAGTAAGCGGTCTTGGAGCACTTACTCCGATTGGCAACACCGTTCCCGAATATTGGGATGGGTTGATCAGGGGAGTGAGCGGCGCAGCCTTAATAAAGAGTTTTGATACCGAAAAGTTCAAAACAAAGTTTGCATGTGAAGTAAAAAACTTTGATGCCGACGGCTTTTTAGGAAGGAAGGATGCCCGAAAGCTCGACCCGTTTGTTCAGTATGCTTTATTCTCGACGGAAGAAGCGGTAAAAGATGCCGGTTTAGACTTTAGCCAATTGGATACCAGCCGCATCGGCGTTATCTGGGGCTCGGGCATCGGCGGTTTGAAGACATTTTTGGACGAAGTGGTGAATTTTGCCAAAGGCGACGGTTCACCCCGTTTCAACCCTTTCTTTATTCCCAAGATGATCGCTGATATTGCCCCCGGCCATATCTCAATTAAATACGGCTTGCGCGGCCCAAACTTTTCGACGGTTTCCGCCTGTGCCTCGTCCAATAATTCCCTTATCGATTCTTTTAATTATATCCGGCTGGGTAAAGCAAATATGTTTATCAGCGGCGGATCGGAAGCCATCATTAACGAAGCGGGTATCGGCGGGTTTAATGCCATGCATGCCCTTTCTACCCGTAATGATGACCCTGCAACCGCTTCACGCCCATTCGATCTCGATCGCGACGGCTTTGTAGCGGGTGAAGGCGCAGGAACGATCATCCTGGAAGAATTGGAGCACGCCAAAAAGCGCGGGGCAAAAATCTATGCCGAAATGGTAGGCGGCGGCATGAGCGCCGATGCTTATCATATGACCGCGCCGCACCCCGAAGGCCTGGGCGCTGCCCTGGTTATGCGCGCAGCCTTGCAGGATGCCGGCATGACTACCGCCGACATCGACTATGTAAACGTGCACGGCACTTCCACCCCGATAGGCGACCCGCAGGAGGTGAAAGCCATCCGCGACGTATTTGGCGACGATATTTACCGTATCAACATCAGCTCTACCAAATCAATGACCGGCCATTTACTTGGCGCGGCAGGCGCTGTTGAGGCGATAGCAGCCATTATGGCGGTGAAGAACGGCATTATACCACCAACGATCAATCATTTTACCGACGACCCGGCCTTCGACCCAAAGATCAATTTTACCTTTAATAATGCCCAGAAACGGGAAGTGCGGGTGGCCCAGAGCAATGGATTTGGTTTCGGGGGGCATAATGCTTCCGTGATATTTAAAAAGTACGAAGAATAATTTAACTGGATGCCTATAAGTCGTTTTTACAAACTTTACATATCTCCTAACAGAAAGTACGTAAAAATCCTCAAAAATTTACTGGGCTTCGTTCCGGGCAATATCTCTTTGTACCGTATGGCCTTCCGCCATAAGTCGGTTGCCCAAAGCGTAAAAAAAGGGGTAAAAAACAGTAACGAGCGACTAGAGTTTTTAGGCGACGCGGTTTTAGGCAGCGTGGTGGCCGAGGTGCTTTTTAAACTTTACCCTTACGAAGACGAGGGCTTCCTGACGGAGTTGCGCTCAAAGATCGTAAGCCGCAACAACCTTAACGCACTTGCCCGCAAATTAGGCTTTGATAAGCTGATAGAGTATGATAGCCGCATGCTCAACTCCTCGCGCCAGGGTTCGCTGCTGGGCGATGCCTTTGAGGCCCTGGTGGGCGCCATCTACTTAGACAAGGGCTACGATTTTACCAGGCATTTCCTGGTGAATTATATCATCAAATCCCACGTCGACATACATACCCTTGAACAAACCGAAACCAACTTCAAAAGCAAACTCATTGAGTGGTGCCAGCGACACAGCAAAGACATCGCCTTCGACCTGGTTAGCAACGAAGACGGCGAAAACACAAAATTATTCACGGTACAGGCCATTGTTGACGGCGAAGTAATGGGCCTGGGCAAAGAGTTCAACAAAAAGAACGCTGAAAAGCTGGCTGCCGAGAAGGCCTGCGAGGTGTTGGGGATCTGAACCCTAACCCCCTACAGGGAAAACTAAGGTCATTAATTTTCACAGCTGGTCCGAAAACCCGATTATTTTCCTATGAATTTTAATTAATTATCCGCTTCCGCTTTGGGTGTGGGTGGCAGAGCAGGCAGCGGCGGCATCTTCAAATCCTTATGCGTTATCCTTGCTTTGTTCGCCTCATAATAATCATACCGTTTTTTCACTTCGCGCGCCAGGTCATAGTCATTCCAAACCTTTATGTCGTCGTAACTGGGTGTATAATATTGCATAAACCTGGTAGCTTCGGTATCTGATGCAGCGGTGACCCGTTTAATAAAAGCCACATTGTACCTGCGATCGATGGCGGCAGCTTCCTGCTCGTTTTTGGAGTACGCGGCGAAACGCCGGGCCCGGGCGGGGTCGGTGCCGATCAGGTTATAAAATCCGGTTAATGGCGAGGTTATAAACTGAAAAACCGGCAGTGATTTTCCGTTATTAAATATGCCATCTTTCTTGTAACCCGCCATTACATCATTCAATTCCTTTTTAGTTGATTGGCCCTGAACCGTTACCGTGTTGAGGTGGATCACTGGCTGCATGTAAACCGGCAGGTCGCTGCCGTTTAATACTGCTATCTTTTGATCGGTATATTCATCTTTTTTAAAAAGCAGGGTGTCGCCTACCTCCGCCTTTATGGTAAACGCGCCCAGTTCGTCGCTCATCATCAGGTCGCCGCTGTGCAAATTTTTGATGAGTACCTGTGCCACACGGTCGGTTGTTTCTTTTCTCGCGGTAACACCGTGAATGGTCAATACCTGTTGCGCAGATGCGATTTGCATCAGTAACAATGTGGTTGTCAACAGGAAAAGACATTTTACGCGCATGCTAAAAAGTAGAACGGTAAAATTACGCCGAATATTTGATGGCAAGTGTGAAAAAGTGTTAAAGCGAACGTGCTGAAAGCCAGGAACGAACAGGGCGATATAATTAATTTAACCCGAATTAAGTTCTTCAATGGTAAACTATGCCAGCACCAACCCCTCCTTCAAAGCCCGCTCATAACTCTCTTCATCAAATTTGTAATAAGCCGGCGACCGATGTGCCCCGATGCTCTTTTTCTCATCGAGTTTAACGATCAGCCCGAGCGAAATCAATTTATTGGGGAAATTTGATGCATTAAGCTGCTTGCCCGACATCACCTCGTAAAAACGTTTGATCTCCTTCAGCGTAAATTTTTGCTGCAATAGGTTTTTCCCTATCGGGAAATGGTACAAATGCATGCGCACGGCAAACATCGCTTCGCGGACGATCTCTTCATGATCAAAGCCCAGCGGGGGCAATTGATCTGCAGGGAACCAGGCGCATTCGCTCGACAGGAAATCAGCTTTGGGTACAGTATTGATGATATCAGTAATGGCGTAATACCCTACCGATGCGGTTTCGCCGGTTAGCCAGGTGTCTTCCTCCAATCGTACCCCGGTCAGTTCAAAAAGTCTTTCCGGCTCAAAGGCGTCACGGGGATCGTTTCGGCCCGGGTCGCCAAACGCCTTAAACTGTTTTAGAAACAAATTATCTATGCCGGTGCGCTCAGCAGTTATCCTGGTTGCGGCCTGGTCCAAACTCTCATCTTTCCTGACGAACCCGCCCGGCAAGCACCACTTCGTAATGATCTTGTTCTTTACCAGCAATAACTGCAGCCCGCCGTCATGATATCCAAAAATGGCACAATCTATCGTCAGGTTTGGCCGGTAATCTAAATGGCCTTCCCTAAAAAAATGCTGCAATTCCGCTAAGCTTTCCATCTGACCGATCGAACAAAAAATTATTTATTAAAATTTAATAAATGTAAAGAATTAATTGCATACCTTCATTTATTAATTTTTAACAAATACAATAATAAACACATTTTGCGGGTATTAGCTACATTGTCATTCCAATTAACTAATTTATAAATCGATGAAGATCAAAAGTTTGCTTGCTTACATGGCCGGTGCAGGGGCGCTGGCGGCCGTTTTTTCGTTTTCGAAAGAGCAGATCAAAAACAATTTGTCCGCTGCGGTTATGGCAGAGTCCGGCCTGGTACGTTATGACGGCACTTTCGCCTATCGCGACCTGAATAAAAACGGTAAGCTGGACATTTACGAGGATTCGCGCCGGCCTATTGAGGACCGTGTGCAGGATCTGCTTAAAAAAATGACCCTCGAGGAAAAAGCGGGCATGATGTTTTATTCGCCCATCCGTGTAAATGCCGACGGGACGATTGAAGATAAGCCGGCCAGTGGTTTGCTGGCAAGTTTGTCGCCGGTGGGGGTGAACGAGATAAACAAACACCACATCACGCATTTTAACCTGTTTGCAGTGCCCGCTCCGGATACTTTGGCCATGTGGTATAACAACATACAAAAGTACGAGGAAAAAACAAGGCTGGGTATTCCCCTGACCATTGCCTCCGATCCCCGCAACCAGGGCGGCGCGGGCATTTTTGCCATGTCGGCCAAAACATTTTCGATGTGGCCCGACCCGCTGGGCCTGGCAGCCATCGGCGATGATAAGGAAACTGAAAAATTTGCCGACATTTCCCGCCAGGAATACCTGGCAACCGGCATTCGCCAGGGCCTGCACCCGCAAGTCGACCTGGCCACTGAACCCCGCTGGCCGCGCATATCGGGCACCTTTGGCGAAGATGCGGCATTGTCATCGCGCATGACTGCGGCCTATATAAAAGGCTACCAGGGCGATAAGATCGGCCCCAACAGCGTGGCCATGATGACCAAACACTTCCCTGGCGGCGGCCCGCAAAAGGATGGCCTCGACCCGCACTTTAATTTTCAGAAAGGCGAGGTTTACCCCGGTAATAATTTCAAGTATCACCTCATTCCCTTCGAAGCGGCGTTTAAGGCAGGTACCGCGGCAATAATGCCCTATTACGGCGTGCCTATGGGGCAAAAAGATATACCCGAAGTCGGTTTCTCTTATAACAAAGCCATCATTACCGAGCTGTTGCGCAAAAAATACCATTACGACGGCGTAGTTTGCACCGACTGGGGCCTGGTGACGGATTCAAAGATCGGTGCTATCAATTTCCCGGCAAGGGCGTGGGGCGTGGAGAAACTGAATACTGAAGAGCGAGTACTGCGCATCATCGATGCCGGCGTTGACCAGCTTGGCGGCGAGGAAATACCCGACGTAATTGTACAGTTGGTTAAGGAAGGCAAACTGAGCGAAAAACGCATTGACGAATCGATAACCAGGTTATTGCGCCTGAAGTTCGAGCTGGGCCTGTTTGATAACCCGTTTGTTGACGAAAAAAAGGCGGCCGACATTGTGGGCAGCCCGGCGTTTATGGCAGCCGGCGAAGATGCCCAGCGCCGCTCCATGACGCTGTTAAAAAATGACAGCCACGTGCTTCCGCTGGCCATAAACAAACTGAAGATATACGTTAAAAACGTCAACCCAAAAATCGCGGCGGAGTATGGTACCATAGTAACCGACCCTAAACAGGCAGATATTGCCATCATCCGGCTGCAAACGCCCAACTATCCTATTGCCGAGGCTAAAGGCAACTTCATTGCCGGCATGTTCCACTGGGGCGACCTGGATTTTAAGGGCAAGCAACTGCAGGACATCCTCGACCTGGAGAAAACTGTGCCGACCATCGTCGATATTTATATGGACCGGCCGGCCGTGATCCCTGAGATCAGCGCCGGGGCGAAGGGCCTTTTTGCCAGCTTCGGGTCGGATGACCGGGCGGTTCTGGACGTGATTTTTGGGAAGTACAAACCGGGCGGCCATTTGCCGATAGAGATGCCATCATCCATGGAGGCGGTGCGGAACCAGAAGGAGGATATGCCTTATGATAGTAAGGACCCGCTGTTTAAGTTTGGGTATGGGCTAAGTTATTAGTGGAGCTCCCCCTCTTTCCGCCGCGGGCGAAGAGAGGGTCGAACAGCGAAGCGCTCCCGATAGCTATCGGGACGGGGTGAGTCGACCCGGCGGACATTACCGCCAATGCTGGCACCCGTGTTGACTCACCCGGTCATCGCTTCGCTCGACCACCTTCTCTTCCGCTTCGCGGGAAAGAGGGTAGCTGCAACATTTTTAAAGTTTTAATTTGTTATCATTCAATTACATAATACATTTAAACAAAACTATTTCCACATGAAAAAAATCAATTTAATGCTTGCCTGCTTAATGGCATTCGTACTCATTGCAGCAAAAGCGAACGCCCAAACAACCACCAATTATTTCCTGGGCAAATGGGATGTGCTGGTAAAGGGCCTGCCGCAAGGCGACACGCACATGCTGTTTAACCTGACCGACTCGGCAGGGACTGCAAAAGGCGTGCTGGTAGATACTACCGCAGCACATAAAGATATCCCGATGACCAAAATAGAGCAGGAAGCTGATAAGATCACGCTTTATTTTTCGGCGCAGGGCTACGATGTAAGCCTGACCTTAGCCAAAAAGGACGATGACCATGCCACAGGCAGCCTGATGGGCATGTTCGACGCCGTGGCCGATAGGGTTAAGAAGTAGACCGTCACCGGTAAAATAAACAACTTAACCGTTCCATTTGTCAAAATGTTGTTATGGGTGATAAAGTGTCCGGCAAATGCGCGACCTTAGAAGAAATGCATTAATTCTCTTTTATGCTTTAAATAAACCAAATTATGGAAAGAAGAAAATTTATACAGTCGGGATCCCTTGCCGTGGCGGGTTTGCTGCTGGCCCGCTATGCACAGGCAGGCATTTTGCCCTCCAGGAAAGCTTTTCCCGCTTCCGGGCTGCAGTTGTACACGCTCGGCAACCTGATGACAACCGACCCGAAAGCCACCCTGCAAAAGGTAGCCGCCATCGGTTATAAGGAAGTTGAAAGCGCAAGCTCGCAAAAAGGAAACTGGTATGGCTTTAAGCCAAAAGAATTTGCCGCCATGGTGAAAGATACCGGTATGACCTGGCGCTCCGCGCATATCGGCGGCGCGCCTTTTTCTATGGAACAGATCATGAAAATGGCTAAAACGGCGCAGGATTCGGCGAGAATAAAAAAGATGATGGCGGGCTTTAAAAACATGCCGAAACAGCTTAACTGGAAGGATGACTACCAGCAAGTTGCGGATGACGCGGCTGAAGGCGGTCTTAGTTATGCGGTGTGTTCCTCCATACCGGTGGGAACTTTAGATGAGATCAAGACCGCCGTTGATGTATTTAGCAAAGCCGGCGAAGTCTGTAAGAAAAACGGGGTGCAATTTGCTTATCACAACCACACCACTGAATTTGATCAAGTGGAAGGGCACCGGCCGTTTGACTATATCCTTGGTAACACCGACAAAAACCTGGTGAAGATGGAACTGGACCTTGCCTGGGCCACCAAAGCCAAACAGGACCCGATAGCGCTGTTTAAAATGCACCCCGGCCGTTTCCCGCTGTGGCACGTAAAGGATTTGAGTAAAACCACTAAAGAACCGGAAGAAGTTGGCGCAGGCATAATAGATTTTAAGCCCATTTTTGATAATGCCAAGGAATCGGGCATGAAATACTATTTTGTAGAGCAGGACGGCGCCCCGCAGCCCTTGCAAAACGTGGCCAATAGCTTTAATTATATTGCTAAAATGCTTGGATAGGTTTAAGTCGAAAGTCTTAAGTCGAAAGTCAGATTTTGTGTTTTTTTGACTTCGGACTTAAGACTTTCGACTTAAGACTTTCAACCCGAATGCTGGCCAACCTTATAACTGCCTCCCTGTATGGCGAAGGCGATATTGATGCGGTTGTAGGTATTAATAGTAGTCGCTGCCAAGGTCAGGTCGATCAGTTCCTGTTCCGAAAACTGCCTGGCTGCTTCTTCATAAACAGCATCGGATACATGGCCGTTTGTGATTTTTGTAACGGCTTCGGCCCAGGCCAGGGCGGCACGTTCGCGCTCGCTGTACAGGGCCGTCTCGCGCCAGGCATCTAGCACATAAAGCCGCTGCTCCGTTTCACCGGCCGCGCGCAGGTCTTTCGAGTGCATATCCAGGCAGTATGCACAGCCGTTAATTTGCGATACCCGGTAATAAATTAAATCCAAAAGCGATTTTTCAACCGGCGATTTCGACAGGTAAGCCGACAAACCATACAAGGCATGCAATGCGCCTTTGCCTTTTTCATAAGCATTGATCCGCTGTTTCATTTTGTTTAATTTTTATAGCCCCCTGCCCCATTTTATTTTATGGCAGGCAGGCCGGTTAACAATCATCCATTTACGCCAAAATGACGACTGGGCACCATTATTTTGGACAAGAAGGGTGAAATAATTGTTTTAAAAAAGATAAAAAAGAGGGAATGTTTGGCTTTCGATAAGCGGAGTGAGTCTTCCCGCCTTTGTTGGAGCTTTCTCAAACAAACAGCTTTGCTTAAGCCCCAATACTGGCGCGTACCTAATTGTTATCTCAATTGAATATTCAAACCCATTTAAGGACAGTCCCCCCATACCATTCCAAACCAGCCGGATCGGGATTATATCGGAGCGGATGGCAAATTATTTACCCCACCAGCGGCTTTACCTTTTGCCCTATCAGTTCAATCGCTTTCGTCAGTTGTTCATGACTGAGGCCGGCGTTATCCATCTGGAAGGTGAACCTGGATACGCCGCCCAGGGCTTCGCTGTGCCGTATGATCTTTTGGGCCACTACTTCGGGCGAGCCGATGAGGTAGGCGCCCTGTGGGCCCCGCTGGGCGTCGAAACCGGGGCGGGTTACCGGCGGCCAGCCGCGCTCGCGGCCCAGTTTGGTAAAGGTTTCCCGGTAACCGGGGTAATATTCTTCGGCGGCCTGTTCGGTGGTATCTGCAACATAGCCGAGTGAATGAATACCCACTTTTAGTTCTTCCGGCGCAAAGCCGGCTTCGCGGCCTGCATTGCGGTACAGGTCGACGAGGGGCCTGAAGCGTTCGGTATCGCCGCCGATGATGGCCACCATTAGAGGCAAACCCAGTGTGCCTGCACGCACAAATGATGCAGGCGTGCCCCCAACGCCCAGCCATACCGGCAGGGGCTGCTGTACCGGGCGCGGATAGATGGCCTGGTTGTGCAGCGGCGCACGGAAACGCCCCGACCAGGTGATGGCCTCCTGGTCACGCACTTGCAGCAACAAGTCCAGCTTTTCGGCAAACAGGGCATCATAATCCTGCAGGCTGAAGCCAAACAGCGGGAAGGCTTCTATGGACGATCCGCGCCCCACGACCATTTCGGCACGGCCTTTTGAAATGATATCGAGGGTAGCAAATTGCTGGAACAGCCTCACCGGATCGGCGGCGCTTAAAACGGTCACCGCGCTGGTTAGCCTGATGTTGGTGGTACGCGCTGCGGCCGCAGCCAGTATCACCGAGGTGGCCGAATCCAGGAACTCCTTGCGGTGATGCTCGCCTATGCCGAACACATCCAGCCCGGCGCGGTCGGCAAATTCAATCCGGGTCAGCAGTTGTTCCATCGCGTTGATGTTGCCCTTTGCGTCCAATGCGCTGTACAGATCGCCCGTTGCCGCGAAGCTGTCAATTCCTATTTCCATGGTTATCCTTAAATGCTATAAATCAAGATGTAAAGTTACCTTTTACAATTAAATGTTTAAACATGTAATTGTAAAAAGCTGTGCTTTGTACGGTTTTTATTTATAATTTTCGAAAAGGCTAAACGCTTGAGCCGCGCCCCAGGCTGGCAAAAGCGCTGTGTTAGTGCGGGGCAATGTTAACATTTGAAATGCACCCTGAAAATGCGTTTCATTACAGGTTCAATTAAAAATTTGCCTAAAAGGCTTACGTGAGCGGGGCAATGTAAGCGTGTTAACCTAAAATAAGGGTAACACGAAATAGATTTTGGCAGGAATAAACGTGGCATTTCCGTTTGTTGGGGAAAACTCCACCTAAGGCAGGAAACGGAAACGAATGACAAAACAATAAAGAAAATTCTTGACAAAAGCAAGTGAACAACAGGAAAAATTAGTGTCCCAGGTGTCCCAGGTGTATTCACCTGTGCCAGGTGGTTCAGGTGTTCCGGGGCATTTTAGTTCACCAGCTGGCCACTGAGGTCAACCGTGCGGGCAAAGGGGTTGAGGTATTTGTTGGCCAATACGGCAAACTCGCGGCGGGTAATGGGGCGGTTACTGTCAAAATCGGATTTAAATTTAAACTGTGTTTTCCAGGCCTTTTGTATGGCGGCTTTCAGGATGGCGGGATCGGTGAGGGTATAGTCGCTGATGAAGGAGAGGGTGTTGGCTATGGTAAACTTTTCGCCCGGCTTTTCGCGGTTGAACCAAAGGAAGGCGCGGGTGTAAATTTCCTGCAAAACGGGTTTAATTTCGGCTGTGGTAACGTTTGCATCGGGCCCAAAATTAAAATGCCCGCTTTTACCCGAACATTTTAGCAGCCCGGTTAAGCATACCTGTTGAATCGAACGCCAGTCGCGGTCGTTTTCGTCAATATCGGCATATGGCGCCAAAATTTCTTTAAAATCCAATAACTCACCCTGGATAATGCGCACACGTAAATTTTTAGTATCGGTTTTAAAAAATGCGCAGTATGCTGCCATTGCCCCAACTCCCTGACCAGTAGCTAACTGCAAAGGAAGATAGTCTACTGTTTTTCTTCCCGGCATTACATTCTCGGTAACCAGTAAATTATTTGCACCGGCCGGCAAAACGGCATTCATCGGCAGATACCAATACGTATCGGGCGGGTAACCGTCGATGGGCAGGTTTTCCCCGGCGGCTATAGCGGTCCGGTATAATGCCGTGTGGGTGTTTTGGTTAAACAGTTCTACCCTGCCGCTAAATTTTAAGCCCGCTTTTTCGACTATTTCCCCGGCTTCCGTTGCATCAATGATTACTTTCACTTTGATATTAAAGGTTTTCCTGTTTTGTGTAACGGTTAGCTCCCATCCATCGCCGTCCTTTTTTAATGTTGTTAATGATGCGTCAAGATAAACTTTAAGGTTCTTTACCGTATCCGTCATTTTTTTGAGCAGGGTATCACCTACCCGCCGTTCGAAACGCAATGTGGCATTGTATACGGTGTCTTTATCTGCCTGAATTTTATAATAGGCGCGTAAACGCGTGCGGAATTCCGCCCAAATTCCCGACGACCGGTCGATATAAGGCTGCAGCCGGAGCGTTTCATTTGCCGGCGCTTCGTCGGAAAGGCGAATATTTTCCGCTACCAAAATGGTTTTTACTTTACTCCTTGCAGACTGTATTGCCGCCGCCACTCCGCTTGGGCTGCCGCCGATAACCAGCACGTCGGTTTTGATGGTTTGAGCGTTTGCACGATAAACAAGTGAAAAAAACAGCAAAAACAATAGTTTTTTTATCATCGGGGCATCAAATTTTGTATTGAAATGCTAAAATAGCGCAAAACTTTGTTGCGAATAAAAAATATAGCTAACTTGACCATCCCAATGACGATTACCGACGACATACTACGATACCCAACCGGGAGATTTAAGGCGCCTGTGAGCTATACGACTGACGACCTGCGCACCTGGATTGCTACCATTAAGGAGTTTCCGGGCAGGCTGCGCCATGCCATCATCGGCCTCACTGAAAAACAATTAGACACGCCCTACCGCACCGGTGGTTGGACACTGCGCCAGGTAGTGCACCATTGCGCCGACAGCCATATGAACTCGCTGCTGCGCTTTAAATGGGCGCTTACCGAAGAAAGCCCCACCATAAAACCCTATAACGAAGCCGACTGGGCGCTGCTGCCCGATTACCGCATGCCGGTTGAGCCTTCGCTGCGGATACTGGAGGGCCTGCACCAGCGCTGGGTTACCCTGCTGGAAAGCTTTGCCGAAGAGGAGTGGAACCGCACGTTTACCAACCCGGGATCGGGCGCGACGATGCAGCTTAAAAAGGCGCTGGCCTTATACGCATGGCATTGCAAACACCATTTGGCGCACGTTACGGAAACGATAAAAAAGTTTTAGCCGGGGCTTTTTTTATTGAATGTCTTGCCCCCGAAATCGGCTTACTGTTCCTGTTGCCGCAATTTCCTTACCGTTCGAAAGATAGATTCGCCCCAAAACGTACCGAGGGCGGCGGCGCCTTTTTTATTGGGGTGCAGGTAAAAAGTGCCCTGGTGGCCCTGCTCGGGGGTGAGGTCGGTTAGATAGTGGGCTTTAAAATAGCCGAAAGCCCTGGTATCACCTTTGAAAACTTGTTTTGGACGGCTTGCCGCATAGGCCGCTACCAAATGACTAATTACAGGGAAATAGCTTTGCAGGCGGTTTAAGCCTTCGGCAAGGTATTTCGCGCCGTTATAAGTATTGGCGCTGTACCAGGTGGGCCGCTGGATAACAATGACACAGCCGGGAAATTCCTTTAACAGGGCATCGATGATCTTTTTTAAGTTTTCGCCGTAATGTTCCGGGGAGACCGGCGCCCCGTTGGTCCCGGTGATGGCGCTGTCATTCGTGCCCAAGTCGATAGAAAATATGAGCAGGGCCTGTTTATTGGCAAATCCTTTTGCCGCGGCTTCAACCTGGCTGAAGGTTTTGCTTGTTGAAGGCAGAAAATCAACGGTGGTATAGCCGCTATGCCCCTGGTTGGCAAATGATACCCGCCCGATGCGGTTCTTTTGCATCATATATTTGGTAGCGATAACCGGCGGGGCCTCGGCCTCGGGGTAGGTGAGCTGTGAGCCATAGGTAATACTGTTGCCAATAAAGACAAGGTTGATGTCTTTTTGGCGGGATTGGGCAGATACGGAGTTGCCCAAAAAGATAGTTAATGTTGAGATAAATATTATTCGGCAAACCGTTCCCATGAATTTTATCATAACCCTTTTAATTTTCGAATTTAAGGAATATTCCGATTAATGAATCAATTGTTCCCTGATACAATTTATTTGCGTCTTTTTATTAAAAAGTAAACTATACAAGTGACAAGAAGAATGAACAAACCGATCTCCCACCAGGTAATAGCCAGTCTGAAGGAATAGCCGCCGGATACTGCATCAGCGAGTTGTATAAAAAGTCCCCTCATGCGTGCTCGCTCAAAATTTTGCAGGCTTTTTTCTAATCTCTAATCTCCTACAATTGAATCCCCATATTCCAAAACATAAAGGCCCATTTATCAGTTTGTCCGCTGATCACCTGCTCGGTGCTTTGGCCGGCGCCATGGCCCGCTTTTGTTTCTATCCGGATAATTACCGGCGCTGTTCCGTGCTGGTATTCCTGCAACCTTGCTCCAAACTTAAACGAGTGGGCGGGTACTACCCGATCATCGTGATCGGCCGTCGTCACCATCGTTGCCGGGTAATTATCCGGTTTTAAAGCATGGTACGGCGAGTATTTGTAAAGGTAATTAAACATTTCTTCCGAATCCTCCGCCGTGCCATAATCATAGCTCCATCCGGCGCCTGCGGTAAACTGGTTATAGCGCAGCATGTCCATTACACCCACGGCCGGCAGGGCCACTTTACATAAGTCAGGCCGCTGGGTCATGGTCGCGCCGATGAGCAGCCCGCCGTTCGATCCTCCCGAAATCGCCAAATAGTCCTTGGAGGTATATTTATGCTTGACGAGGTATTCCGCCGCGGCGATAAAATCGTCAAAAACATTTTGCTTTTTCATTTTTATGCCGGCCTTGTGCCATTTTTCACCGTACTCGCCGCCGCCGCGCAGGTTGGGTACGGCGTATATTCCGCCATGTTCCAGCAAAATAATATTGCTGGTGCTGAAGGCGGGGGTAAGGCTAATGCTGAAGCCGCCGTAAGCGTATAACAACGTCGGGTTTTTGCCATTCATCACCGTGCCTTTTTTATAGGTGATGATCATCGGGATTTTGGTGCCGTCCTTCGATTTATAAAAAACCTGCGTGCTTTCATACTGTGTTGGATCAAACTGCACATTCGATTTTTTATAAACACTTGACTTGCCGCTCGCTATATCCAGTTTAAATATTGTGGGCGGATAAACGTAGTTGGTGAAGGTATAATAGGTTTCCTTTTCCTCATGCTTAGTCCCGAAGCCCGACGCGGTCCCCACCGTCGGCAAGCTTATCGTCCGCTCCAGTTTGCCGTTCATGTCATATTGTTGGACAAACGACGTGGCATCCTTCAGGTATTCGGCAAATATTTTACCGCCGCCAGTAGATGCGGTCAGCACATTTTCGGTCATGGGGATCAAATCCTTCCAATGCGTCGGCTTTGGATCAGACGCATCTACCGTTACGATCTTAAAATTCGTCGAATACAAATTTGTCAGGATATACAGCTTGCTGCCGACATTATCCAATACGGAATGCTCATTGTCGAAGTTATCCACCACCTGCATGATCTGGCTGCCCGGCTGAATTAAATCCTGTATATAAAGCTCGTTACCTGTGGTGGTATTGGCCGCGCTGATGACCAGGAAATGTTCGTCTTCAGTTAAATATGCGCCAATGTAGCGGCGCTTGGTTTGTTCGCCGCCAAAAATAAGCTGATCGGTACTTTGAGCCGTGCCTAATTTGTGGTAGAACAGCTTATGAAACTGCGTTATGCCTGCCAGCTGCGAGCCGTTTTTCGGTTTGTCATAACTGCTGTAGTAAAAACCCTCGTTGCCGCGCCAGGCAATACCGCTAAATTTTACATCCCTTAGCGTATCGCCTATCTGCGCCTTGTTTTCTGTGTTAATAACGATCACTTTGCGCCAGTCGCTGCCGCCTTCGGATAGCTGGTAGGCCGCCATCGAGCCGTCCTTGGTAAAATCGATCCCTTGCATGGAGGTGGTGCCGTCAACCGAGAATTTGTTCGGATCCAGGAAAACTTCCGGCGTACCATCCCCCACCTGCCGCCACAATACCGACTGCGCCTGCAGACCGTCGTTCTTATAAAAATAGGTGTACTTGCCTTCCTTAAACGGCGCGCTGTATTTCTCATAATTCCAAAGCTGCTCCAGGCGTTTGTAGATGGCATCGCGATAGGGTATTTGCGCCAGGTAGCCTTGTGTTACCTTGTTTTCTGCCTGTACCCAGGCTTTGGTATCTGCAGAGCGGTCGTCCTCCAGCCAGCGGTAGGGGTCGGGCACCACGGTGCCGAAATAAGTGTTAGTGGTATCAACCTTTCGGGTTGCGGGGTAATTCAATTTGGTCGTATTCATTTGTTGTGCACAGGCAAAGCCGCAAAGTAAAACAGCGCCGGATAAACAGGTTAACGTTTTCATTGCATAGTGTGGTTGGGAGGGCTAAGATAGTTTTTTTGAGGTGAAAGGTAAAGGGCAAAAGGTAAAACTGCCACTGCCACAACTACTGCCACTGCCACTCTCCTCTGTCCCACGTCCCACCCGGTACAGGTGAATACGCCTGGGACACTAATTTTTCCGGGGATTTGCTTGCTTTTTTCAAGAATTTTCTTTATTCTTTTTGGACAGATTTTAATTGGGGGCTAAAATTTCGGTAGCTATAGATCAATTGGGACAAGCGGATTAATCGAAAATATCCTTTAACGCTATTTCAGAAAAAGCTATTGCATCGCTGCTCAACTCATCTAATAACAAAATAGAATTGGCAGACAGTTCGCTTTCGTCAACTATTAATAATTTTCCTGCGGTTTGATAGTCGGTCGCTTTTTGATATTCGCAAGCATATTTCATAGCTTTTAATAATTCTTCTTCAGTGTAGGTTTTCATGATAGTAATTAAATAAGAGTTTTGACAAGCTATTTATAGCAACCGTTGATAAACTTCGCTGCTCATGGGGGGTATATCCACCCGCCGGATACCCCACCAGTGCAGCACTCCGATTGAGAACGGCAGTTTGTGGATGTCCTCATGCTCTCAGGGTTTTAAAAACCCCTTCCCGGTAAGTAAGCCCGATAGGCATATCCACATCGCCAATACGCACAAAATTGCCTTCCACAAAACTGATGAACTGCTTGTTTACAATGGTCGACCGGTGGATGCGGATAAATCTTTGTGGTGGCAGCAATGTTTCGAGCTTGGCGAGCGACAGGTACGTGACATAGGTTTGACCGGTGCAATGCACCTTCAGATAATCGCCCAGGGCTTCAGCATACATTAACTGGTCAAGGTCGATCTTTACCAGCCGCTTATCTACCTTTAAAAATATGGAGGTTGCATAGGGCTGCGGTGCCGGTGAGGGCGTGTGCTGTGTGGGGTTGAGTTTTTGGATGGTCTTTAAAAATCTTTCCAGGGTGACTGGCTTAAGCAGGTAGTCCACTGCTTCCAGCTCAAAAGCATCTACGGCATGCTCGGCATAAGCCGTAATGAACACCACCTTAGGGATATTTTTTAACGAACGGATAAAGTTGATGCCATTAATGCCGGGCATCTCGATATCGATAAAAATAACATCAACCGGCAGCCGGTGCAGCGCCTCGAACGCTGCTACCGCGCCGGGGAATTCGCCCTGGCATTGCATACCCGGAACTTGCGCTGCGTAGGATAAAATGAGCTGCCGCGCCAGGGGTTCGTCGTCCACCACAATGTAGTTGATCATGCTTTTAGCCTGATGGTTAAAATTACGGTAAAGGTAAGGGCTTCGTCGTGAATCACCAATTCGTGGCGGCCGGGGTAAAGCAGCTCCAGGCGCTTGCGGATGTTGGACAGGCCAATGCCGCTGCTATTTTCCCCGGTCTTGCCGGTTTGCGGCCCTTTTGGGTTGACCGCCTGGAAAACCAGCTCATCCTCATCCACCGCAAGCACAAGCCTTACCCATTTATCGTGCATATCGGCGTGCAGCGCGTGCTTAAAAGTATTTTCAATGATGGGCAGCAACAATAAAGGTTCGATACAGATGCCCGATACATCGCCCTGCACTGAAAGGCTGATGCCGTCCGATTCGGCATGGCGCATATTTTCCAGGCTGATATAGCTTTTTATAAAATCCAGCTCCCGCTGCAGGGGCGCCCGTTCGGTGCCGGCCTCATACAAAATGTAACGCATAATAGCCGACAAGTCGGTGATCATTTTTGGTGTTTGCGGCGAGTTTTGCACCGCCAGCGAATACATGTTATTAATGGTATTGAAAAAGAAATGCGGCTGCAACTGTGCCTTCAACTGGTTCAGTTCCAATTTTAATTTTTCATTCTCGAGTGTGTTAAGGTTATGCTGATTTTTGAAAAGAAGCTTGATGACGTACAACGACGTAGCCGCCAGCAGCACCAGCCCCGTATAACCGAATAACTCGTTAAAGTGCGGGTTGAACAAATGCTCGGGGTGGGCCGGCCGTACATTTTGGTTTTTATACGCGCTCGACACAAAAGGCAAATACAGCAGCGCCAACATGCCCAGGCGGTCGCATAGTTCATATACCGCCATAAACACCGGGAAAAGCAGGAAAAACAGCAGGTAGCGCTTTTTGCCGATGGTTTGCGGCAGGTAAAAGCGGTAAAACAGGACCACCTGTGGCAGGGTAAGGGTGTTAAGCATTACATAACTGAGCGTAAACGAAAAATTGGAGAAGATTTGCAAACCCACCGCCAAAGGGCTCAATACGCCGATGACGAACAGGTACGCCGCCTCGGCAATTGCTCCTTTTTGTTTGTAGTTCAGCTGTGAAAAAGAAAATGACATTGCTCAATTTACCAAATTCCGGCTTAACCCTGAACAATTTTCGATGAACCGGCGATTTTGCGCGCCGAATTTTAACAAGACACCGTTCGGCACGATAATAATACAGTTGGGCTAATAAATTTTCCACGGGATTACCGAAACGGCATTTTTGATGTCAAAAAACAAACATGAAACGATATCATATCTTTTTGTTGCTGATGACCTTCACAATGCCATTTTATGCCACGAAGGCCCGATGTCAAAATCAAACCGAACGCACCGCTATCTACATAAAAGCATGGGGATTTTTAAAATATCATCATCCAAATGTTGCCGGCGGCACCATCAACTGGGATTCGGTTTTTATTGCTCATGTGGATAAAGCCATTGCCGCGAAAACCGGCACACAGCTCAACGCTCAAATCTCCGCCTTGCTTGCTGCCGCTGGCCCCATAAATAACCCGCAGGAAGCTCACTTAACCGGAGCCATTTTTACATTGAACCACGACCTTGACTGGTTGCAACATTCCACCCTTATCAGCGCATCCAACCGCGAAAAGCTGCAATTTATTTTTACCCATCGCAACCGCGGCAACAACCGTTTTGTAAAATTCAATAACATTACAGATTACAGCGGCGAGAACCCTTACGACAAAATGACCTGGCCCGATGCGCAATACCGGATGTTGTTTTTAGCCCGCTTTTGGAATGCCATCAATTATTACGATCCCTATAAATTTATCGCCGCCCAAAAATGGAATACGGTTTTAACCCGGTTTATATCAAAGGTTGGTGATGTAAAGGATACTACAGCCTGGCATAAACTATTGCTTCAGCTGGCCGTCAGCCTGCACGACGGGCATTCGCAGCTGGATGGTCGGGACAATATCTGGGGAAATTATATTTCGCCATTTTATATCGCGATTTGGCACGATACGGTTATTATCACCCACACTGGTGTCGATTCGATTTGCCGCCGTGCAGGCATTCAAAAAGGCGGTATCCTGCTGGCGATAAATGGTGAGCCTATAGCCAAAAGAATAGCGCGTTTTAAACCCTATATCACATCGTCTAATGCTGTTTCGCTTAACCGGCATTTAGAGATAGAGCTGCTGAGCTCGCAGGATACAGTCCAGACCGTCACCTTTAAACAGGGCGGCAAGACATTTACCACACGCGTAAAAACCATGCTGAAAACCCAGCGCAACTGGCAATTCATTAACAACTATACGGCTAATGATAAGGGTTATGAAATTATCGGAAAATCCATCATACGGGTATACACCATGCAGCTGTGGGAGAAAAATGTAGATACCGTAAAAACCCTGATGCAGGGCAAAAAAGCGGTGATTTTTGATGCACGCAGCTATACCTCAAACGATACATTTTACAATATCTTCGATATATTTTTGCCGGCGCCTGCGGCCATTAACTATATTACCAAAATACTTCCTGACGATCCCGGTTATTTTCAGTGGGAGCTTTCGCCAAAAATAGGCGCTAATAATCCCGCCCCCTATAATGGAATTGTCATTATCCTGGCTGATGAACGCTGCCAAAGCCAGGGCGAATACTCCGTAATGACGCTGCAAACCATACCGCATTCCATCACCATCGGCAGCCAAACCAGCGGTACCGACGGCGTGGTTTCCTACATCCCTATGGGTAGCGGCCTGGGCATCACGTATTCAGGATACGGCATTTATTACCCGGATAAAACACCCACACAACAACGCGGCCTGAGGATAGATATTGAGGCGAAAAAGACGGCTAAAAGTATTATTAATGATGAGGATGTAGCGCTGGAGAAGGCGATGGAATATTTGAAGGGAAGGGGGATAGAATAGCATCCTTCCTGCTGATTAGTCAACAAAAAAAACGATGAGCGCTAAAACCCATCGCTCAAATATTTCAAGCCCGAAACTAAAATCCTGATTAAATCAACGTGATGCCCGGAATAAAACTGAAATCTTTTACATTATAGGTAAACAGCGGAATTTGATTGACTATAGCTGTGGCAGCTATTAAAGTGTCTGGTATTTGCAAGCCGTGGCTTAAACGGAATCGCTCCATTAGCGCCAAAGCCAACTTTGATGACGGATTGTCAAGGTCGACAATATCGAAATACTTGATTTTTCTTTTGAGTTGCGCGAGCTCGACTTTATTACGACAGCCCTGAACAAGTTCCATAACCGTAACGACAGAAAGCACGACTTGGTCCAGTCCAATCTCTTCAAGCCGGCTTAACGTGTCAATTCGTCCGTTGAATGCATGAATAAGGACGTTTGTATCACACAAAACCATAATTATTCCCCGGATTTGCGTTGCCAGGCAACTCTTCTGATCTCTTCCGCTGAGCGCGGTTCATTAGCCCACATTCCGAACAGGTCGGATGGGTCGATTTTCTTGTTACCTTTTTTAATATTGGCCGAAGGATCACCAGCCGTTAAAACCTTAATCGTGTTGACGCTAAACGTTTTTAAAAAAGCCGATAATTTATCCATTTCCTTTTTACTGTCAACTTCGATCGTTATGCGCATGTTTTTTCGAAATTAAGTTGCATTGTTATAACACAAATTTAAGTATTTATATGATATTGTAAACACCTATGCCCCAAAACAAAAAAGCGATGAGCCCTAACACCCATCGCTTAATATTTTAAATTATTAATTCTTAAATCCGAAATCGAAATTCCGCATTTCTTAAATCAACAACCTCACCGGTTCCTCCAGCATCGCTTTCAGCGTTTGCAAAAAGGCTGCGCCTGTTGCGCCGTCAACCACGCGGTGGTCGCAGCTTAGGGTTACCTTCATTACGTTGCCGGGCACTACCGCGCCGTTTTTAACTACGGGCACCTGCTGTATGCCGCTAACGGCCAGGATACAGGCGTTTGGCGTGTTGATGATAGCGGTAAATTCGTCCACTCCAAACATACCTAAGTTAGATATGGTGAAGGTTGAGCCTTCCATTTCGGGCGGCTGCAGTTTTTTTGCTTTGGCTTTGCCGGCAAAGTCTTTCACTTCAACAGATATGGCGCTTAATGATTTGCCATCGGCAAATTTTATAACCGGTACCAGCAGGCCTTCGTCAACCGCTACGGCTACGCCGATATGCACGTGCTCGTTGGTGCGTATTTTGTCGCCCAGGAAAGATGAGTTGATGGCCGGATGTTGTTTTAAGGCAACGGCGCAGGCTTTCACCACAAAATCATTAAAGGATATTTTTACCGGTGCAACTTCATTGATACGACCGCGGGCAGCAACAGCCTGGTCCATATCGATGCTCATGGTTACATAGAAATGCGGTGCAGTAAACAGGCTTTCGGATAAACGCCTGCTGATGGCTTTGCGCATCTGGCTAACCGGTCTTTCGGTAAATTTCTCTTCGCCAACGTAGGTCGGGATGATGATTGCCGGCTTCGCTGGAGTAGCAGTGGCAGTGGCAGTAGCAGGGGCCTCAGTTGCCGCAGGTTCTTTACTGCTACTGCTACTTGCTACTGCTACTGGTTTATATTCCTCTACGTCTTTCTTGATGATACGACCACCCTCGGCTGAACCTTTTATCTCGCGAAGGTTAATGCCTCTTTCTTTAGCGATCTTGCGCGCCAGCGGCGATGCTTTAATGCGGCTGTCATCTTCTTCCGAAACAGCTGAATCGCTTTCAGCAGCCTGAGCAGCTTCTGCAACCGGAGCGGCCTCTTCGCTGCTACTGCCACTTTCCGCTGCAACTGCCGCAGGCGCGTCATCTTCCAAAAGCGGGGTAATATCAGTGCCGGCTTTGCCAATAATAGCTATAATGCCATTTACGGGCGCGGCCTCACCTTCCTTAGGGCCGATATACAACAGTGTTCCCGACTCATACCCCACCACTTCCATAGTTGCCTTATCGGTTTCTACATCTGCTAAGGAATCATCTGATTTAACGGTATCGCCAACTTTAAAATTCCATTTATTGATCACCCCTTCGGTCATCGTATCGCTCAGGGCAGGCATACGGATAACCGTTGCCGGGATGCTTGATTTATCTACCTTAGGTTTTGTTTCGGCTTTGGGTGAAGTAGCAGTGGCAGGTACAGTGGCAGTAGCAGCTGAATCTTCTTTACTGCCACTGCTACTCTCGCCTGCTACTTTATCTCCAGCAGCGGGTGCGGGTGCACTTTCCAGCAGCGCTTTATAATCCTCCCCTTCTTTGCCAATAACCGCTATAGGTGCGTCAAC
>DASRTD010000340.1:0-38162 GCA_035656115.1 Mucilaginibacter sp.
GGCTAAAAAACTGGGCGCCGGGTTAGGTGATAGCGCCGGCTCAAGGCTAAATGCCACTTATCATCAATACAAATGATCTCGGCCATTTACCCTCAGCCGCTCCTTTGTGCCTTAGAAAAGTTTTTATTATTAAAACGCCCCGCTACTAAAATGCGGAAAATATCATAGCAGAAGGACTATCATGGAAGTCGGTCGCCAGTTTATTATTGGGCGCTCTTTTTCTAACCTCAGTTTTATTTGTGGAATGGCGCACGCTCATCCGGGGGGGAATTTGTGTTGAATTTCAGGATATGGAAGAGCAGCATGACTGATAATGATTTGTGCAAACCGTGAAAATCTACTTATAAGCATGGTCCACGGGACGGTCATGCGATATAAACTTAAATATTCTGCATTATAAGTCCTTGCGGGGCTCATTTAACTTGCCTGATTAAAGTAATTTACTATTTTTGGTTAACCAACTATAAGTCTTATGAACCGTTATGCCATTGCCGCGCTTATGCTGTTTGCGTTTATTGTTTGCGCCAACCTGGCACACCCACAGTCGAAAGTGCTTACAGAAGCCGCACCTGCGGCCGGAGGCTTTTCGGCCGCCCGCCTTGCCCGGCTTGATTCGGGCATGAACGCCTGGGTAAAGCAAAAATGGGTAAACGGCTCGGCTGTGCTGATAGCCCGTCATGGCAAAATTGTTTTCTATAAGGCGCATGGGTATAATGATATGGATACCAAAGCACCGCTGGAGAAAAACGGCATCTTCCGTATTGCTTCGCAAACCAAAGCGGTTACCGTTACGGCTGTGATGATGCTGTGGGAAGAAGGAAAATTTTCGCTTGACGACCCGGTTTCAAAGTTCATCCCGTCCTTTGCCCATGAAACGGTGCTGGCTTCGTTCAACCCTAAGGATACCACCTATACAACGGTTCCGGCCAACAGGCTCATCACCATCCGCGACCTGCTCACCCACACCTCGGGCCTGGGTTACCCGGCCATCGGCACACCGACCGAAAATGCCCTTTATGCCAAAGCCAATCTTACCGGCGGGGTGGGCACCAAAGGCCAAACACTTGCCGACGCGATGGACCGCCTGGGCAAACTGCCGCTCTTTTTTCAGCCCGGCACACAGTGGAAATATGGCCTGAACATGGACCTGCTGGGCTGTTTGGTTGAGAAATGGTCGGGTATGACGCTGGACGAGTTTTTTACGAAGCGCATTTTTAAGCCCCTGGGCATGAAGGATACTTATTTTAATTTACCCGCCGCAAAAGGCCCCAGGCTGGTCAATTTCTTTATCGGCGACTCCACCGGAACGATTAAAAAAACGCCAACTACTTTTGGCGGAGCGTTGGATATGAATTACCCGCTTCAAAAATCCAGCTATTTTTCGGGCGGCGGCGGCCTGGTTTCCACTCTTTACGACTATGCCATTTTATTGCAGATGTTTTTAAATAACGGCGAGTACAACGGCGTGCGGCTGCTGGCCCGAAATACCGTACGCATGATAACCATGAACCAGATCGGCGACCTGTTTATCAACCCCGGCGCCGGTGCCGCGGCAAATAAATTCGGGTTCGGCTTTTCCATTGTCACCGAAAACGGCAGCAGCACCGGCCCCAGCCAGGCAGGCACTTACGCCTGGGGCGGCGCGTTTTCAACCTCCTATTGGGTCGATCCTAAAGAAGACATGCTGGTAATCGCCTATGAGCAAATGTGGGGGCCGTATATAACCAATACCGCTAAAGCGTTTAAGCCGCTGGTATACCAGGCGATAAATGATTGAGGAGCTAAAGATTTACCGGCTATCCGTTTTAAAGAGATTGCCGGGCTTATTTACCGCTATCTAAATTTTGCTACTCCGTTCGGGCGAAATGCCCGGGCCGGCGGCAAGATGGCTGTTGAGACACCTCAGGTTTAAAAACGATATTTAGTAATGTATTTAAAAAACACTCAAAATGAGCAGCAAAGTTTTATTACGTATTGCAGCAACGATGATGTTCCTGCACACTATCGGCCATTCGATTGGCGCCCTCACCTGGAAAACCCCGCCAAACGCGGCTGTAGGGCAGGTTATTAAGGGAATGGAAGACAATCATTTTGATTTCATGGGAAAATCAGTTAGCCTGGCGGGGTTTTTCGAAGGTTATGGCTTTAACATGATTATAGTGCTTATTTCCGTTACCCTTATTTTATGGTTTATTTCCGGCGAAGGTAAAAGCCCTTTGACCAGCAAACTGCTAACCGTATTGGCGGCTTTTTTGCTTACCATGGCCATTGTTGAATTTATTTACTTTTTTCCGCTGCCGGGGGCGCTTTCCTCAATAGCGGGGATTTGCACGCTTGGTGCCAGGTTTCAGATAGAAAGCATTTAGACATCGACAAATGTAGATTTATCAGCATAGCGCCATATACAGCAGCACAGGCCGGCATTGCATAGCCGCAACTGCATATCTACCTTTCAAGGCCAAAAAGCCGGCTTTTTATTTGACCCTCTCAGGGTACAATCCGCGCATGGTCTTGTTGTGGCCGTATAGCCGATCACCGGCCCGCGGTTGCCAAATTGCAATAGCTGTTGAAGGGGTATAAATGGGTTTGAATAGTGGCCGATATTGTAATTAATATATTCATTAACCTCGTTGTAGCCGCCTGCGTCAAAAAAACAGCATATTTGCGGAGGGGTGCCCTGCCAGTCAAATTCAAGCTTACAATTGGTATAGTATGGAATGGTTTGCCAGCGGGGTAGCCGGGTGTTAGGAATAAATATCCGCTTACTGGAAGTGCTGCCCACACTTATATACCCAATAACAGGCTCCAGCGGATTGGTCTCGCACTGTATATTCCCGTTGATCTGCGAGGGCTCCGGGTCAAAAATACTGCCAAGGCTTTCGGTATTTTTTTTCAGGTTCGTATAAAAATTATACGCGTCCGCCGTCAGCGCATATTGCGTCACCAGGATGCTGTATTCATCCTCAACTTTTTCGGACGTTGAAACGATGGAGGTAAGCGGTATTTTATAAATAATATCCCGCGACAGTTTGGCTGTCGAGCCTAAAAGAATGGAGCTTGACGTGTCATTTCCCCAGCAATCAGTAATATTATTGGTCACCAGGTTACGCAGCAGCACCGTGTCGCCATTCGAATAGAAGAGAGAAGCGTAATTGGAATGAAATATCCAGGTTTCATTAAATTCCCAGCGATAGTAAAGTGCCTTGCCGGTGGGATCGTGTGTAGTTACATAAATATTTACGCCCGGAATTGTGAGCGCGCCCTTTGTATCAAAGCTAATACTATCGATAGGGGGAGAATTCAATGCCGGCAGGTACGCCGACTCGTAGACCTCACCGTTCGTTGTTTTTATACTCAGGCGGTATTGGTGGCTATTATCCAGGTTTAAACCGGCGCACGCATACTTGCCCTTGCCCATTTCCGCTAATGGGTACGACGTGTTATTATCGCCTTGTACAGCTAATACGGCATGCAGTTCCGGTTTGAAAGAAGTGCTGTCGACATTAACGGTGCGGCTTATCGTTATAAAAGTTGAATCCTGCCCGCTATTGATCACACCTTCCACTACCAGGTATCCGTTAGGGCCGCGTAGGGCAGGCGGATTGTAAGGCTTTTTACAGCTTATCGCGGCAATCGTTATAGCAAAAAGGGTGAGCACTCTTCTCATGACAGGAATTATTGTATAAATTTAGGATATTGTTAATCTAAAGCAAAATACGCGTTGCGCTACTGGTTGGGCGGCAATACGAAGAGTGACTTTTCGGGTGTTTGGAAAGTGGTCAAAGACCGTGCACGATTTATCCGAAGACACAGCCTGGTACAGAGGACGGGCGTTTATCTGCTCATATAAACACGCTCTTTGACTGTCAAAGTAGGATCATTAATATCATACTCTATGATTACGTTATTTGATGTTAACTCTTTTATAATTCCTGTTGGGGTATTACCGGAAGGCAACCCCGTTTGTACAGGATAATTGAAAGATATGGTGTCTTTGGAAATCTTGTACGTAAAACTCAACACCCAATCGGGGGTTGAAATATTATCTTTTTCGGTTCCGCTGCCGTCCGCATTAAACTGCATGTAGGGCGAGTTGATCCCTACAATAATATAAGGCGGGTAACCAAATGTTTGCGAAGTATCTGCGGTAATATTCCATTTACCTGTTAAAGTGACTGAAACCGGGTTTTGATTGCTCTTTTTTGTGCAGCTAAAAAAGAAGAATGCCGCTGCGGCAATCGATAAAAATTTGAAAATTGAATAAGGTTTTTTCATGCCCGAATATAAGAATTTTATTTTTTTAGGAGCTAAACTGGTCAAAGCTCCGCTAAATCAATCTAATGTATATTAAGTTTTCAGCCTAATCAGATGCATCGACCTTCCGGCAAATGTACCCGCGTTGTATACAGAGGCCAGGTTGATGCCGACCCGCCACTATCCGCGAAATAAAATCCTATATAAACACAGAAACGGCGGGATGGCTCCCGCCGTTTACAAACCAATGTAAAATATATGAGAAAGGTAAGGTCTCAATTCTTGCTCAGGACGATGTACTGATACGCCGAAAACGACATTTGCGCTGGCAGCGTTACCGATGCTTTCGTTAGTCCGTTTACCCAGGTCGTATTTTGCAGACCGGACGGCAAGTTGTAGGTAACTGCGCTGTTGGTGGCATTTACCAGGATCAATACATCGTCCGTACCCGATTTTTTTTCAAAAGCAATTACGGAGGCATCGTTATATTGGGTTAACGCCCCGGTTTTAACTGCTTCATGCGCTGCACGGAAGGCTAATATTTGCTTATAGACAGCTACGATGCCGGGGTTGGCGGTATAGTCAACCGGCACATCGGTAAAAAAGTTTATCGGGCCGGGATAACCCACCTCCTGGCTGTCGTAGATCATTGGTATCCCGTCCATATAAGCAGCCATCACGAATGCGGCTATCGCGCCCTGTTTTCCATTGTAAATGGTTAAGGTACTGCCATCGCTTGATGCATCGTCGTGATTTGTAATGTATCGCATTTTGGTGCCGTTTGACGGGATGGAGGCAATTTCAGTGTTGTTTGTGGTAAAGATGGAACTTGGCGCCTGCGAGCCAGCGTAAACCCCTTTCAGCGTGCTGTAATAGCTAAAAGCATAGTCGATCTGGAATCCAGAGGAGATTTCGCTGCTTTTTGTGCCTTCGGCCAGGTAGATGAGCTTATGGGTATTAATAGTTCCCAGGGTATCCAGGGCCTGTATCCAGAAATCGTTTGGGATATTGTCCGCAAAATCGCAGCGGTAACCGTCGATATTGGCCGTAAATATCCAATATTTCATCGCCCTGATCATCGCGGTGCGCATTGCCGTGTTGTTATAATTTAAAGCGGCCACATCGGTGTAGTTTGTCCCGGGGGGATAGATGATGTTGCCGTTGCCATCCTGCTGGTACCACGATTTATTGGTAATCCAGGTATTATCCCACGACGTATCATTTGCCACCCAGTCCATAATTACCGCCATGCCCAGGCTGTGCGCCTTATCGATATAGTTGCGCAGATCTGTCAGCGTGCCGAATTCCGGGTTAACGCCGGTATAATTCTGTACGCAATACGGCGATCCAATGCTTTTCAATACACCGATAGGGTAGGTGGGCATCAGCCAAATTACGTTTACACCCAGCGCTTTTATCGAGTCGAGGCGGGGCATTGCGCCCGCCAGTGTGCCGGGCGTATAGGTGCGCAGGTTTACTTCGTAAATCACCATATCTTTTGTAACCGGCACATTGGCGTAGGGTGTACCATATTGCGAGGGGTCTTTATAGGTACTCGTCGTATCAGGGTTTGTTTGAACGGGCGCCGGCGTGCTGTGTTTGCTGCAGCCGGCAAAGGCCATTAGTATAGATAGAAATAAGGTGGTCATTTTTAGTTTAGTGGCGTTGATTTTCATTTTCACAGATCCTCTGGTTTTTTTAGTTTTTAATTTACTGCCGTCTTATAAACGATTATGGCAGTAAATTTAGCATAATCCTGTTAGACAGCCGGCAGCGTTACCCACCAGCTGTTTTTATTTTAGGATCAATTCGGAACAACCATATAGTAATACCCTTTTTGTTTTTTCTGGGTCATATCTATCGTTACGGTATAAGTGCCGGCGGTATTGATAGTAATTGCGCCGGGGTTGTTAAATTGCAGGGTACCGGTTAATGCATTGCTATCCAGCGGGCCGTAGTTGATGGTCCAGCCGTCGTCGGCCCTGAATTTAAGCGCACCGGGTACCAGGGCTATTTGTATCGACCATAAGCCTGTCGACTGGTCATAAGTCATCGGCGTCGAGGCGTTCCATCCTTGTGGCGTGGCTGTACCTATAATCCCAAAGGTGCTGATGTAGGTGGCCGAATAGGTAAGGTGGGTGATATCCGCATCCAGCAGGTACACCCCGGCCGGACTGTAAGCAATACCGCCCGCATTACCGTTGGTAGTTAGGGTGCCGTTGCCGCCATCGCCATAATTAATGTGGCTATAGTCGGGGGCGGAGGTAAATTTGAAATTGCCCGCCGCGCTGAAAAATACATAACCCTCGTAAGTAGTTTGGGTAACTGATGGTATGGTTGGCGCCGCAGCGGGGTTATAGCCTTCGTACGAGCCCGGCAGCCACAGCTGGTTTACGGCAAGCGTTGTTAATGCCACTTTGACCGGTTTGGAATAAACGGTATCCTTGCCATAAATAGCAGACGCTACACGTATTTCAACGGTCGAAAGCGCATTTGGGGCAAGGCTGAGTCCGTTCATCAGCTTGGCGCTGAAATTATTGTAGCTTAACGAAAACGAGTTTGTAGAAGTTAAACTTGCCAGCGTATAATTTTTTGTGAAATTACTACCCAGCGAATCCACCTGGATAAAATAACTGACAACTGCCGAAACGCCGTAATCCGGGGTGGCCCAGTTGATGGTCAGTATTTGCGACGAATCGGCAACCGTTACATCCACACTCGAGCCATCGGCCGGATTGGTTAGTACCGGCGCGGTAATATTAGCGGTCACGGTAGCCAGGGGTGTTTTTTTACACGCGGAAAAAAAGGCGATAGCGGCCGCGACCATGATGATAAATATTTTTTTCATAATCATTTTCTTATTGTGGTCCATCATTATTAATAGCCCGGGTTTTGTTTCAGGTTACTGTTTAGCTGCAGATCGGATGCGGGCAGCGGGAATAAATTTAAATGGGTATCAGTCGCTGCCCCGGCCATTACGTTCCCTTTCCAGTCCCACAGGTAACTGCCGCCGGTGAACAGGCCATAACGGATCAGGTCGGTCCTTCTGAAACCTTCCCAATATAGTTCCCGGCCGCGTTCGTCCAGCAGAAAATCAAGTGTTAGCTGGCCCTGGTTAATATCGCCCGATGCCCCGCTGTAAGCACGCTCGCGTATTTTGTTAACGAGGCTGAGCGCGGTAGCCGTACTTCCGCCTGAGCCTCCGCGTAATACGGCCTCCGCGTAGTTCAGGTAAATCTCAGAAAGCCTGAACAGCGGATAATCCGTATCAACAAAGGTGTTGTTTGATCCCGGCGCCCCTGTTGAAGTAACATTTTTGAATTTGGCGCACAAATAGCCCTGGATAAAAATGGTTGGAGCGCTTACTGGCCCCAATGTTTGGCCATTTGTATAGAATATCGCTCTTTTATCGGTATTGCCTGATGGGTCCGCAAATGTCCGTGTAATAAAGGTATTGGTAAAACGGTTACCCGCCCATCCACCGGATGCTATGCCAAACATATTGGTCGCGTCCTCTGAGCCGCCTACGGCTGCGTGGATAACAAAAGTCATATCGCCATAACTTTCGGTGCTGATACCATTTTCTGCAATAGGCAGAATGATCTCATTTCCGTAGTTGTGGTTATCGGCCAAAAATAAGTTTTGATAATTGGACAATAATGAATAATTGCTTGACGCCAGTATCTTGTTGCAATAGGTGATGCAATCTGTCGATCGGTCTGTCCCGGTAAAGACCTTCGCGTTCAGATACATCCTGCTCAATAGTGCATAGTCGGCGCCTTTGTCTATCCTGGCGTATTCGTTTGTACCGGGATCGGCCAACAAAGGTTGAATGGCGATCAGCTCTGATTCAATATAATTGAACAGGTCAGCCCGTGCTATTTGCTTTGGTAAAAATGTGCCCGGCAAATCTTTTTCTGTTGCAAACGGCACATTGCCGTACATATCCATTGCACATTCATAAAAATATGCCCGCAAAAACCGCGCCTCTGCCAGGTACTGGTTAACGGTAACTACTGACAGGCCGGCCGGAAGTGAGCCAAGCCTTGCCGTAACGTCGCGGATGTATTCGTTGCAATAAGCAATGTTTACAAATATCCTTTCGTACATCAGTTGCACGTAAAGATTCGCATCAGACCAAATGCCCCCGTGGTATTCCACCAGGCCGCCATCGCCCCAGGCATTGATGCATTCGTCAGTAGTTACTTCTTCTGCAGCCCAGTATTCGCGCAGAAAACAGGCTGTACCCTGGTCAGATGCCTGGATATCATTTTCGGTAAAATTTATATTCTGGCCCGAAACCGCCAGTGAAGCGTAAAGCTTTGCCAGGGCCTCTTTGTAAGCCACCGGGTTGTTGAATATCGTCGCCGAGGTGGTTACCAAAGGGTCGATGGGTACGGTATCCAGCTTTTTGGTGCAGGAACAAGCAAACATGACTGTCATGAATGCCTGCAGGGTTAATATTTTATTGAATTTCATGATACTTTTATTAATAAGTTGCATTTAAACCGAGTTGATAGATACGCGCCCGCGGGAAGAAATTATTATCCAGGCCGCCGCTTATTTCAGGGTCTAATCCCTTATAGGGGGTGATAACAAACACATTTTGACAACCGGCGGTTAAGCGTAATTTCAATTTGCTTTTAGCGAATGCGGGGAAATTGTAGCCCAGGTTCATGTTATCCATCCTGAAAAATGAAGCATTTTGTATGTAGTAATCAGATTGGTTGGTCATCAGTGCAGTTGTGAACTGTGTGTAGCTTGCATTGGTCGTCTGGTTAGACAAGTAACCCAGCGAAGAATACAAACCACGGTAGGTGCTGCCGGCAGCCACATTGTTGTAATCGTAATTGCCCAGGCTCACCCTGCCGGAAAAGCTGAAATCAAATCTTTTATAGGCGATATCCGAGTTGATACCCATGGTAACAATGGGGTCGGGACTGTGGTCCAAATAAAGGTCGGCGCTATTAATCTGGCCATCGTGGTTACGGTCAACATAACCGTCTTCTATCGGCTTTCCGTTTTGGTTGTATATCTGCTGGAAAACATAGAATGAATTGATTGGATAGCCCACCTCGTTTGCCTGGATAGTGCCCGAGGTTGTTCCGGCGATACCCGAATTCGGGTTAACCTGTATAAAGCCGGGGCTGTTTGAGCCAACCAGGTTCAAAATTTTGTTTTTGTTAAAGCTCAGGTTATAACCCGCTTGCCAGTGCCAGTCTTTTTCGTCAATGATGATGGCGTTGAGGGCCAGCTCGCCGCCAACATTTTGCATACTGCCGATATTTTCCAGCAACGTCGATGCAAAATTGGTCAGCACAGGTACGTTAACCACGTTAAGCAGGTTGGATGTTTTTTTATAATAAGCATCGATGCTGCCGGTTAGCCTGTTATTGAAGAAACCGAAATCGAGGCCGATATTGCTGGTTGTTGTCGATTCCCACTTGATGCCGGCGTCATACGGTCCGGGGCGAAGCGTATTGTAAAACGTGTTGCCAAACTGGTAGCGAGTGGCGTTGTCGCTTTGCGAAAATACCGGCAGGTAAGGATAATTGTTATTGTTGGTTAAATCCTGCTGACCGGTGGTGCCATAGCCGAGCCGCAATTTAAGATCGGAGAACAGTGTGCTGTTCTTCATAAAGTCTTCATCCTTTATTCTCCATGCGAACGCCGCGGCCGGGAAAAGGCCCCAGCGGTCCTGTGGGGCGAATTTGGACGTACCGTCATCCCTCAGCGTAAGGGTAAGCAAATATTTATTTTCGAAAGTGTAGTTCACCCTGCCAAAAAACGAGATCAACCGGTAATCGGTCTTGTAAGGCGCGGGCGGGTTAAACACCGTTTGCTTATAGTCAGATGAGATAGCATTGCCGTTGGTGTAGAAGTCGGAATATGAATAGCCGGCCGTTGCATCGATAACGCTTTTTATCGATTTCAAATCCTTTTTATAGTTCAGGTAATATTCGGCCAAAAGGTTGCGGTTTACCGTGTTATAGTAAACTTTCTGCCCGCCTGATGCTACAGGCAGGTAAACCCATTGTGTGCTGTCGAGCACGTTGTTGTGACCGAAAGCCAATGATACGTCATAACCCAGGTTGGCATTGGCTGTCAGCCCGTCGACGCCGGGAATCTTGTAGTTAAATTGTGCGTTGCCTATACTTCTTCTTTGGGTGGATTTATTGTCTGTCTCGTTCAATTCAGCAACCGGGTTTGCAGTTGCCAGCGTAACCGGGTCGCCGTTGATATTGGTATTGCCATTGGTGGTCCAGGTGGTATAGCCTCTCCAGCGCGTGTTACCGTTGTAAACGGGCTGGGTAGGGTCGTAATTTACCGCGTTTCCTATCGCACCCTGGTTGGCAAAGTCATTCAGGTTATATAATCCTTTTAAGTTGAAATGAACAGTGAGCGTATGATTAAAAAAGCTTGGATCAAGGCCCACCGCCAGCGTAGTGCGCTGATAATTATAGGTTTTTAAAACACCGTTGGTGTTATTATACCCGGCAGAAATACGGTAAGGCAGGTTTTTGGCAGTACCTGCAATGCTCAGGTTGTGATCCTCACCGAAGGCCTGCTGGTATATCTGGTTTTGCCAGTTGGTATTGGCATTGCCAAGCAATGACGTTACCGCGGTTTGGCCTGCATAAACCTGGTTTACCAAAGCACGGAACTGGTCGGCAGTGTAAACCGGTACCTCGTTAGGTATCACGGATACCGAGCCCGTAACATTGTAATTGATCGTCAGGTCTTTGCTGCCCCGTTTGGTGGTGATGAGGATTACTCCGCTCGACCCTCTCGATCCATAAATTGCGGTCGCCGAGGCGTCTTTCAATACTGTAACATTCTCTACATCATTTGGGTTGATGCTGGTTAAAATGTTATCCGTACCGCCGACGGGCACATTGCTCAATGGCACGCCGTCGACTACGATCAGCGGGTCGGTACTGGCATTGATGGAAGTAATACCCCGTATGCGAATGGTTGAGGTTTGGCCTGGCGCGCCGCTGATAGAAGTGATATTTACGCCGGGAAGTTTGCCCTGGATAGCATCCTGAAGGGAATTTACGGCGCCTCTATTAAAATCCTTTGCGGTCACCACGTCGACAGCACCGGTCGCGTCTGATTTTTTTACGGTTCCGTAACCGATAACGGCTACCTGGCTAAGCAATTGCGATGACGATTTTAACTGAAGGGTTATATTCAGCGTACCGGTAACGTTTACGGATTGTTCCAGCGGCGTATACCCGATAAAGCTTACAACCAGCACCTGGGCGCCGATCGGCACGCTGCTTAACTTGAAATAACCGTTTACATCGGTGCCGGCGCTTAATTTCGTGCCCTTTAAGGCAACCGTAGCGCCGGGTAAAGGCTGGTTGGTTTCGTCAATGATCCTTCCTGTTATGGTACCTGTCTGCGCAAAAACCCAATTTGCAAGGCAGATAAAAAGCAACAGAAAACTGTACCTGAATAAGTAGCTCTTTTTCATTAATTAATTGGTTATGGTTTAAAAAAGGTTATGGATTTATTTGAAGTAAATCCATGTCAAAGAAAAGAAGCGCAAAAACCAACGGCAATAGACTATCGGGCCAATATAGAAAATAATGGCCTTGTTATTTTGGTAACAAATTGATGGTGAATATATTACGAAACAGGTTCGGGGTGGTCAATATAGATTTAAGATTTGGGCAGAATGGACTTAAACGGCTTCAATATTCATTATCCTGTCTTCAAACTCATCATTCGGGATAAACGATTTTGTTTTGATCCGGTTTTTGTAGGAGTAAATAGTGTTTACTGAGTAACCCAGCAGTTTGGCAATACGATCGTTATCGTGGATACCCATTCTTATCAAAGCAAATATCCGGTGCTCTGTGCTGAGTAATTGTCCTTCGGGGATGCATATCTCTTCGCCGGGCTGAAACAGGGCGTTGAATTTATTGACAAAATCAGGGAAAATGCGCAGGAACACTTTGTCGAAAGTATGGAACAACTGGTGTCTTTCATTTTCCAGGTTAAGATTTTTGACGGCTGCCTGGGCGTCTTCGTAGCGTTTGCTGCTTAGCTTTTTATCAAGGGATTTTTGAAAACTCTCTAATTTCTCGATGTAAATGGAGTTGATATTAAAGTAATACCCGATATATTCATTCTTTATCTTATTTGCCGTACTTAAATGCTGATTTAACTCTTCAAGCGACCGGTTATTATCCTGCAGCGTAATATTGGCAGCCTTTATCACTTCATCGGCAATGCGCAATTTTCTTAATTGCTTGAATATGATCCAGGCAAATACTACCACAGCGATAACCAGCAAGGTGATGATGAACGAGTAGGTATAAAGCAGCCTTTTTTGACGTTCGATCTGGCTGATCCATTGCGCCTCGATAATGGGCAATATGCTGCTGATCCTTACTTGTCGCTGTAATGCGCCATAAAAAGTAGCATCGTCCATCGCCTGCTTGATATAGATGTAGGCATGATCAATATCGCCTTTGCTATAAAGAATATCTGCAAGCTGGTAAATAGCTACCGTCTCTTTTGTAGCCGACTGAATGTCCGAAATCGCCGCCCTTATCAGTAGTTGCATCGCTTTTTCTTCGGGGCCTTTGACCTGGTAGATATAGCTCAGGCAACACGCATTCACTGCAAAATCATGGGGACTAAGCCCTGGCAACTTTAACAACGAAATATAGGTTGTTTTGCCATCTGAATAATTGCCTGTCCGCAGGTCACGCAGGCCCTTAAGCTCAAGAAAACGGAAAGTTGCCGATTTGTTCAATAACAAGGCAGAATCAATACATTTTATGCCCTCCAGATTATACTGGGTAGAATAGTCAGGGCTCCTGTCATAGTCAGAGAGGTCGAAATAACCCCTGGCTTTTAAAAAATAATAGTCACTGCGTTCGGCGGAATCAAGTAATCGGGCATCAATGGCATTAAGCTCTTCTAACGTTTCCTTAAAAAGGCCCGATGAAAGCAGGATAAATGCCAGTTTCATTTTGGTTGCCGTAATTAAGCCCGGATAGTTTAAAGTTACTGAAATGGCCTGAAGCTTTTTGGCGTAGTAATAAGCGGAATCGTACCGGAACGATTTATACTCTTCGAACAGCGATTGGTAGAGCGTATATTTCTGCGCGGTGCTGACCGCAAGCGATAGCTTTTGGTTTAATTGCGCGATCTGCTGCCGTTTTTGTTTTACGAATTGCTCTTTTTTCCCCAATACGGCGTTCAACTCATTCAACAAACTGTCGGTGGTCGCCTGCGCCCGGGCGATGCCCGCCAGGCAAGCCATACAACTACCTAAGACCACCAATTGCTTCAACAACCTCATGTTATTCCCCGGAATTCCTTAACAAGTTACAAACGATAAAATTAGAAATCTTTTCAAGTTTTACTTAATGCCGGGCTGCAATAAGAATAACATATTCTTCTGAAGAAAAAAAGAGGCTGCTCTTTTGAGACAGCCTCCTTTCTTTTTTACGCCGATCTGAATATCCCTGGCGCTTATAGTAAGTTGTATAATGCGAAAAAAGACTGCCCTTTTTAGACAGCCCTTTCACCATTGTTTTACCCATTTTCTATCATGGCCTTGGACCCTGGTAAGTAAAGGTTTCTACGAAGGTGGTACGGGGAACACCGGGGTTACCCTGGTCCATAATGTAGGTAACCTGGAATACTGACCCTGGCTGACCGGGGCTTCCGGTTGTATATTTATTTATCCCGCTTGGGTCTAATACCGCCGATCGCAAGTGCCCGCCCGAATATTGACCGTAATAGTTGGTAACACCTGTAATGGTGCTGCCGCTAAAGGTAAATACAGGGGCAAATGACGCGTAAGCGCTAAGGCCCGCACTTGTGTTGATTGCATGAAAAAAGCCCAGGTTCGGATCATAGAAACCGTCAGTGCTTGCGCTTGACGTTTCCAGGTAAACAGTTTCCGGATAGGCGCCGGTTATGGTTGCAGTGGTGTTATCCGTCAGGGTACCGGTAACAATGTAGGTGCCGTCATACTGGTTTTTCGCTCCGATCGACAAAAGGAGCTCGTTATAATTACTGATCTGCTGCCCTCCGCCGTCTACTATCTTTATTGGCAAAATGAACAGCCCAGACGGATTAACCAAACTTGTGTTAACGTTTATGTTCAAATAAACCAAATGCTGGCCTGCAGGTATGGTAACCTGGTAGCTGGGTATCGAATAATCAGCAGCAGGCAACAAGGTATATGGAACGTTGCCCCCGGTATCCAACCCGTTAGCATGGTTATAGGCTGTAACAGCAGCCGGGTCGAGCCCTAACGTAACAGTAACGGGTGTGCTTAGTGTACTGGCATAGGCTAAATTTACAGCCACCTGGATAACCTGCGGGGTTGCCGAGATCGGCAGCGCTTCGGGCACCAGGTTGCCGGTGAGATTGCGCGCTTCCAGCGGTAATTCAACCAGTGGCTTACCTTGCGAGACATCTACATAATACTTACTGTTTTTAAGGCACGAGCTTACGTTAAGCGCCGCCGTGATCAGTAGTATAGTTGCTATTGAATATGTTATCTTTTTCATCTTTTCTTGGTTTTTATTTAGCCCAAAATATTTTATCCGTAAATATGTTAATGTTGCCCTGCGCATTCAGGTTTACTGTGTTGGTATTCAACTCGCTAAGCGGGTAGGGTATTCTTAGCGGAAGCGTTTGAGATACCGCTGCAGGGTCCTGCGAAGCCGGGTTTTGTGGTAACACCGGGTAACCGGTCCTTCTAAACTCATTATAGGCTTCCAGGTTGAAAAGGCTATTCAACGAAATATATTTTTGAGTTATTATTGCTTTTACTTGTTGGTCAAGTGTGCCAGCCACCGGGTAAGCTACGCCAGCCTGGGCCAGGTATGTGGCAACCGACCCCTGGGCGTTAACAGCGTTGAAAGACGCCGTAATAGCTGCATTATAAAACGCAGCGGCGGAACCAGGTATCCAACCACGGGCAGCAGCCTCGGCTTGCAGGAACAAAGACTCATACGAAGAAAATATTGGTTCGGGTTGTGACGAGCTTTTTAATAAGCCCGGGCCCAAAGGGCTTGATATCGCGTTAGATGCATTTTGCGGGTTGCCCAACTGCAGTGCGTTGATAGCGCCTGAAACTGTTTTATAGTAAGCTGAATCCCTCGGGTCATTAAGGCTTTTCATCAGGTTGGATGCCACTATGTTTGACCGTTGCGTTTCATAGCCCCCGGCAGGATTGCCATTTTGGTCGAATCCATATACACTGTAAAAAGGATTTTGCTTGCCTAAAGCGTCGGTATAACCAGGCTGGCAATCCGCTTCGGTTGAAACCCCTATATAACCTATACTCGCCGTCGACGCCAGATCTGCTTGTGCAGCATTAGTACTTAAGTTACTTTGGCGTATGGCCAATCGCAATTTAAGGGTATTGGCAAATATTTGCCAGTTAGCCATGTTCCCGCCATAAATAACGTCGGAAGTACCCGGATTGGTGGCGGTAGCCCCGCTTTTGCTTATCAAAGCGATCGCGGCATCCAGCTGTTTTACCAAATCGTTATAAATAAACTGGCCGCTGTCATAAGCAGGGAAAAGAATAGTTGAGGGCTGAAACGCCTGGGTATAAGGCACATTATTATAGTTATCAACCAGCTGCTCAAAGTCAAATGCCTTCATGATCATGGCAATTGCTTCAAAGTTTGCATCCGCGGGTACGGATGCTGAACTAACCTGCAAATTGTTATAGTTAGTCAGGTTACTGTATAAATCGTTCCAGGCATCGTTAGGAGAGGGCGCAACAGTGATTGAAACGGCAAACTCCTGGAATTGAGAAACCGGCGTATAGCTGCCGCTAAAACACCAAATACCGCCCCATTCGCCATATTCGGGATAATCGAGTGGTAAAATTGTTGCCGACGATGCTTCCGCGCCTGCCAGGGTATATTGCGGCGTGGTGACCGATGGAAAGTTGGGGTTAACCTCCTGGCTAAGATAGTCCTTTTTACAACCGGCCATGCCAATTGTTAAAAATACCGTTGCTATTGAAATATATTTTTTCATCGCTATATGTTTAAAATTTTAGAAAGTTACTTTTACACTGCCGCCAAACACCCGGGTGCCCGGCAGTTCATTTATATCGCTAAACCCTCTTGCACTGCTTGTTGGTAAAGTGTCAGAAAATTCAGGGTCGGTATAGGTGTTTTCCTTAGGTGTCCATATAAATAGGTTCCTTCCTGTTAAGGCTACGGAAAGGCCTTTCATATATTTAGTTTGTTTAATAAACTTATCTAAATTAAAGGTCAGGTTTACTTCCCGAAGCTTCCAGAAGGCGCCGCTGGTAACCCATGGGCTGTTAGTACTTTGGAATTGCGAAGTTTGCCAGAAACCATAATTACCATCTTGTACGCTTAAGCTGGTATTAGGCACATAAGTATTCGGCCCGGTTTGAATTACAGAATTTGGATATATAAACCGCTGCCGGCCATTTGAGGCTGAGTAGTATGATGCACCGGTAAAGGCCAGTGAGTTGCCGATTGCGTTATAGACTACATCGCCACCCCGGTATTCGAACACCGCGCTCAAGCTCACAAATTTGTAACTCCAGGTAGAGGTAACCCCCAAATCATATTTAGGTGTTGTTCTTCCAAAAGTCGTGAGCGCTGAAGCTGTTTGCGGATAACCGGTTGCACCAACTACCGCCTGCCCTGCCGGATCGCGGATAAAATCCGTTCCTTTAAGCAATGGGAAAGGCTGCCCAACCACGGCATAATCAAGGCCGCCCAGAGATAATTGGCTAACGCCGGGTAATAATGATATTACTTTAGAATTGTTTATAGAAAGGTTGCCGCCAAGTGTCCAGCCAACTTTACTTGCAGCAGTTGTAAATACCTGGCCTGTTACCTGGAACTCATACCCCTGTGATTGTGTTTCCCCAATGTTTAATATCGAGGTAGAATATCCCGTGGCGATTGTCGTGGAAATGGGAACCGTCTGGTTTCTGTCGTATGAATTATAATAAGAGAAATTAAAGTCGAAACGGTTTTTAAAGAACGCCAATTCAGTGCCAACTTCGGTTTCTGTTGTTATTTCAGGCTTTAAAGTAGGACTGAAATTTGTAGTGCCTGCGGTTAAACCGCCCAACGAACCGTAGGGAAAACCAGCTGTGATTCCGTATGTGTTGTAAATTTCGTATGGCCCGATGTTGATGTTACCTACCTGGCTTAGCGAGGCATAGAACTTTGCATATGTTAAAACATCGCTGTTTTTCAATGAGGATATGATATCAGTCGGCACGAACGAAATCTTTGCGGAAGGATAATTGAATGAACGCTCAGCTTTGGACAACCTGGAATCCTGCTCGTTCCGGTAAGTACCTTCGAGGTTAAGGAAACCTTTGTAGTTAATATTCAAATCGCCGAAAAATGAAATATTCCGCACAACATAGTCAGCTTCCTGGGCTACCGGCTGCCCGCCTATCGTATTGATATTATAAAAATCGTTCACCAGCAACTGGCTGCTGCCGGTTATTTGATACTTATCATATAACTGGTAAATAGAGTTACCTACAAGGAGGTCTGTTTTAAAATTCTTTAACAGGTTTGGATGCAGGTCAACCAATGCATCGCCTTGTATCCTCGCGAACCCGGGATTATTGTTTGTGCCGTCGCCATACTGGTAAACGTCATAAACGGATCCCGGCGATTTCCCGGATTTAAATACAGCCGGGTTACTGCCCGCACCGAACGGGTCGCTGATTGAATAAGGCGTAAAGTCAACTTCCGCTTTGGTATATCGTTCCTGGTCAATACCAAAATTGTCCGATAGATGGTAGCTTACGTTTAACCACTTGGTTGGATCGACCGCTAATTTTATCTGGCCCAGCAATACATCGCGCTGTATATCCCGCCGTGCTTCGTCAACTATCCAGTAGGGGTTGATGGCGTAAGCGTCGGGGTAATTGCTTGCATTGCCAAGATCTGAATTTGGGTCTTCGAAAGCTTTGATATTGTAAAAAGCCGGCAGCTGCAAAATGGATGAATAAAGGTCGTTCGCGCCTGCCGTCGTCACGTAGCTTCCGGGCAATGTAATGCCGTATTGGGTATTCAGAGGATTGTTATTACCTATATAAGTGCTGATTGTCGTTTTGCTGTATTCAACCGAGTAATCGACAGAAAATATTCCATCCGTATGGTGCCCTCTGACGCTGAATGCATTCCTGATATTCTTATCATTCGGTACAACCGTTGTCCTGTAGGCATTTTGGGCTGAAACAAAAATGCTGTTTTTAGCATCCCCCTGCGAGTAGGAAATATCATTTTGCTCGGTAATACCGGTTTTGAAAAAAGCGTCAATAGGGCTAACCGGGTAGGCTTTGTACGGCACAATGTCCTTTCTGCCGTTGGCGCTGTCCAGCGGAGGGCCTAACTGTACCAATTGGCCGTTATATGCAGGGCCATACTCCTGGTTTTCGTAAGGAACATACTCGGTAAAGCCGGTAACCCCGTTTATATAATTACCTTCGCCGCCATAAGTTCCGAAGCTTGTTTGCAGTTTTGGATAAAAGGCAACTTTTTCTGCCTGTACCGAGTTTTCATAGGTAATAGTAGGTTTGTTTGTAGCCGAGCCCCTTTTGGTAGTGATGGCCACTACACCATTGGATGCTTCAGAGCCGTATATCGCGGCAGCGCCGGCGCCCTTCAATATGGATATATCGGCAATATCATTTGGGTTGATTGAACTTAACAACGCCCCGGGCATGGGTACACCGTCCAATACGATCAGCGCATTATTGTTGCCTTCCAGCGAACGGTTGCCGCGAAGTACGATCGCAATGTTTGGATCAACACTGTTGTCGAGCTCGTAAACAGCTAAACCTGCCACTTTGCCGGTTAAACCATTGGCGACATTTGTTGCTGCAGTCGCAGTAACTTGTTTAGCGGTAACCTCTGCGGTTGAATAGCCCAATTCTTTTTCGGAATGTTTAACGCCTAATGCGGTTGTTACTACTACCTCTCCCAACTGCTGGCTCACATTTTCGAGCACAACGTTAAGAACTGGATTCGAGCCGACTGTAATGGATTGGGTGGTAAACCCGATATAAGAAAAAACAAGCACGCTGTTAGCAGGTACACTAATAGTATACTTACCATTGTCGCCTGTTTGAACGCCTGTATTTGTTCCTTTGATCTTAACTGATACGCCCGGAACGGGCAGGCCGTCATCTTTAGCCGTAACCGTGCCGGTGACTGTATGGTTTTGTGCAAAAGCCGGGAATAAAACCGCCAGGCTTAACCCTATAATTAGAAGTAATTTTTTTTTCATGTTAGTTAATTTAAAAGAGATTCTGGTGCTTGCATGTGTACTGTGATAGCAAAATCGCTTTATGGGGAGCGTGAACTAATGTATGTCATGGCAAATAGAATTATCAGTTAATAAAATTTCCCGAAACGAGTAGAAACGAGTATTGTAATGATACGGCTTAACATTTTGGGCAAATAGGTGAAAACTACCAATTATAAAACTCCCCCTTTTCGGGGTAGCCCTGCGCAGCTTTCCGATGGTAAATTTGAACTATAATCTTACGGGGGAAAATGACGAGCAGCGAATTGATAAATGGTACGCCATTTTACTTGAACGAACCTAAAATGGCGATGGGATTCTTGATAGAAAAATTAGGATTCGTTGTCCATGCACATTCCGTTTCAAAAAACCTGAGCGGGGTAATGGTAGGGGATAACCATGGGAATTTCTATGAAATTTTTTCGAACACCCGGAAAAGCGCCGACAACCAAAATGATTTTAACCTGGTGATAAAAACAACTGACTGTTTACGCGATTTTTACAATATGACTGCGGACGGGTTGAGCATTTTAAATAAGCCGCATTATGTACCTGAAGGGTTAGTGTTCGAAGCTTTAGACCCTTGGGGTAACAGATACACCTTTTTGGAGAAAAGGGATTACACCGATTGATGAAAACCTTTAAAGTATTATATAATCAAAATAAGCTCTATAGTGAAATAACCAGCGAGGCAAGCTACACTGATCAAAGAAATGAGCTTTCATTACACGTTGTGTTCAATGGAAGTGAAAAATATAAAGTCGGTAAAAGGACCGTGGTTGTTTTTCCGGGTAACTTTTTGATATTGAATGAAGGCACGTCGTATGACCGGGATATTTATTCAAACTCAATAGCAAATACATTCGCTATCTTTTTTTCCAAAAAATTCCTCCAGGATTTTCAATATGGATTTTCCTCATCTGTCCAAAATCTGCTCGACGAGCCCATTGGCTGCGAGGTCGTACAACTAAGTACCTTTTTAGAAACCATTTACCCGTGTAAGGGGGATATTAAATACAACCTGAGACATTTACTCGATCATTTTAACGAAAATTCTGATGATCTTTTGCTTGACGATTACATTTATCACGCACTGCTGCTTTTTTATTGCCTTTATTACAAAGAGGTGTTGAATAAAAGCAATCGTTTAAGCGCCTTAAATGCCAGTACCCGGGATGAATTATTTAAAAGATTAAGCCTGGCTAAGGATTTTATACTAAGCAATTATAACCAGGACATAAGCCTGGAGGATATCAGCACACATTCCTGTTTATCGCCGACTCATTTGTTCCGAACTTTTAAACAAATTTATAACTGCTCCCCCCATCAATATTTAATTCAAACCAGGCTGGATAATGCAAGGCATATGCTTAAAAGTACAGATTACACCTTAAACGAAATCGTTAACCTTGTTGGCTTCACTTGCCCGAGCACTTTTATCAAGCTTTTTAAAAACAAATTTCATTTTACCCCCGGAAGTTATAGAAATCATGTAGCATAAGCCACTATTTTCAAGATTGATTGCGGCGATTTTTACGACGAAAGAAACGGAGGAGGCACTGAGAACGCAGGGCACCGGTCGCTTTACCCCTCTCCACCTCCCTATCCCGATAGCTCTCGGGATCAGGGGAGGGTTTTTTTTGAACGTTCAGTCCGCTTACAATTTTGGCGGTATCGAATTATTTGATCAACATAATATAGAACTATACCTTTTGTAAATTAAATGCGCTTAATCAATACCTTTCATACCATGCCGGGGCCAACCCTTTCCACGTCAGCGCTTATTCCTGAACAGCCTAAAAAGATATTTTATATCGACAATTTGAAGGTTGGGCTAATTACATTGGTGATTCTGCATCATGCCCTGAACACTTACGGAGCCGAAGGGGGCTGGTATTATTGGCAAAAAACCACCCATGCCGGGGCTTCTATTACGATGGTTTTGCTGATAACCATCAACCAATCCTTTTTTATGGGCTTTTTCTTTTTTCTATCGGCTTATTTCTTACCGGCATCATACAACAAAAAAGGTGCGGTCCGTTTTGTTAAAGACAGGCTGCTGCGTTTAGGTATCCCATTGGTATTTTACTCGTTTATCTTTTCGCCTGTATTAATTTACCTCGTTAACTATTTTGGCAAAGGCCACCACATTACTTTTTTACGATTTTTGGGCAGTTTTCATGACTGGATAGATTTTGGTGTGCTCTGGTTCGTTGCTGCCTTATTGCTGTTTACCGCAGTTTATGTTTTGTGGCGCATTTGGGGCAAAAAATACCAGTCGAAACCGCTTTCAACCCCTTCTTTAAAAACGATTGCAGGGTTTGCCGCAGGAGTGGGCATTATAAGTTTTTTAGTGCGGATCGTATTTCCTATCGGATGGATCTTAAAACCGATTGGTTTCAATCTGGCATATTTTTCACAATATGTAGCGCTGTTTATAGCAGGCCTGGCAGCAGCCAAAAACAAGTGGCTTGATACGCTGCCTTACAATTATGGCAAAAGATTTATGCGCTATGCACTGCGGTTTCTGCTGTTTTTCCCGGCTATGGGCATCATCCAGAAACTAACCCGGACGCCGCAGGACTGGTTTACCGGCGGCTTGCACTGGCACCAGCTGCTGTATGCCGTTTGGGAGCAATTATTGGGCTTTTCAATTATAGTGGCATTGCTCACCTTCGGAAAAAAGTTTTGGAACAGATCCACGGTCCTGATGGCTAAGCTCTCCCGTAATGCATTCGCGGTGTACATCTTTCACCCGCTGGTGCTTCTTGCAATTTCGCTTTCTATCAGGAACCTGGCTATCGACCCGGCATGGAAATTCTTGATCGTAGCACCCTTAGCGGTGTCAGGCAGTTTTCTGCTGGCTTCGGTGATAACATTGATTCCAGGAGTCAGGAAGATAATTTGAGTGCATACTTTTCATAAACGTTCCATCAATGATAACATTTTTAACAACTTTGTATAATGGTGAAACTTTCGATGCTGATATTTACATTAAAAGTAAAACAACCTGGTTTTTCCTCTAGATAGATGATATATAAAATCTCAAGTTTTCCTAAAGGAAGATCAGCGGTGATTACATGCTTTAGTTTAGCCATATTCTTATGGCCTTCAGTTGCCTTTACCCAAAAATACAGCTTTACAAATTACGGTATCGAGAACGGGCTGCCTCAATCACAGGCAACCCGGATCGTACAGGACAATAACCATCGCCTGGTAATAGCAACATTTTTAGGGGTCACCAGGTTTGACGGGAAAACGTTTACACCCATAACTAAGGATAATAGTTTAATTGATTTTGTGGGCCTTTTGACAATAGACCACCATGGAAAGATTTGGGCCGGCAATGCAAAAGGGCTCTATTGTTTTTATGCAGACAAGACCACCAGGTTTATAGGGGATAAGAATGATTCATTGATCTTAGCAAGTGAATTAGTGGCTGATCGCCTGGACAACATCTGGGGATTAAGAAACCAGCGTTTGTTTAAAATAAGCGGTGGCCATATGCAATACGTAAGTATCATGGGGGGACGTGACACCGTGACAACCATAACAATAAATAAGAGTGGCGAGTTGCTTGCTGCCGTGCTAAACAAGGGGATATATTGTTTGCAAAATGATAAATGGATCAATACCATTCCTCTTATTCTTCCAAAGGGCACGAGCGTCAAACGATTTATCGTCGACAGCAATAATGATGATGCCATTTATATTACAACAGGAACGGAAGTATTTTATGCCACCAAAAATACCGCCGGGAAGATAAAAATTGACTTTCAAAAAAACGGTGTAAGCCAAATCAATTGTATAGCCGAGGACAATTCAAGTGGATTATGGATAGGTACAAGCAAAGGGGCCTATTATTTTAAGAACAATAATCTGGAATATTTTGATGGAAATAACGGGTTTACCAATTACCCGGTTAATGACATTTTTAAAGATTTTGATAATAATATATGGTTTGGCACTAACGGGGCCGGTGTATTTAGATTTGACGGGGATGGTTTTTTAATTCTCGACCAGGCCCAGGGGCTTACTGAACCAATTTTGCAAATAGCCCTTGACAAGAACAATAATGTCTTAATGTCAGGGGGAAACAAGTTAATGGCCTATGACGGGAAAAAATTGAGCCAAATTAAAATCCCCCGGATGGATGCGACAGATGTTTTTCATTGCATATATACCGACAAGGAAAAAAACACGTGGTTATGCACGCAACAAGGATTATGGAAGGAAACGGGATCAAATTTCACCCGGTTTTACCCAGAGAATAAAAATGACCCGAAGATATTGTTTAATGCTGTAACGCACGACCACTTGAAAACAATGTGGATTGTTGCCAGCGACGGATGTTATTATTGGGATAAAGGCTTTAAAAAAATAAGGGGCCTGGACGGATTTTGCACTGGCCTGATTGAGACCGGGCAGGATTCGATGCTCGTTTGCACAAATAATAGCGTATACCTGGTAAAGGACAAAAAAATAGACACCAGCTTCAAAGCCGATTTCTTAAAGGGTTCAAACATAAACTGTTTGAAATATTATAAAGGGCGCATTTACATTGGGACATTTGCCAACGGATTGTTTATCTGGAACCCTCATGGCGGCCCGGTTATTCATTTAAACGAAAAAAACGGGTTAAGCTCGGCCAGCGTTTACAGCATTGATATTGATAAGAATGAGGTATTGTGGGCAGGGACCGGGCGTGCGGTGAATCAGTTTAACATAAAAAACGACGGCACATTTCAAAGAATAATAAATGAAAATATTGGTAACCTGTTTGTTGAATGCAACCAGGATGCGATTTTGTTTCATAATAACCAGGTTTTCATAGGAACAACAAAGGGCCTGCTGATCGTTAAAAACGATTTGGCTTCAAACTCATTTTCCGCACCCCATACAACAATACAGCATATATCATTTTACAACAAACAAACCGTTAATTACACCTACAGAAGTGGATATAAGGAACCCCAAAATTTAAAACTCCCTTTTAATAACAGCCACGTCACTATAAGTTTTGACGGCATTTATTTAAAAAACCCGGATAATGTTTTATACAGTTATAAATTATGGCCCTTAGATTCGCGTTTCAGCTCGCAGGTTAGCAATAATGTTGTTGATTATCCTTCGCTGCCACCTGGTAATTATATTTTTTATGTCAGGTCGTACAATCTTGCGGGGGCATCATCAAATGTTGCAAGCTTTTCGTTCGAAATAACGCCTGCGTATTATCAAACTGTTTTGTTTAAAGTGGCAATAGTTATACTGCTTTTTGTAACCGGCATATCGACTTGGAAATATTTTAGGGTAAAAGAGGAGCAAAAAAGAAGATTGATAGCACATTTGCGACTGGAGGAACAGGTTAAGATACGCAAACAAACCGCGGAAGATTTTCACGACGATTTGGGAAACAAATTAACCCGGATTAATGTTCTTTCAGACATACTTTATAAAAAGATAGATGTTGGCTTTTCAGACCAAAGAAAACTCATTGACCAAATTAAGGAAAATGCCGATGCGTTATTCACAGGCAGCAAGCATATTTTGTGGGCACTTGATCCCGACAATGATCGGTTATCAGAAGTTCTGACGCACGCAAAAGAATTCGGAATCGATCTTTTTTTAAACACAGCCATAAGTTTTACGTCTGATTTAACAAGCGATACATTTAAGGAAATAATTTTACCGATGGGTTATGGCCGTAACATTACGATGATACTTAAAGAATTATTTAACAATGCATTAAGGCATTCCGGCGCAAAAAACGTTAAAGCATCCGCGCTTTTAAACGGCGATAATAATATATACATCAGTGTTGAAGACGATGGCAAAGGCTTTGATATGAATACGATAAAAAGCGGTAATGGCATGCGGAATATAAATAACAGGGCCAAAAAGATAAAAGGGGCAATTGAGACGAGATCATCTATAAATAATGGGACAAGTGTTACCCTTATCATAAAGGATATACCACAATTACATTGAACGAATGAAGAGTACCAGCATCGTAATCATTGAAGATGATGAAGTATTGAGAAATGCCTATACTACGCTGATCGATGACGTTGAGGGTTTTCACGTCGTCAATTCCTATGCTTCGTTTGAAGATGCTTCAAAATCCATCGCAAACGATAACCCCACCGTGGTAATGCTGGATATTGAGCTGCCGGGCACCAACGGCATTGAGGCGATACTTTGGATAAAGAAAAAACTACCCAAAAGTTATGTTATCATGCTCACCGTTTATGAATCGGAGGAGCAAATATTTAATGCACTGTCCAACGGCGCTTCCGGCTATTTAACCAAAAATAGCTCGATTGCAAAAATCATCGATTCAATAAGGGAAGTTTGCGAAGGCGGCGGCCCCATGAGCACAAACGTCGCGCGGATGGTGATAAAATCTTTCCAAAAAAATCAGCAGTCGCCATTGTCAAAGCGCGAAACTCAAATATTGGAGATGGTAAGTGAAGGCAAAAGCCGGTCGCAGATTGCGAATGATCTGTTTATTGATTCGGAAACCGTAAAAACACATATAAAAAACGTTTATGTTAAACTCGATGTTAATTCCAAAGCGGACGCAATTAAAGCTGCGCGAAAAGATAAATTGATATAATGTGTTCCGATTTAGCGCGAACTTGTTAAAAAAAATAAATTGGTAACATTCACTCATTCATATAGTTTTTCGCGGTTTACATTTATAACAGCTGATCGAAGATTTGGTTAATAGTTTGATCAGTTAATAGTTAATTAAAAAAGTCATATACGCGAGGTAGATGACTTTTTTTTTAAAACCTTTTGGTTGCTTTTAAGAATGGCAATGCGAAGGATAAGTGTGTTAAATACTTACATTAAAGAAAAAATTATAGACATGAAAAATAAATACAAAAAAAATGCGGTTCGATGCTTATTTGCAATCACGCTGCTCCTGCTTACCATCCACAGTACCGCCCAGAGTAGCAAGCCATCTAACGAAAAAATAGTTAGAACGGTGTATGCCGCTTATGAGAAACAAGATTGGAACATGTTGAAGTCCGTTCTCGCCGACGGGTTTACTTTCACCAGCCCGGTTGATCTTAAGCCCATTGATATAAAAGTATATCAGGAAAAGTGCTGGCCAAATTCCGCCAACATCAAAAAATTCGAGATTGATAAGCTTATGGTTGATGGAGATAATGCCTTTGTTAACTATCATTGCTGGACTAAAGACGGCAAAGTATTGTGGAACACAGAGTATTTTACATTAAAAGATGGTAAAATACAGAAGTTCGTATGTTTCTTTGGCCCTGGTGTAGGTTACCCTAACAATAAGGGAAAATAAGAAAAAAGATCGTCGGTCTTAATAGTCAAAACAAGACGAAAATATCTTCCTTTCACTATTTGCGGATTTTTGGAAATCCGAAAAAATACAACGCTTTGATTTAGAAAGTGTTCGGTAATTTTATTCACAATGAAATCATTGATGTAAATTTTTATTTTCGTTCCATGTCCGGTTTTTGTACGGAATGTTGTGTTATTTACGGGCTTAGGTTAAGCTCCGCTTTAAAATAGGAAAATAAATACGACAAGTTATGGAAAAATTTATGATGATTATTAGGGAGGATTTGGCTAAGATGCGCAAACTGACTGATGAAGAACGATTTTCTAACATACCCATGATGCTCAGGTGGGTTGATTCCCTGATCGAAACCGGCAACTATATCAAGGGAGAACCACTGCTGACAACAGGCAGGTATGTAAGCAAGGACCAAATTCTTTCTGATGGCCCCTTTATTGAGGCCCGCGAAGGAATTTCGGGTTATGAAATTATATGGGCAGAAAATATTGAACAGGCTGCGGCCATTGCCCAAACCTGCCCACTGGTGCAAAGCGGCCTGGCTGTGAGAGAGATCCGCCCGATTGCCGCCATATATGGTGTGAATAATGAATGAATTTGAAAAGCGTATAGAAATTCTTTATAAAGAAAGATTCGGCCAGCTAATCTCGCTGATCTTGCAGCGTTTCCGGCACTTGCCTATTGATTGGGCAGAAGATATAGTGCAGGAAGCTTTTACAGCAGCTGCAGTAAACTGGCCAAAGACGCGCATGCCCGATAATCCTTCCGGTTGGCTCTATCAAACCTGCAAAAACAAATCCATCAACCTGCTCAAAAAAATTGCTAAAACTGCAGATTTATCCCTGGCCAACACAGTGTCCGTAGCCGCCGACGAGATTTCTGAGGATGGTTTCAAAGATGCACAATTGCGCATGCTGATGGCTTGCTGTCATCCACATTTGACGCCAAAAACACAGATAGTGCTGGCCCTTAAATATGTCGCCAATCTGAAGGTTGAAAATATTGCCATGCTGTTTGGGGCAGAACCGGATGCCATTGAAAAAATGCTGTACCGTGCCAGGCAAAAAATAAAAAGTGAGTCATTGATTTTATCCACCGGGCTTTATGGTTATTCCGCGGAGCGGCTTTCGGTCATGCATAAGATGATCTACCTCATATTTAGTGAAGGATACAAGCAATCAGGCGAAAAAATAAGCCAGGGGAAAATTTTGTGCGAAGATGCGCTTATGCTCAATAAATTTTTGTTTGACAGTCCGTTGTGTAATCCGGAAACCAAAGCGCTGCAGGCGCTCATGCTTTTTAATGTCGCCCGGTTCGATACCCGCTTTGACGCGCAAGGTAACGCCATTGAGCTGGAGTACCAGGACCGAACGCTGTGGGACCAACCATTGATAGCGCTTGCCTTCTTTTTATTAACTGAGTCAGAAGACGTCGTCTTTTCGCCCTACCACCTTGAAGCCGCTATCGCCTGTGTGCACTGCGCTGCGCGGAGATTTGAAGATACTGATTGGGGAGCCATTTGCAAATATTATGATATGCTCTTAAAAGTATACCCCAGCCCGTTTGCTGAGATAAATTATGCTGTGGCATTGCAGTACAATCACCAAAACGACAAGGCCTATCGCATCCTGATGGATCTTCACCGGAACCCCTATTTTAATAAACTGCCCATTCTTGAGCTTACCCTGCAAAAGTATTTTGCGCGTTATCATGCAACATAGCAGGCACGGCAACGGAAAATAAAATATAAAAACATTTAATTTTCTGATAGTACCATTTATCTGCTTATCCGACTATTGGGAAATTATAGTGTATAACACGTCCGGGCCATCATGAAAAAAAATAATTAGCAATGATGTCCGGTAATGGCTTTTATAGTTGTCTGTACTAATAAAACAAAAATTATGAAAGTGACTAACTTCTTTACCGGCATTCTTTTAATATCGGTGCTCTTATCTTGCAAAGCAGGATTTGGCCAAACCGTTGCGCCCCGGGCAGCGGGGCTCCAAAACGGACCAAACGAAAAAGCCATTAAGGCTTATTATACCGCCTACGAGAAAAAAGATTGGAGTGTGATGGAGAAAATTCTCGCTGATGGGTTTACTTTCACCAGTCCCGTTGATGATCATATTGATTTAAAGGCCTATAAAGAAAGGTGTTGGCCAAACGCCTATAAGACCAAACGATTTGATGTGGACAAGCTTGTTATTAATGGAGATGATGCCTTTGTAACGTACAATGGGTGGACGACAGACGGCAAATTATTTCGGAACACAGAGTATTTTAAGATGAAGGACGGAAAAATTATGTCGAATGAGTGTTTCTTTGGGTCTGGGGTAAATTTTCCTAATTCGGGGAAATGATAAAAGGTTTAACACCAAAACAGAAAATTATGAAAATGACTAAATTCTTTACCGGCATTCTTTTAGCAGGATTTGCCCTGGCTTCCCAGGCAGGATCAGCCCAGACTATTACGGGCCAGACAGCCTTGCTCGAAAATACACCAAAGGGAAAAATCATCAAGGCATGGTATACCGCCTGGGAGAAAAATGATTGGAATTTGATGACGCAAATTCTCGCTGCCGGGTTCACGTTCTCCAGCCCGGTCGATGATCACATCAAAATAGATGCCGTTAAGGAAAAGTGCTGGCCCAACGCGGGCAAGATCAAAACGGTTGACGTGCAGCAAGTGATCATGAACGGAGATGCTGTCTTTGTAATCGCTAATGGTTATACCACCGCCGGCAAATTTTTGCGGAACTGCGATTATTTTACGGTTAAAGACGGGAAAATTATGACGTACGAGTGTTTCTTTGGCCCCGGGATAAATTATCCTAATAATACGGCAAAATAAGCGAGCGGAAGTACCCCTGGTATCGGGCTTGCTTATTGCGCCCCTGGTGTGAAAATTTGATTTTGTGATATGAATACAGTTGAATTTTTGATAGAAAAAACAATAAAACTATATGAATCCAACACCGGTTGGGGTGATAGTGATGAATGGACTAACCAGGATTTCGTAATATTAAGCGAGAAAATACAAGAGCGTACAGGCGCACCTTTGAGCCACGTAACGTTAAAAAGAGTTTGGGGAAAAGTGAAATATGACAGCCTGCCGAGCACCCATACGCTGGACACGCTGGTACAATTTTTAGGTTACGAAAACTGGCGGGACTTTAGATCGCAAAATGGCAACGGGGTGGCAAACACAATAACCGTAAAGCAAATCAACAGTAATGGTCGCGGTCATACTATTGCTGATGATAAGCCGGAACCTAAAAAGAAAACATGGATTTTAAAAAATATTTGGTTTTTGCAATCCCGGTAGTTTTAATCCTTTTAATTAAGGCGAACAGATGGTTGCCGATGGTTCCTCAGTCGGCGGTAACGTCCGGAAGTGCCGTGAAAGTAAAACCTGCCATTGGGCCTGCGGCAGAAAATGCGCTGGCTGCGGATCAGCAATTAGCAAGGGCGCTGGCGGATAACGACACAGCAGGAATTGTGCGCATGCTGGATAAAGAGTGGGCCGTTATTGCTACAACGGGCGGTGTAGGCGAGGGCCCTTCGATTTTCCCCGATGGAATAAAGTCGGGCTACCTGAGACGAAAGACGTATTCGCTTTCCGACCCCAGGGTGCGCCTGTACGGAAATATTGCACTGGTGACGACGAAGGTCGAAACATCAGGAATTTTCCAGGGGAAACCCTTCGAGGTGACGGAGCGTCAAACCGACGTTTGGCGCTGGAAAGATGGGGTGTGGAAATGCATTTTGACCCACGAAACAAAAATACCCAAAGTACAATAACTAAACATCAAAATATATGAATACCATCATCACCCCGGTACAAAAATGCCGTCGGGCTTTATTCCTTTTTGCCATCCTGTTTGGCGTCGCTCAATGCTTTGCTCAAAAGCCTGCAGATACAAAACTTGACAAAATGCCCGTAGCGCTGGAAACCGATTACGCGCTTAGCTCACTGCCGCCGCAACTGCGTTCCGGCGCCACTGTTTATTTGTTAGATCCCGCAAAAGGGTATTACATAGCCCGTAAGGGATCGAACGGGTTTATATGTTTTGTTATGCGAACAGCCTGGGAATGGGCAGAGTTCAGGAACGATGTCATAACTGCTATAAGTTATGATGCTGAAGGCGCCAGGGTGATTTTTCCTGTTTACCAGGACGCGGCCGCCATGAGGGCATCCGGTAAATATTCGGCCCTGCAGGTTAGGGATATCATAATTGAACGGATTGAAAAAGGGGTATACAAAGCCCCCGCCAGGGCAGGCCTTTCATATATGCTGGCCCCGGTAATGCGCACCTATCCCGCAAAACCCGACAAACATGATGTGATGACCATGGAGATGCCGCATTACATGTTTTATGCCCCGTACCTAACAAATGCCGATATAGGCAACATACCGGATGGCCAGGCAGACGGCCCCGTGCTGGTTAACCCGGAGGCCATGTTCCTTGGAAAAAATAAGGCGCCGTACGGGTATATAATTGTGCTGGCAGGCGAAAAAGAAAGGGCAAAAATAGTTGCCGATAATAAAGTGTTGCTAAAACGCCTGGGGGATTACCGGTCGTATATGAAGATTTAAATGGGGATGGCGAGGCTTTGTTCTCTCTCATCCTTTTCGTTCAAGCGGAATGGTCGCTACCTGTCTGCGCGGCTATCCGCCTTTCGAAACGCAATATGAAGAAATCTGCTAAAGCTCTTTTACCAGCGTCACCAGTTGTGTCAAAACATGCTTGGCGTTTCCAAAGAGCATTGAAGTATTAGATTGAAAGAAAAGCTGATTTTCGATACCCGCATATCCGGGGCGCATGCTTCTTTTATTGACGATAACCAGTTTTGCGTTCCAAACTTCCAGGACCGGCATGCCGTAGATGGGGCTCGACGGATCATCCCTGGCAGCAGGGTTAACCACATCATTTGCACCGAGGATGAGCACAACATCAGTTGAGTTGAATTCTTCATTTGCCTGTTCAAGTTCGAGCAGATCGTCATAAGATACATCGGCTTCGGCCAGCAATACGTTCATATGGCCAGGCATGCGCCCGGCGACGGGGTGAATAGCGTATTTTACCTCAACCCCATTTTTTTGCAGCAATTTTCCAAGTTCATGACAGGCATGCTGCGCCTGCGCCACTGCTAAACCATAGCCGGGCACGATCATCACTTTATGCGCATAACCCATCACCATTGCGGCATCATTTAAACTTATCTCCCTGAAAGTTCCCTGTTCGCCATCCGCTATCCGGGCTGATCCGGTCCCGGCACTGCCGAACGACCCGATGAGGACATTTGTTAATGACCTGTTCATGGCCTTGCACATCAGGATAGTAAGGATAGCCCCTGCCGAACCTACCAGGATACCCCCGGTAAGCATAACCTGGTTGTTGTACAAAAAGCCGGCGCAGGCAGTTGCTATGCCCGTAAAAGAGTTTAATAACGAAATGACGACCGGCATATCCGCGCCGCCGATAGGCAATACGAATAAAATGCCATACCCTATCGACATGGCCAGGAAGCTGTAAAAGATATAGCCGGGAACTGCGCCGCTGCCACGGATGATGAAGACGCCGATGGCAATAATAAGCAGCAAAACTGCCATATTGACGATATGCTGCCCACGGAAGGTATGGTCTTTTATTTTCCCCCTGAGCTTTCCGTAGGCAATCATACTGCCTGTGAAAGACACACAGCCAATAACCATGCCCGCCAATATCGAAAGTACATGCATATCGGTATGGTCCTGCGCAATGCGGCCTAATTCAACGATGGAAATAAGCGCTGCACATAAGCCGCCCATCCCGTTGAACAGGCTGACCATCTCGGGCATTGCCGTCATTTTTACCTTGCGTGCTGATACGGCGCCGATAACAGCGCCAATAGCCATTGCCGCGGCGATCCAGGTGAAATTGTGAAAAGTTGTTCCCTGCGGGCGGTAAAGAAAAAGCGTGCCTAAAATAGCGATGCCCATGCCTGCTGCAGACACCAGGTTGCCACGGCGCGCTGTGGCAGGATGCGATAACATTTTTAGGCCGATGATAAAGGAAACGGAGCCGATGAGGTAGCAGATCGCCAGGATACTTGCTTGCATATTAGTTGTCTTTTATTCGTTTGGATCGGGTATCTTTCCCGGTTTTAAACATTTCCAGCATTCTGTCGGTCACCACAAAACCGCCCACCACGTTTATCGTACCTACAATAACGGCAATAAAACCGAGGGCCAATACCGGGTAATTATCTGCTGATGCTTCCCCCATAACAATGATCGACCCGATGATAATCACGCCATGTATGGCATTTGCACCGCTCATTAATGGTGTATGTAAGACTGAAGGAACTCTTGAGATGACCTCGATGCCTAAAAAGACCGACAAGATCACCACATATAATAATTCAAGATTGGCTTGAATGAAGTTGAGCAGCGTTTGCATGGATTCGATTTTTGATTATTGGCGAAATGATTTGCCCGTTAGTAGTGATACAGGCATTGTTTATGATATCGTCGGATAAGTTTATTTCAAGCGCCCCATCTTTATTGATCAGCATTTTTAAAAAACTCAATACGTTTCGTCCGTAGGCTTTGCTCGCGTCAGAAGGCATAGAAGAGGCCAGGTTGGAATCGCCGACAATGGTTATGTTATTCCAGAGGATGGTTTGCCTATCCTGGGTTAATTCGGTATTGCCGCCGGTGGAAGCGGCAAGGTCAACAATGATTGATCCGGGCCGCATAGCGCGGATCATATCCTTTGTTACCAGTACAGGCGCCTTTTTACCAAATACCTGGGCAGTTGTAATAACGATGTCTGCTTTTTTTATGCTTTCAGCAATTTTAAGTTTTTGCTTTTCCTGGTAGTCTGCCGTTTGATCTACGGCATAGCCGCCTGCTTTAGTGTCGTCAGCCGCCCCCTCCACCTCAACAAACTTGGCGCCCAGGCTTAAAACTTCTTCCTTAGCTGCTAAACGTGTATCGAAAACTTCAACCACCGCACCTAAACGACGTGAGGTAGCAACAGCTTGCAAGCCTGCAACTCCCGCGCCAAGTATAAGCACTCTTGCAGGCGGAACACTCCCGGCAGCGGTCATCATCATCGGGAAATATCGGGAATAGGAAGCAGCGGCCAGCAGGGCAGCTTTATAACCGGCAATGTTGGACTGGGAACTCAGCACGTCCATAGTTTGCGCCCTGGTGGTGCGCGGCAACATGTCCAAACTGAATACAGTGTTTTCTTTTTGCGCCCACTCTTCCACTTGCCCGGGACTGTATAAGGGCTGATAGACACCAATGAATACCTTATTTGTCAGCGAAAATGGGATATCGTTATAGTGTATCCCCAGCAGTATATCCGCCTGATCGAAAATCTCAGCCCTCGTTTTTATGTTGGCGCCGCTTTGCCTATAATCTTCGTCCAAACAAAAAGCTTTCAACCCTGCGTCTTTTTCAACCCAAATATCGATTCCGCTGTTTATTAGTGACGCCGCTTCACCGGCAAGTAAGGATACCCTTGATTCAAAGGAAGGTTCTTGTAAAATGCCAATAATCATGGATAAAATTAATTAAATGTGCTGTCAATAAAAACCCTTGAGCATTCAAACGATACTATTGTTACATAAGTTTGCTTTCATCGTTTAAACCTGTTTTATCCGAGAGGCATAAACGCCTCTGCCTGCCGGCGGGTTGGAAGCAATACCATTCAAAATTGAAAATATAGTAAACGTAGTAAAGTACCGCCACCTCTATTTTGTGCCGCGTCATGTAAAAAAATGACTTATATCACTCGTTTTTGCAGATGGGAATGAGGGCGAAATACAGAATTGAGGTGAAACGCGAAAGGAAAAGGGCGAACGGTAAAATCCTCCGATTTAACGATGCAATTTAACAAACAACCATTATGGCCTAAAAACACTAACCCGGTGTCGTTTTAATCAGGATTTGAGTGCGATTTAAAATATGCGACTTTTTAATTAACTTTGATAGTTTTAGTTAGTATGGCCGCAAATAAAATATCGGTACTTTATGTTGATGACGAGCAGGATAACCTGTTCTCGTTTATGGCCACATTCAGGCTTAAGTTTAAAGTATTGACGGCCTTGAACGGGGACGAAGCATTGAAACAGCTGGAAAACAAATTGATTCATGTGGTTATTTCGGATCAGCGGATGCCGCAAATGACAGGGGTGGAATTTTTTGAAAAAATGCAGGAGAAATGCCCCGACCCTATCCGCGTGTTATTAACCGGGTATGCCGATATGAGCGCCGTTATCGATGCGGTGAACAAGGGAAAAATTTTTCATTACCTCAGCAAACCCTGGAACGAGGAAGAGCTAACCGCGACCATTGAGCGGGCTTATGCTGCCTGGCAGGACAAACAGGCATTGAAAGACTCGAATGAACAACTCGAATTCCTGCTGCGGCAAAAACTCTTGTCGTAGCAGCAGGTGTTTTAATCGACTGGTATATTAAGCTGTACCAGGATTGATCTGAATTTGTCGCTGGTGAGCGGTTTTTCGATGATCATCTCGACATCACGGCGTTTGCGGAGCCTTTCGAGATCGACTTTATTCATCGACGACGTTACAATTACTATCCGGTAATTATCCCTGGTGCGCCGTGGCAAAGCCTCGAACAAACTTATGAAATTGGCGCCGTCCATTCCCGGTATCATCAGGTCCAGTAAAATCAGGTGGCGGTCGGCCTCAGGCGCCTTATTAAGTACGATATGGTCCAACGCGGCTTCGGCGGATAAAAAAGTTTCAACAACTGCATCGCCAAAAAACCTTCTTGCCAGTTCGGTGGCAATATATATGTCTATTTCAGAATGCTCTACAACTATGAATGATAATCTCATATAATTATTTACTTGGAATGGTTAACTTGAAGGTGGTGCCTTCGCCTACAACTGAACTTACTTCTATATTTCCGCCCAGTTTAAGCAAAGCGCCTTTGACATTATATAGCCCTATACCCGATCCGGCACGGTGCGACGTGGCCCTTGAAAAGAGATTGAATATCTCTTCAAAATGGGTCTCGGGTATACCGATACCGGTATCGCTTATCCTTATCGTAGCAATCGCATCGCTTGCAACAATATCAAGCTCGATACTTTTATGCTGAAAGTGCTTTTTCTGATACTTGATAGCGTTGGTGATCAGGTTATTTAAAATCATCTTAATCACCAGCTCATCACTGCGGAAAGTTTCGGGCTGATTCACCGTAATGTTGAAGTTGATTTTGTTGGTTTTGGTATATATACCATAAATATCCTTCAATTCTTCACCAATCTGGTTAAAATTAATATCGGCTATTTTAAGTTCACCCCTTCGCGAGCTATAATAGTCGTGCATACTGGAGATATAATCTTCCAATTTAAAAACTGATTTCTCGACCAGCAGCAACAGCTCTTTTATCTCGTTGATATCCGGCATATCCCGTGCAATATCGATGGCGCCGAGGATGCCTGTAAGCGGCCCGCGCAGGTCGTGGCTTACGCTGTAGGCAAATTTATCGAGCTCGGTATAAGCCATCTGCAATTCCTGGTTCTTGACAGACAACAAGGAGGTGGCAATGTAAAATTTATTGCCCTCCTCGATGGCGGAAACGATGTCCTCTTCGATCCAGGGTTTACGTATGTACCTGAAAATATTGCCCCGGTTAATAGCCGCTATCACTGCTTCAATATCTGAATAACCGGTGATCAGTATTCGTATCGGGTGCGGAAAATGCGCACGGATCTCTTCAAAGAACTCGACACCCGTTTTACCGGGCATTCGCTGATCGCAAAAAATCACTCTTATGTCCGGATTCTTTTCCAGGTGCTCGGTTGCTTGCGCCATATTCTCGGCCGAAAGGATTCGGTATTGCGTGCGAAATGAGGCTTTGAATCCGGTGAGATTATCCGGCTCATCGTCTATATACAACACTTTGACTTTGTCTGACATGATGCTTCGGGTTTAGTTTATCTTAACATCGCGGTGTATAGGCAAGGTAAGTATAAATTCCGCTCCCTGCCCGGGAGCAGAATTTATTTTGATTGAGCCGTTATGCTTTTTGATTGTATTATAGGCGACTGACATGCCCAACCCGGTACCTTCGCCCACCCCCTTAGTTGTAAAGAAAGGATCGAATACTTTCCGCTGTGTTTGTTCATCCATGCCAATGCCGTTATCCTTAATCCTGATCCGGACGCAGTCGCCTCCCGTACTGGTGCTTATATTGATCTGGCCGCCATTACCTTCACCAAAAACTTTATGAACTGCATAAATGGCATTTGACAGTATATTCAAAAAAACCTGGTTAAGCTTACCAGGGTAACACTCTACCATGGGTATGTCGCCATATTCACGTATAACTTCTATTTTTCCGAGCTGATTGTTGAGTATGATCATGGACGAATCGATGCCTTCGTTAAGGTCGGCTGGTTTAAGATCGTCCTCATCCAGGCGTGAGAAGATACGAAGCCCCTTTACAATCTCGGCTGTGCGCGAAGCGCCGTTATAAATACCATTGAGCAGGTGCGTGATCTCGGTTTGAAGGTAGTCAATGTCCTGTTCCTCTTTATATTCCTCCAGTTGTGCCTTTTTTTCGCCGGCAGGTTTTTCCGACACGGCAACCTCTTCCATGAAGTTCATCGCATCAAATATCATGTCGATATCGCGCCGCAGCGGGGAAATGTTCGACGTAACGAAGTTGATTGGGTTATTAATTTCATGCGCTATGCCGGCCGTTAAAAGGCCCAGTGACGCCATCTTTTCCGATTCGATCAACTGGGTTTCTGCCTGCTTCAAGTCTTCCAGGGCGGTGTTCAACGCAGCAGTTCGTTCGGTTACCCTTACTTCGAGTAAGGCATTTTGTTCGCGGATGATCCGCTCGTTTTCCTGAGCCGCCTTCAGCGCTTCGGCCTGCGATATTTCCTTTTCCTTTTTTAACACGTTGATACGATCCGCAAGCGCGATGGAAAGCAAAGTCACCTCGATTGCAATGCCCGATTCCATGGTATAATTGGTAAACGCAGTATAGGGCAGTACACCCAGGTTGCGAAGGGTGAACATGATAATGCCGGCAAAGAAAATGGTCCACGCAATCAGGAAATATCGTGCCGGGCGATACCCCTGCAGCGATATTTTAACCGCAACCGCGTAGATGAGTACCGTTGTACTCAAAGCCGAAATATCGATCGTGCGGTAGCTTATTTGGTCAACACCCGCCAATCTGAGCACTATAGCTGAGCTATATAGTAGTATCGGTATT
>DASRTD010000341.1:0-5553 GCA_035656115.1 Mucilaginibacter sp.
AAGCGCTGAAAGATTCAATGTTTTTCGCAAACTCCCTAACCAGGTACGATCCCGGCGTCCATACCGGCATTTTTAAAATAAGTGAGTTTTGCTGCAGACCCGAGATATCCATTTCAATATCGGCGTAGTGTGCCTGTGCCTCAGGAAAAGTTACCGTATAATTGATTTTTACAGGGCCTGCCGCCTGACCGGCTTTGGAATCCATCATAAATAAAAGTAATAAAATAACAGGGGCTAACTTAATTGTTTTCATGAAGGTGAGCAGTTTAAGATGCAATAATTTATCTATCACAACGCCGTTTCAAGGTTTTGCGATGACATTGGCGGGCAAGATAAAAAAATTTCACCGCTAAAAATCTAATCTAACATGAATGTTGCGTGTCGAATCAAATGTTGTTGAATACGGATGAAATATTTATTTAATCAACTTACTATCACCCGATGGACTATTAACTAAAACAATTTCATAAATTGCCCGAAAAACCTAACTTTGAAACCTAATGGCCAGTTGCTTTAAAACTTGTTTGCTGATAGACGATAATTATATCGACAACTTTGTGACGCGCAAGATTTTGGAAAGCGGGAACTTTGTTGAGAAGATAATTGTTGTACGTTCCGCAACTGAGGCGATAAGCGAGCTGCGGACCGGCAACATAAAGCCTGATGTTATTTTCCTCGATGTTCGAATGCCGATGATGGGTGGCTTTGAGTTCCTGGAGGAGTATGACAAGATCAGCAATCTTGATAAAAATAACATTAAAATATTTATGTTGTCATCTTCGCTCGATCCGCTGGATATGCGAAAGTCTATTGATAACAAATACATCACTCAATTCATCCATAAACCTTTAACCCAAAAAGCGCTCGAAGAACTTTGTCCATGATCCTGGTAGCTGATAGCGGGTCGTCCAAAACAGACTGGTTGCTTAGCGTTTCTAAGGACGAACAAAAGCAATTCAGGACAGCGGGGCTTAATCCATATTTTTTAGGCGAAAAAGAGATATTTAAAATACTACAGGAACAGGCAGCCGGTATGACTGCCTACGGTAACGATATTAAAGAAATATACTTTTTTGGCGCCGGCTGTTCCAGTCCCGACAGGCACGAGATCGTCTCCAATGCGCTAAGCCAACTTTTCCCGAAATCGTACATCAGCGTTGATAGCGATTTGCTGGGGAGCGCTTATGCAACCTGCGGGCACGAGAAGGGATTGTGCTGCGTTTTGGGTACAGGATCAAACATCTCCTTTTTTGATGGCGAGGACATTCACGCGGGTCAGCATGGTTTGGGTTATGTTTTGGGTGATGAAGGCTCGGGAACCTGGTTTGGTAAAGCGCTGGTGACCGATTTTCTGTATGGAAAAATGCCTCATGATATCAGCAAGAGGTTTAACGAAGAATATCACCCGGATAAGGAATCGGTGATAAAAAATGTATATCAAACCCCGAATCCAAACACCTATCTCGCTTCATTCAGTAAGTTTTTGTCTGAAATTAGGTCGACCGATTATGCCCAAAATTTGCTAAAATCTGGCTTGAAAGAATTTGTAGATACGGACATCAAGTCCTATCCTCAATACCATCGTTACAAATGCCACTTTGTAGGCTCTATTGCCTATGTATTTGCCGACGAACTGAAAGCTGTTTGCGAAGAAAACGGTATTCACGTGGGTAAGATCATCAAGCAACCTATCCATGACCTGCTGGCGTTTATTATTGGCCGGGAAGAGAATATTGCCTGATTGGCGGCTCACACGGCCTTTAGTTTATTCCCAAAAAACCTTCTTATAATGATAAACACAATTCCTAATATCGCTAACAAGCTTCCAGTTTTAGCAATATAATCCCCATGCAACACATAAAAGGTCAGGTCGGAATTCAGGTTGATATTCTGCTTAATGGCGGTTCGCGTCCACCATTTGGTTTGCTGCACTACATCGCCGCGCTGGTTAATGAATGCTGAAATGCCTGTATTGGCCGAACGGCAAACCCAACGCCTTGTTTCAATAGCTCTCAACTTAGCATAATCCAAATGTTGGTCCTTACCGGGGGTGTTTTCCCACCAGCCATCATTGGTGATCACGGCAATAAATTGAGAACCCTGTTTTACTGACCGCGCTACCCACTCGCCCCATATCGAATCAAAACATATAGCGGGCGTAACGCCGATCCCGCTTTGCGAATAAAATACGCCCGGGTCCTTTTGCGGCGTATAGCTGCCGGTTACGCCTCCGAGATGCGCAAACACAGGCTTCATAAATGATAAAGCTGACCCAAATGGCAACGCTTCCGCGCCCGGCACCAATTTTGATTTATGATAAAACTGTACCTCGGCCGAATTCTCGATGTTTATGGCGGCGTTAAAGTAATCGTAATATAACCTGCCTTCGGGGTCGTAAGTGGCGGTTGGCGTCGCCTGGGTAGTATATAATTTATAAGTTTCGGCGCCGGTTATCAGGTTCCCGTTTTTGTATTTGCTCAAAAAGTGCTGCAGGTTTACAAAATAGCCGTTTGAGCGGATGTTATCTTCGTTGATCCCGTCCGGAATAGCGGTTTCGGGCCAAATGAAAAACTCGGTATTCTTTTGCCCCAGTGAATCGGAAAGATGCGTTAATATGCCCAGTTGCACTTGCGCCGGCATCGAATTTTCTTTTAAATAAGGGTCAATATTTGGCTGAGCTACCACAATGTTGGATGGATCATTTTGTTCCCGGTAGTTATAGTAAGTATAGAGGGAAAACGTAAGCGGCGCGATCAAAAGGATAACGAACGCAGAAATAAGTTTCAGACGCAATTGCCTGCTTTTACCCTCTTTTAAATTTATATAGATCAGAAACGCTAATATATTTAATACCCATATCCAGACGGTGCCGCCATACACACCAGTGTACTGGTACCATTGCACCCATTGGTGCGACACCGCAAATCCGTTGCCCAGCGTCATCCAGGGAAAAGCCAGGTCCCAGCTTTGGTGCAGGTATTCATAGCCTATCCAAAAGCAAACCAGGCCGACCAAACTCCAGTTGCGATTTGTTTTTAGCCGGAGGCGATAATAAAGCCAACAGGCAGTGGCCATCAGGAGTGGCCCAAGAGAGTAAGGAATAAGCGACACCGGGAGCGCAACCACTTCGCCGATCATTTTGAGCGCATTGTATACCCAAAATATGCAAAGGGTATTCCAAACAAAAAAACCAAGGAAGGCTGTCCAGAATATCTTCGTCCCCTTTTTTTTAAGGTCGGAGCCGATAATGTTTTCAATAGCGATAAGCATTGGCATAAAACCGATGAAAAGCAAAAACGCAGTATAGTGCGAGGGCGGCCAGGCTATCCAAAGTAGCAATCCGGAAAATAAGGATAGGACAATGTTTTTCTTCATTATTGCTATAAGATTTTATTTCGGATGATTAGCTGACATTTTTTGGTTAAAGGATTTGGACTGCCCCTTAGGGATCGAAAGTGAATGCCATTTTTCGCCGGCAATCATTTTACCGATAAATACTATCTGGCCTATATGGTAAGGTACATGGGCCAATTGCCTGTTTATGGCATCCACAACACCATGAGCTTCATGCCGGATGTATATGGTCTTTTCCCAATCATTTTCGGTTATCGGGTACAGGGCATTGAGCATGCAGGCCCAGCCCGCATTCCATTTGTCAAGCAATTCAGCCCGACTGTTAATTACCGGTTCAAACTCTTCATCACGGTTTCGCCAGTCTTTTTCGCCGTCACTGGTCAAAAAGTCCGTCCAGCGTGAAAGCATATTGCCTGCCAGGTGCTGTACGATCATGGCGATACTGTTGCTGTCGTTGTTGTATTGCCAGAACAGGCCATCATCGTCAACCTGCTCAAAAGTTTTTTCCCCAAGCATTTTGTAATATTCAAACCGCTTGATCACGCTGTTTAAATAAGTTTCCATAGTCTGATTCCTCTTTAGTCTTTGTTATAAGCCCTCTCCTTTGGAGAGGGTTGGGTGAGGCTGCCGCTGACACAGATCACAAATTCGCCTTTTAACGGATGTGTTTCAAAATAGGCCTTTACTTCGGCTACTGTCCCCCGCACAGTTTCCTCAAACATTTTCGTCAGTTCGCGAGAGACCGAGATGCGTCTCTCCGACCCGAAAAACTCTGCCATCTCATCCAGTGTTTTTAACAAACGGTGCGGCGATTCATAAAGTATCACGGTGCGTTCTTCTGTTGCGAGCTCTTTATACCGGGTTTGGCGGCCTTTTTTTGCGGGCAGGAAACCTTCAAAGCAAAATCGGTCTGTCGGAAATCCCGAATTAACGAGGGCCGGCACAAAAGCCGTTGCGCCGGGCAAACACTCTACTTTGATATCATTTTTCAGCGCCTCGCGAATGAGATAAAATCCAGGATCGGATATTGCAGGCGTCCCTGCATCAGATATTAAAGCAATCTTTTTTCCCTCTTTTAGAAACCTTACAATTTCGATGGCTGACTGATGCTCATTGTGCTGATGGTGGGCATAAACCTTTTGATGAATATCGAAATGTTTTAATAAAGGGGCCGAAGTCCGGGTATCTTCAGCAAGAACAAGGTCAGCCTCTTTTAAAACACGAACCGCCCTGAAAGTCATATCTTCCAGGTTGCCAATAGGCGTGGGGACTAAATACAGTTTGCCGGGTACGCTCATGGTAAAATTTCAGTCGATAGTCCATGGTCCATAGACCATAGCCGTAATCGGGCAATACACTATTGATAGCTATGGACTATGGACCATGGACTATGGACAAAAACCATGAACCATGAACTACGAACCATGAACTAATTATATCTTTGCCAAAAAATAAAATAATGTTGCAAGTTAGTTATATCCGCGAGAACAGGGAACAGGTTTTGGAACGTTTGGCTGTAAAAAATTTCAAACAGCCCGAATTGGTGGACGAGGTGATTGGATTGGATGACAACCGCCGAAAAACCCAAAACAGTTTAGACGGCGTTTCCGCGGAATCAAATGCAGCGGCAAAAAAAATTGGCGAACTGATGCGCAGCGGCAATAAGGAAGAGGCTGAAGGCATTAAAGCAAAGACCGGCGCATGGAAAGAGGAAATTAAGCAACTTGGCGACAAGTTGGCGACGATAGAAGAAGAACTGCAGCAAAAGCTGGTTCTGCTGCCGAACTTGCCACATAGTTCTGTTCCAAAAGGGCTGACACCGGAAGATAATGAAGTGGTTTTGGAAAACGGGAAAAAACCGCATTTGGCGGCGGATGCCCTGCCGCATTGGGAACTCGCCACCAAATATAACCTGATCGACTTTGAGCTTGGCGTTAAAATTACTGGGGCAGGTTTCCCGGTATATAAAAACAAAGGAGCAAAGCTGCAGCGTGCGCTGATAAATTATTTTATTGACGAGGCCGAAAAGGCTGGTTACAGCGAAGTTAGCGTTCCGCTAATGGTTAACGAAGCTTCAGGTTTTGGAACTGGCCAGTTGCCCGACAAAGAAGGGCAAATGTACTATGTTGGGCTGGATAATTTTTACCTGATACCCACGGCGGAGGTGCCTGTAACAAATATATATCGCGACGTAATCCT
>DASRTD010000342.1:0-35666 GCA_035656115.1 Mucilaginibacter sp.
CATCAAGGGTTATATCAAAGAAAATCCTGACCAATGGTACCGAAACGGGAGTGATTTTGATAATCTGTTTAAACCGTAGCACGATTAGCCAGTTTGCTACCTGTCAGCAAGGCGCAAGTTGTAAGTTTGTTACCTGTCAGCGGGGAGACGCGATGTATCGCGTCTCTACAAAACTGTCACCTTAAAAACAACCAAACTGTCACCTTGTCCTAAATACACCAATGGCAGGATACTTGATTGGCACTATGCAATATGAATTTTGACGATATGCTCAAGAAAAAAAAGAAAGAAGATACCGGAAATACGGAAGGTACAAACGACATAAATAACGAAAACGGACAGGCTGTCATTCCTGAAGTTGTTGAAGAAGAAATCGTGCCATCGGCGGCGGATGTGCTGAAAGAAGAGCTGGCAACCGCCAATGACCGCTATTTGCGTTTGTACGCTGAATTTGATAATTTTAGAAGGCGCACCGTTAAGGAGCGTGAAGAGGCCCGAAAAATGGAGGGGAAGGACCTGATGGTTGCGCTATTACCTGTTCTGGATGATTTTGACCGCGCGTTAAGGTCGATGGAAGGTGCATCGGATGTTGCCCCGGTAAAGGAAGGCGTTGAACTGATACAAAATAAATTAAATAACACGCTTACGCAAAAGGGATTAAAACCGATGGAATCCATCGGGAATCCATTTGATCCTGAGTTACATGAAGCGATCACCAACATCCCGGCCCCTACCGAGGAATGGAAGGGTAAAGTGATAGACGAAATGGAAAAGGGTTACTTTTTGAACGACAAGGTGGTGCGCTTTGCGAAGGTAATTGTAGGAGCGTGATTTTAAATTCGGAAGTCGGAATGCCGAATTCGGAATGAAAACATCGATTAGCTCGAACCCTATATAATACAATTGAATAAAACCCGGAAGGAAGGAATATGAAGATGCGAATAACAATTCCGCAATCGAACTTCCGACTTCCGCAATAACAAAAAGATGGCTAAAAGAGATTACTATGATGTGCTGGGTGTAGCGAAGGGATCAGATGCTGACGAGATAAAGAAAGCTTACCGCAAGATGGCCATCAAATATCACCCTGACAAAAACCAGGGCGATAAGGCGGCTGAGGATAAGTTTAAGGAAGCTGCCGAGGCATACGAGGTTTTGAGTAATCCCGAAAAACGCCAGCGGTACGACCAGTTTGGCCATGCAGCCAATGCACAATCGGCCAACGGCGGCGGTTATGGCGGCGGCGGTATGAATATGGAAGACATATTCAGCCAGTTTGGCGATATTTTTGGCGGCGGCGGCAGTCCGTTCGACAGCTTTTTTGGCGGCGGACGGCAAGGTGGCGGCGCCGGTCGCAGGGTTGCGCGTGGCAGTAATTTGCGCATTAAAGTAAGGCTGACGCTGGAAGAAATTGCCAATGGCAGCGAAAAGAAGATAAAAGTTAACAAGCAGATCTCCTGTAAAACCTGTGACGGTACCGGCGCTAAGGACCAGGGTTCATTCCAAACCTGTAAAACCTGCGGCGGCTCGGGCGCGGTGCGCAGGGTAACCAATACCATTTTAGGCCAGATGCAAACTACCAGCACCTGCCCCACATGTAATGGCGAAGGCTCCATCATCACCTCGAAATGTACGGTTTGCCATGGCGACGGCGTTGTGCGCGGCGAAGAAACAATTAGCATAAACATCCCTGCAGGCGTAAGCGAAGGCATGCAGCTAAGCATGAGCGGCAAAGGCAACGCGGCCCCAAGGGGCGGGCTGCCGGGCGACCTGATCATCCTGGTAGAAGAAATCCCGCACGAAACACTTAAGCGCGACGGAAACAACGTGAACTACGATCTGCACATCAGCTTTGTTGACGCCGCTTTAGGCACGAGTGTTGAAGTGCCGACAATAGACGGCAAGGTTAAAATAAAGATCGATCCCGGCACCCAGGGCGGCAAAATCCTGCGCTTGAAAAGCAAGGGCGTGCCTGAAGTAAACTCCTATCACCGCGGCGATCAGCTGGTGCACGTAAACATCTGGACGCCAAAAGCAGTAAGCCGCGAGGAGCGTGAGATGTTAGAAAAACTTCAAAGCTCGCCCAATTTTAAACCTAGTCCGGGCAAAAACGATAAGAGCTTCTTTGAACGGATGAAAGAGTATTTTGAGTAGAGGCGAAAGGTGAAAGGTAAAGGGTAAAAGGTTTTTGAATCTGAAAAAGCAGAGACTTGCGAAGTTTTGAAAACTTCGTAAGTCTGGTGAGGCCCAAAGTTGATGAGATTTTGGGCTTTTTGTTGGTTAGGTAAGCGTTACAAACCTTCCCGCACCCTTTTATAAACGTTCGTTTCAAAATGCAACGACGATTCTTCACATTTTACTTCACTGAATTCTTTATTATCCTTTAAAAACTTTGAGGGACTGACACCAAACATTTTCACCATCATTTTATGAAAATGGCTGCTGTCAGTAAATCCGGCATCAACGGCAGCATCATTTACCGAAAAACCGGCCATAATTTGGTTGGTAGCATATCTTATTTTGTTCCAGAGCATGTATCGATACAGAGAAATACCCGTCTTGTCCTTGAACAGCGACCGAAGGCGGCTTTCTGACAAACAGGCTTTATCAGCCAGCATTTTTATTGAAAGCTTTTCCGGGTGCGTGGTTGAAATGAGTTGTTCGGCCGCTGTTATGCGTTCGTCGGTCGCTTTAACAGGGATATTTAACGACAGGCTTTCCAAAATCCGGTCGACTAACTTTTCAAGCAGCGTCGGGTCCCCGAGCAGTAATGCCTGTTCTACGTCGTTAGCATTTACAAAATGAAAGATATTCAAATCCAAGGGGCAAACTTCATTTTCGCCCAGGTATTTTGATTTTATCGCGTTTGCCACGCTTGTTGCCGGATCGAGATAAATAATGAGCTGAACGCTGTCATTGGTATCCAACTGATGAACAACGTTCTCCCTGATGATCAGGCTTTTATACGTTTTCCATGCTTCGCCTTTTACTTTCAGCCTGAAATCGGTATGGGTATCCAGCACCAGCTGCATGGTATTATGGCTGTGAAACGAGGTAAGATGCGATGCGTAAAAAAAAGCGGCAACGCCGTTCCATAAGTAAAATGTGGTGGTATATGGGCTTTTACCGTGTTTCATATTTTAAGACTTATTAAATTTAGTCATTATTTACAACCATTTAGTTTCGATAAGGGATAGTTTTGAATAAATTAAGGGTTTAGCGATTGAATAAAAGCAAATCAAACTATGTCATTTCGACGAGCCTGCAGGGGCCGGAAACGCGGGGGGCGAGGAGAAATCTTGTACACGCGATCAGCCGAACTATGCAAATCGCATAAGATTTCTCCTCGCTCAACGCCCAATTACCCCGCCGCTCGTCGAAATGACATGATGAAGTGTTGTATCAATGGGTAAATCTTCATTCGCTAAATACCATAAAATTAATTAATTCAACTATGAAACCACTGATCGTTTTAATCATCGCATTCGGCGTCGCCCTTGTCACCATAAAAATAGGCTGGCGCCATTATGATTTTGCATTAGCCGCGCGGATTGCTATGACGGTGATGTTGCTTTTTACTTCCATGGGGCATTTTAAATTCCCGAAAGGGATGGCGATGATGGTACCCGGTTTTGTTCCATTTAAGCAAACCCTGGTTTACCTAACAGGGCTTTTTGAAATCATTGCTGCAATTACTTTGCAATTTTCGAACCTGCGGGTAACAACCGGTTGGCTGCTGGTCGTCTTTTTTCTGCTGATGCTTCCGGCAAATATCAATGCCGCGATCAAACGCATCGATTACGAAAAAGGCACGTATGAGGGTAAGGGAATAAAGTATTTGTGGTTCAGGGTTCCCTTGCAAATCCTTTTTATAGCCTGGGTATATTTAGGCGCTATACGGTTTTGAATATTTAAAGATGGAAATAATTTATAAATCAGGCATTATACCACCGGCAGAAGCGGTCATCGAACTTTACGATCTCGCGGAGCTTCCGAGACCGACGAATGATAAGGAACGGATAAGGAAAATGTATGAAAATTCAAATCTGGTCATCACTGCATGGGACAACGGGAAATTAGTCGGCGTTTCCAGGTCGATTACCGATTGGGTTTGGAGCTGTTATCTGGCTGACCTTGCCGTAAACCCGGCTTACAAAGGATCAGGGATCGGCAGGAAACTTGTCGAACTTACAAAAGAGAAACTTGGCGGGCAATCCATGATCTTATTGCTATCTGTCCCAACAGCCATGGAGTATTATCCCAAACTGGGTTTTTCAAAAGAAGACAGAGGTTTTATTATGTACAGGGATAAGTAAAATATTTAATGTGGAGTCGGAACCCTTTTCCTTGTTTTATAGGGACGATCCTCGCTAAAGTCAGTCATTATTTACAACTTTTATCACCGGGCGCGGGGTAATTTCATCCAAAATAAAAAATTATGAAAACGATGAAAATACCTGCCGTTTGTACGGCTTCATTAAAACGCCTTGCAAAACTCCTTAAACAAACAAGCCTGGCGCTTTTGGTTGTCGTTAACCTGGCGCCAATAATTGCTCATGCACAAACCAGCCAGCCCTTAACCCCGGTCAGGGGAAACTATAAGACGTTTGCGTCCCTAAGCGCGGCGCCAAAAGCGCCTAACCTTGATGTAGATAAACTCCGGTTTCCGTTTGACCAGGCCTGGGCAGACAAGGTGCTGAGCGCAAAACCGGTTTACCTGACCAATGTAACGTTAAACGATTTTAAAATTCCGGCGCCGCCGGCAAACAGTTCGGAACAAACACGGGCTGAACTAAACTATCTGCTCTCGCTGCAATACAGCAGGACTTTGCAGGATATCACCACCAGTATTTACATGTCGGACAACCCCGAAAGCCCCAGTGATGTCGGCCGCCTGATCGGTTATTGGACCGATCCTCAAAAACTACCCCTCACCGATTCGCTCATGGATAAAGTGGAACGCGACGGCGACTATTTTTTGTGGTCGTTAAAATTTAAATATGCCCGCGTGCGTCCGTATATTATCGAACCAAAAATACACGACCTGGAGGAATCGCGCGCCTCGTCGTACCCAAGCGGGCATGTTACCTACGCGTATATCCGCGCCTTTATTTACCAGGAACTGGCGCCGGAGTTTACCGACTTTTTTATGGCGAAAGCTTACGAAATGTCGAGGGCCCGCCAGATCATCGGTGTTCACTATCCAAGTGATTGCGAAGGTTCGCGCATATTTGCGCGCCAGTTCGTCAATATGCTTTTCGCGAATGAAAACTTCAGGAAGGATTTTGAAAAAGTTAAACAGGAGTGGGCGTCGAAAAAACAAAGCAGCGCCAACGAACCTGAATCAGCAAGTAAATAGTTAATAAAATCAGTTTTTAGCTTTGTTTTAAAGCCGTACCCCCCAGGGTAGCGGCTTTTTGTTTTCAGCGGGTTGTTGCGTAGTTTAGCCCGCCAATAAATACCGTACAATTTGTGAAAGTTACTTTAAGAAATACCAGCATCCTTTTTTATGCAAGCATCGGCAATATCCTTGTTTTCGGCGTGCTCTTCTTATGTTTGCTTGGCGGATACAGGGGTCCATTGATTAATATCCTCCTGGCTGAGTATTGCCTGTTTTTTATCCTGGCGCTTATCTGTTTTATCCGGATCCTGATGTTTTTTAATGAAGCTACCGCTATTGTGGCGGCCTATACCATGTTTACCGGCGTGCTCGTTATCAGCGTCATTGATAATATTTTCCCACGTTTGCTGCACGACGGCTACTCCAATTGGCTCGGTATACTCGCGGAAGTCATTAGCCCGTTAGTTGCTTTCCGTTCATTTTTCATAAAGGCATCTGCAGTGCGTGCGCCCTTCAGGTTTTTTGGTGCGGGGATAGGCCTTGTCACACTTCCAAGGCTATTGGTAATGTTAATTGCAACGAACTTTAACAATGAACTAATCAGCATCACCGGCGACCTGGGCATGCTGGTAGTTTTGCTGGCTACCTGTTTTATTTTAAAAAGGATGGTGGATTTTTTAAGAAACGGCGTTGAACCGCCGTTTGAAGCCGCTAATGAGCAACCTTGAACCAACATTTTGTTATTTAAAATGTCCGTTCTGCAAATTTGGGGTGTTCAATTTGGTATTCAAGAATGAACGTTTTTTTGCCTGGTGAAAAATTTTTCGATGCTGTTTGTATGCGTTTCGAGGTCGCTTGACGGGCATTCGCGAGCATTTTGATGGGATTCAACGGATGTTATGATGGTCGTTTGAATGGTGTTAAAGAGGCGACAAACTCCTTCCTGAAGTTATGCCGAACTTGTTTCGGCATAACTTTTTTTATACTTAATACCAGGTAATGTGTGAATCTACATCAGGATTATAAACCAAAAGTGTCAACTTTTTCCAGGGATAGACATAGGTCCAGACTTCATTTTGGTGTTCATTTGGTGCTCAAAAAATGAACGCTTTTTTGTGGCAGATCTTGATGGGAATATTTAGGTAAATTATTTAAGTTCTTCATTATCAATTAAATGATCGCTATTTCTACTTAACATAATAGTGTTCAATGTGTTCAATTTTCAACTCAGTTGAACACTTGAACACCCGGTAATTTTACTTCGAAGCTGCCACTTGCTGATCCAGTTCACCTACCTTATCAAACAGCACCTTAAAGCAATTTGCTTCCGTGTTATCTCCCCTGGTGTTTGGTGTTTTCCCATAAAAAGCATTCAAAAACTGCGGCGGGTTCGACCAAACGGTTTCAGCGACGCCATAAAAGCGGTATCGCATCTCCTTACTGGATATTTTTCTCGAACGGTAAATGTCCTCAACCTGGTTTACGGCAACCTGTGGATGATTCCAGGCACAGGTTACCACGCGCAGGCCCTTCAGGGCAAAATAAACGGCGGTTTGGTTATCCTCGTCGTACTGCCAGTCACAGATCACCACGTCGCGGGGGATCATATCCACAGCGCGGTAGGTGTCGTTATAGCTTGCCGCCCATTCGCCGATGCCGGTTGCACGGCCGTCGATCAGGCGGTCGCCCCAAATCCACAGCTCGCGGCCTTTTTCGGCCAGGTGGTCGCGGATGGTTTGTACCTCGTTGGCAAAAAGTACAGCTTTGTCGCGGCCGGCGCAGCGGGGGCATTTGTCTTCGCCTAAATAAAACACTTCGTCCATACCGGCATGAAAGGCTTTGGCTTCAAAAACATCGCAAATCTCGTCCACTAAATCAAACACCACTTTGTGCACACCGGGGTACAGCGGGCAGTAGCTTTTGCAGTATAGCTTATCGTCGTTTGGCCATTTGTAGTCCTTCGCCGCGGGCATTTTTACCCATGGCGTTTCGTCAAACTGGGGGTAAACCTCCAGCAGCTTACCCAGCTTGCTTGCCCAGCTTTGGTGTCCCAGCAAGTTGATCTGAGGGATAATAGCAATACCGTTGTTTTTACATGCCTCCAGAATCTTTTTAACATCCCCTTTTGACAAGGCAGCAGAATCGCGCAGCTCGGGGTGGCTTTTGAATTGATAGTTGAAATCGACCCGGAGGATCAGTGTATTGATCTTTCTTGGTGCAAGTTCTTCGTTGATGAATTTCACGAAGTCATCAAGGCCGCTGGGTTTTGGCGCTGCAATGGCAAATCCTTTGACGATGAAGGTGCTGTCGGGAGCCTGCTGTGCGAATAAATGGCTTGCGCAAAAAATAAATAAGAACAACAGCGCGGCGAAATATTTTCTCATAGATCTTTGGTTTTTGATTGGCCCAATAAAATTGTGTTTTATTTGGCAGGAAATCAAAAGTTGCCGCCATTTAATTTATTGCGGTCGAGTTTTGACGATGATTTGACGCCGGCCTTGCCAATTGCTCATAGCTTTGGTCAGGCTATTATGATCAACCTAAAAAATTAACAATATGCAACGGACAGAATGGTTTAAAAGAAAATTCCCTTTGATGGAAGATAACGGCGTGCTGCCGGCAATCATCGAAAGATTGGCCGGCACCCCGGCACGGGTTGAAGAAATGACAAGCGGGCTGGATGAACAACTGCTTACCATTAAGCCGCAAGGCAAATGGAGCATTAAGGAGGAAATAGGCCACCTGTCTGACCTGGAGCCGCTGTGGTCGGGCCGGCTGGATGATTTTATAAACCGTGAGCCCGAGCTCAGTGCCGCTGACCTGACAAACAAAAAGACACATGAGGCCGATCACAATGAAACACCACTGAGCACCTTGCTCGATAATTTCAGGCAGGAACGTGGCCGGCTGGTCGCCAGGCTGATGAGCCTTGATGAAGGTGAGTTGCTTCACGCTGCACTTCACCCCCGGCTAAAAACACCGATGCGGGTGATCGACCTGGCTTACTTTGTTGCTGAGCACGACGATCATCATCTGGCGTCGATAAGGGAGATTATAAATAGGAAATCCACGTAGAGACGCAACATTTTGCGTCTCGTGGCATTCATTTATTCATAAGACGTATGCGATACGTCTGTACAAGGGTTGATTCAAAGACCCAGATTTTGCACATCTAATCCTGCAACGATACCGCCAATAAATACCAGGTCGTATGTGGCAGCCATTGCTCGGCCCAGCGCCAATCGGCATCTTTGTGGGTTTGGGTATACGGCAGGTTGAAGTCAATATCGTCTTCGTTTTCAAAACCGGATGTTATGCCGTTTACGATGCCGCCGGGTGCGTTGGTATATTCTGTTGTACCAAAAAAGCCATAACCGGGGTTATTGTGCCCGGTTCCCTGTAGCATACTGGCATCAAAAGGATTTAAACCAAGTATCCAGTTCAGTTGATCGAGGGCAAAGCTGTCGAGTTGATCGTGAAAAGCTGTATCGTCCTTAAAAACAGCTGCTGCCATGCGTGCGGCAGCAGCTATTGAGGCCAGGCGGGCGTCTTCACCCTGCCACCATGGTGCGGCGTCACTGCCATGCGGAAAAAAGAATGAGGTTCGGCGATTGCCAAGCGTATCCTGCACCAGTTGCCGGCTATAGCCGAAGGGATTGTTTACTTCGCGTGTGGTGTTCAGCTCAAATTCCATCGACGCTTTAACCGCATTTTTTATTTTGGCTTGCATGTTAGCTGATGCCAGCGGGTAGTAATTTAACAGGCTAACTACGGGCAGTCCGGCGTCAGCGGCATGGAAGAACGGGCGGTCCTTATCATCGGCCCGCCAGTAGTTTCTATAGCTTTGCCATGAGGCAAGGCGGTTGATCAAATTGTTGGCCCGCTTTTCGGCAGCTTTTTGGTAAACATCTTTTTGTGTCACCCTGAACAATTCAGTGGCAGCGCTTAAGGCGCAATAATCGTCGAGGATATTTTCTTTACCATCATAGTCCATTGCCGAATTTTCCTTTTCCAGGAAGGCGAATGCGTCTTCGGCGGCCTTGAGGTAGTCTGCATTGCTGTAATCGCCGCTGACGCTATAAGTCGAAGCCAGGGCCAGGGCAGCGATAGCCATTCCCGCACCCGACCGGTAGCTTGCCTGGTAGCTGCGCCAACTTTTGGCGGCCGGTTTGCTGGTGAACGATTGATCTTTCGTGGCTTTAATGCGATAATTACCTTCGTCCGGGCCGATGCGGCGGTCCTGCGGCAGTTTGCCGGGGCCGGGCGCACCAACTGAACGATAAAAAGATTGTCCTTTTACATGCAGCCGGGTTAGGTAGTCGGCTCCGTACATGGCTTCATCCAAAATGCGCCGGTCGATTTGCCGGAAATCTGTACCCAGCCGATGCGACAACAGTTCGTAAGTTTTAAATAAGCTCCAGTCTGTAAAAGAAATTTGCTGCGGGTTAAAATAGTTTGAGAAAGACAGGTGCGACAGGTGTTTGCCATAATCGCCGGTCGCATCATACCAGCCACCATGGGCATCCACTGTATCGGTTGTACCTGCAAGGGCGATATGCCGGTCGGCTTTATCAAACAAGCCTGAGCTGCGTTGCCCTTTAAAATAATAAACCACATCAGATACGGTTGCTTTTTCAAGTATGCCGTCGCCGATAGAAAAGGGATAGGAGGAGATCGTACCTTTGGACATTGTCGCTGTTAGCCTGTACTTTCCGGGAGTGGTGTAACTGCTGAAATCTATCGTCCAGAACTGGAAGTGCTTCCATTTGTCTACCGGCCCACTGTAAACGGGTTTACCAGTGAATACCGGGCTGCCCGTGTTGGCGTCGACAAGTTGGAATTGGGTGATGTTCAGTTTCTCATCGGCCACAATTATTGCCCGTTTGGCTTTGCCGGATTCATAGCCCACCTGGTTGGTGACGATTTTTATCGATTGGGCGTTCAACAGCGCCGGAAATAATAGTAGCAGTGCGAATATACTTCTGCACTTTGTAGTGAGATAGGTCATTTTTTGTTTTCTGAATAATTCAAAATGAGCGCGTCAATTTTGGCTAAAGCCGCTTTTGCATTTTTATTTATCGGTCGGCTAAAGCCGACGGCAATGAACCGGTCAAATAATCGAACCTGATTATTTTTTCATTCTGACCGCCTGATGTTGTATCAGTGAATTAATTAAATCCTGCACTTGGTGATAATCCACCTTTTCAACCAAATAAGCCTGGCTGGTTCCGCTGTCATCCCATGTATCTTTTCCATCCTCTGCTACTGTTATACGACCGGGGTGTAGCGTATACCATTTAGAATAACCTTTTATAGCGACCAGCACTGCGGTTTCGTCCCAACTCATCCGTCCCAAAGAATCTTCTTTTGCCATGGGGATACTGATGCGGAAAACATCCTTTGTCGGGTTGTTTTTGATTGCGGTATTGTGGATCAGCGGCAACCCGACTTTTATCTTTGCCCCTATTTCAAAGCCGCTGAAAATGATTTGCGTCGGCCAAATGGCGTACACATTTTGCGAGGCTTTCGCGTCCTTCATCACATTAAATTCATATCCCGACGGAAATTTTCCGCCCATACACACCAATAGTTTTACTTTCTTTTTAACCAACTCATTGCCGTTTAAAGATGAGTACTCGTCAGCGCTGGTGTTTAACAGGTTCGACAGATTGGTTAAAAATCCTATAGTCACTATCGTAACGCTATTGTCGGGTTGTGCGGACAGTATTTTGCGGTACAACCGTACCGCGTCCCAGGCTTCATTATTGGTTTTTATTTTATGGGGATACCTGGCCAGCAGGGTATCGGTCCAGTGCTGCCAGTCGCGCAGGGTTTGGGCATCGCCCTTTGGCACACCAACAGGGAGATCGGGCCGGTTAAAATAGGTATTGAACACGTTTAAAACACCAGCGACGCCGTCGTATTTGGTGCTGGCCATGGTCGCCAGTATTTTTATATCTCCTTTGTCGGCATAGTTATGCAGGACCGTGATGGCACCCACGTCGTCGTAGTCGGGGCCCATGTCGCTGTCGAAAATGAGGTTAACCGGCGGCTTTCTCTGAGCCAAGACGCTTATAACGCAGCAAAACATCAGCAATAACAATCCCGCTTTTTTAAGCATAGGTTTAATTGGTTTATTGAGTTGAGCCTGCCTGCCGGCAGGCAGGTAAGTTAGATTAAGTTGATTGGGTTTGCAAAAAATCTTTGTAAAAATTCTGCTCACCCTCCGGAGTCTGTGTCTTCACAGACGACTTTCGTTTAGGGCAATTTGAGGTTTCTTGGTCCATTGGGGAATCAAAAACGGGATCAAAAAGCTGTCTGTGAGGACACAAACAGTGGGGAAACAGGGAAGGAGGAAACAAAAACTTAACCTAATCAACTCATTCAACCCAATCAACTTAATCAACTAAAATGTAACTTTATCACCATCTATCCATCTAAATACAAATCATTAACTGATAACAACCTATCCATGCTAAGCATCCGCAACATTGTTAAACAATATGCCGGGCACACGGCATTAAGCGATGTAAGTTTAGAAGTAAAAAGCGGGCAGATATTCGGCCTTTTAGGGCCGAACGGCGCCGGCAAAACTTCGCTTATCCGCATCATCACCCAAATTACGGCGCCCGATTCAGGCGAAATCTATTTTAACGGCCAAAAGCTCGATCAATCCCATATCGAGCGGATGGGTTATTTGCCCGAGGAGCGTGGCCTCTACAAAAAAATGGAGATCGGCGAACAGATGATCTACCTGGCGCGGCTTAAAGGGCTTAGCCGCGACGAAGCAACCAAACGCCTAAAAATTTGGTTTGCCAAGCTGGGCATGGAAACCTGGTGGAAGATGAAGATAGAGGAGCTTTCTAAAGGGATGCAGCAGAAGGCGCAGTTTGTGGCGACGGTGCTGCATGAACCCGACCTGATCATCCTCGACGAACCTTTCAGCGGATTCGACCCGGTGAATGCCGAAATTATTAAAAACGAGATACTGGAATTGAACCGCAAGGGCGCAACTATCCTTTTTTCGACGCACCAGATGGAATCGGTTGAGGAACTGTGCGATGCCATTGTACTGATCAATAAGTCCAAAAAAATACTCGAGGGCCCGCTAAAAGATATCAAAGGTGCTTACCGCAACAACGTTTACATGGTGGAATATGAAGGCCAGCAGCTGAGCCTAAACGGTACTGCACCCTTTGAAGTGGTAGCCGAGACGGCCGGGGAGGATAACCTGCACACCATCAAGGTAAAGCTGAAGGAAGGTTCCACCTCAAACGATATCCTGCAATACCTGATGCCAAAAACACGCATTAATATGCTGCACGAGGTTATCCCGAGCATGAACGAAATATTTATTGAAAAAGTAAGCAAAATCGCCTGAGCCATGAACAAGATATTACTCATTATCCAACGCGAATATATTACCAGGGTACGCAAAAAAGCCTTCATTATAATGACCCTGCTGGTGCCTGCACTTTTTGCAGGAATGTTTGCCGTAATTGCCCTGGTTGCCAATCAAAAGGACAACACGCTACATTATGTAAATGTAATTGACAGCGTAGGGACTTTCAAGGGGAATTTTAAAAACACCCCATACGTCCGGTACCTTTATCCAAACCAATCAGTCGATCAGGCAAAAAAAAGTTTAAAAAGTGATGACGACCTTGTGTTGGAAATCCGAAAAAACGTAAAGGATTCAGTTTTGCTTTTTGCCAGAAAAAAAACAACGTTGTCCTTAACTGACTACATACAGGGGCAAATGAATGATATCGCTACCGGCGCCGTTATGGTAAAGGTCGGCATTGACACAGCACGTTTGCATAAAATCAGGAGCAATATTGTTATTAAATCGACAGAAATGACCGCATCAGGCGAGCAAAGCACCAATATCGGCGCCACTTATGCACTTAGTTTCGCAGGCGCTGTACTTATTTACATATCGCTGTTTATTTACGGCGCCCAGGTAATGCGCGGTGTTATTGAGGAGAAAACCAATCGCATTATCGAGGTGATCGTTTCGTCGGTAAAACCATTTCAGCTGATGATGGGCAAAATTATCGGCGTTGGGTTGGTGGGCCTCACGCAATTTGTTTTGTGGATAACACTCTCGGCCGGCATCAGCTATATTGTTGGTGGTAATACATCGCCAACCAACGCGGCTTTGTATTCATTTCTCCATAGCCTTGGAGCGAATGCCGGGTATGAATTATTGTGCTTCCTGTTTTACTGGATAACAGGCTTTTTATTTTACAGCGCCCTTTTTGCTGCAGTGGGCTCGGCTGTGGATAGCGAAACTGAAACGCAGCAATTCATGTTCCCGATCACGCTTCCGCTGCTGTTTACCTACATCCTGTCCGTTTCCTATTTGTTCATGGTGCCCGACAGCCCTTTGGCAGTTTGGTTATCGATGATCCCCCTATCGGCGCCGGTGGCCATGATGGTGCGTATACCCTATAATGTGCCAGCTTGGCAGCTGGGCTTGTCCATGACGCTAATGATAGTTGGGTTTATTTTTACCACTTACATTGCAGCCAGAATTTACCGGGTTGGTATTTTAATGTACGGCAAAAAAGCGAGCTACAAAGAACTGGCGAAGTGGTTTTTTTATAAAGAATAGTGAAGAATTTCGTCCCGCACGTGCGGGATCGATTTCGGATTTGGTTTAGCACTCCCAAACAGTTGGCCGATTGGTTATTTTTGCAGCATGAATAAGCGCCTTGCCGTGATGGATCTCGGCACCAATATGTTTCACCTGCTTATCGCGGATGGTGCTGAAACCATCATTCATGAGCAGGAAGCTGTTAAGCTGGGCGAGGGCGGCATTAACAAAGGATATATTATGGCCGCTGCTTTTGACCGGGGTATTCAAACCATGGTGCGGTTCCGTCAGCTGATCAGCCAAAACAATGTAACCGAGGTCAGGGCGATCGCAACTTCCGCGTTGCGCAATGCATCGAACGGGCCGGATTTCATTTCAGACGTGGAGGAAAAAACGGGCATCGCCATCGAAATTATTGATGGCGACCAGGAGGCTATATTTATTTACCTGGGGATAAGCGCTGCGGGATGCCTGACATCTAAGAATAGCCTTATTGTCGACATTGGCGGTGGTAGTACGGAGTTTATTATCTGCAACAACAAGGAAATCTTTTGGAAACAAAGCTTTGAGATTGGCGCGGCAAGGCTGATGGACCGCTTCCACCGTACCGATCCGATACCACCCGATTCGATCAATGCCTTATACCTTTATTTAAAAGATTGCCTGCAAAGCCTTTTCGCGGCAGCAAAAAAATACCCGGTTAAAAATTTGATCGGTTCGGCAGGTGTATTCGAAAGCTACGCCGTGGTAATTGAACAGACAAAGGGCCATCACTTTAATCTCGAGCAAACAAAACAATACGCCTTTAACCAGGAAGAGTTGCTCGGGTTGATAGAAAAAATAATCCCGTCGTCGCATCAACAGCGCATCGAAATGGCAGGTATTATTTCAATCAGGATAGATATGATCGTTACTGCTTCACTGCTTGCGCGGTTTGTTATTGAAAAGTTGGGGATTAGTGAGGTTATGATGTCAACGTACTCATTGAAGGAGGGGGTGTTGGCGGAAATGACTGGATTTTCCCACACATCACTTAAATAATCTATTTATCGGCCATGACATGTATTGATAAAACATTTCAACCCGCGACGATGGCTGACGCGGTGTAATTTCCAATAAGCCCGAAAACGACGGGCTGAGTTTTAGCGTAATATTCAAATCGCTGGTTTTTTCAAATGACACTTTAACTTCCTTTGTTTCATAGCCAATATAACTTATAACCAAAACTGCCTTTAGCTTTTGAACGGCAAATTGAAAGTGGCCCTGCACATCGGTTACAGCGCCAATAGCTGTCCCTTTTATGCGAACAGTTGCCCCTACAACAGGCAACTTGTCGTCAGAGCCGATTACGTCGCCGGAAACATGGTAAATCATTGGTTTTATGCCTGAGCTGTCTGCAGGCGCAATTTTTATGCGGGCGCTATCGGCCGGCGCTTGCTGGATAGTCCAACCAGCCGATGGCATTGTTTGCGCATAAGCTTTGCTTATCAATCCGGAGCTAAAGAGGCTGGCAGCGATCAGCCAGCGTTTCCAGCGATAGGTTTTTGTCGGCTCTCTAACGCTTAGCTGATCGTTAATTCCCATCAGTTGGATTTGGCTAAACCTGCCGCAGACGTTGCTGGTCCCCGACAGGTATGCCAGTATTTCGTCATTCGTCATTTTAGAAAAATCAACGACGATTTTGGAACAGTGGGCGCAATGGCGGCCGTTTCCCCTTGTTTCCATTTGCTGCCAAGATTGGTGGCAGGGTGTTGGTATGCTGATACTTTTGATGTTGTACATGATAATTGCTTATTCACTGATATAAGCGGACGCGTTTCCCGCGTTCACTTAAATAATTTATTGATGGGCCAGGGCATATACTGGTAAAGCATCAGGGTACGGGATTGTACTGAGGTTGTTTTGATGATTACAATTTCGCCCAGAACTGCTTGCGAAGGCTGCATAGTGATGGTAATTCCCCTTCTGTTAGCGGTAGATACTTCCAGTTCCTTCGTTTGATAGCCGATATAACTGACAACAAGCACAAGCGGTGCGCCACCATTGGGAAGCTTAAACCGGCCCAGGGTATCAGTTTGAATACCGGTTTTGGTACCCTTTATTTTAACATACGCCCCAACAACCGGAAGTTTATCATCGGCGCCAATAACAACACCGGTTAAATACTGCGTTATCGTACCCGTAACGGCAACCTTGCCCAGCATATCAACTCGTCGCGAACGCTCTCCAGGGGTTTGCTGTACAGTTATCTGGTTAGCCGGTGTGGTTTGCGCCATCGCCCGGTTGGCCAATGCTGTACCTAATAAACCAACTGCTGCGACCCATTTTTTCCAGTCCAGCCTTTTTGGTTGATTTTCCAGGTCAAGCTGGTAGTTGAGATTTGGTAGTTGAAATTCGTTAAACCTGCCGCAAACGTTGCTGGTCCCCGCCAGGAAAGCCAGTATTTCATCATTTGTCATTTTTGAAAAATCGACGACGATTTTGGCACAGTGGGCGCAATGGCGGCCGTTTCCTGTTATTTCCATTTGTTGCCACGACTGGCTGCAGGGTGTTGGGATCGAAATACTTTTAACATTGATCATGATAAGCGCTTTTTTAATGAAGATGCACCACACAGCACTTTTCCATAAGCCAGCATCAAATATTTTACAAAACATTTATGGCATACTTCCATCCCAGGGGCCCAAAATCAGCCCCATCCTTTGTATATTGCCCCCCTATCAAACTGACACATGAAATTTAGAACGATCTGCGTTATCCTGCTTTCCATTTTTGTTACTTCGGCACATGGCCAGCGCAGAAGAACGCGCACGACAACCAACGACACAATATCTTCCAGCTATAAACCATCGGAGCTTTTTTCGCCGATGTTTTATAAAGATAAGGGCACAGATTTTCATTCGGCGAGTGGAGCGCCAGGCCCAAAATACTGGCAAAACCGCGCGGATTATACGCTCAATGCCGCGCTGGACACCATTAAAAAAAGCATCTCCTGCACCGAGCAGATAAAATACACCAACAACAGTCCGGATGCATTGCCGTTTCTTTGGCTGCAGCTTGACCAGAACGCCTACAAACCCGATGCGCGCTCCAACTACTTAACCGGCTTTGCAGCGACCCAACATACAAATGGCTATGACATCAAATCGGTCAGCATCAGCAATGGTAAGAAGAGCACAAAGGTCGATTTTATCATCAGCGACACGCGCATGCAGCTTAGACTGCCGAAAAGCGTGGCGGCAGGCAGCGCTCTGCTTATAAAAATTCAATACAGCTATATCATTCCCGGTAATTTTGGCGGGAGGAATGATTATTTCGATACGAAAAACGGCAAGATCTACGAGATCTCTCAATGGTTCCCACGGATGTGCGTTTATGACGATAGCCACGGCTGGGACACACTGCCTTTCCTTGGCCCCGGCGAGTTTTACCTGGAATATGGCGACATCGATTATAAAGTAACCCTGCCGTCGGATATGATCATCGGCGGTTCGGGCGAATTGCTTAACCCTGCCGAAGTGCTTACCACCAAACAAATCGCACGGCTGAACGAAGCCCGCAACAGCGACAAAACCATTATGGTCCGCAGCGCAGAGGAGGTTACCCAGGCCTCCTCGCGGCCTAAAACAGGCGGTTCGCTTACCTGGCACTTCCGGATGAACAACACCCGCGATGTTGCCTTCGGCGCTTCAAGGGCTTATGTTTGGGATGCGGCACGGGTTAACCTGCCTGGCGGGAAAAAATCGTTGTCCATGTCGGTATATCCTGTTGAGAGCGCAGGCAATGATGCCTGGGGCAGGGCCACCGAATACCTGAAAAAATCGATCGAATATTTTTCGGAAAAATGGTTTGTGTACCCCTACCCTGTTGCGGTTAATGAGGCCGGCATTGCGGGGGGAATGGAATACCCCGGGATTGTGTTCGATGGATATACCGACAAAGGCGGCGAATTGTATTGGGTAACCGCGCACGAGATCGGCCATAACTGGTTCCCGATGATCGTAGGCAGCGACGAGCGGCGTTACGCCTTTATGGACGAAGGCTTTAACACTTTTATTGACGTTTACGCCGCCGATGCGTTCAACCACGGCGAATACGCGCCCAAAAGAGATGGCGAATACGCACCCGGCAAGGGCAACCCGGCGGATGAGATCGTCCCGACTATCGCTGATCCCAATGCACCGATCATCATCACCGCTGCCGATGCCGTTCCGGAAAAATACCGCCACCCGATCGAGTACTTTAAGCCCGCATTTGGCCTGGTGCTGTTGCGCGAGCAGATTTTAGGCAACGACCGTTTTGATTATGCATTCCGGAATTATATCCGCAACTGGGCTTATAAGCACCCGCAGCCGGAGGACTTTTTCCGGTCGATGGATAATGGTGGCGGCGAAGATCTGTCGTGGTTTTGGAACGGCTGGTTTTATCACAACTGGCCGCTTGACCTGGCGCTTATCGATGCCAAATATGTAAATGGTGACCCCAAACAGGGCATACAGGTTACTGTTGCCAACAAGGAACAAATGGCCATGCCCTTTGCCGTTGAGGTTAAGCTGAAAGATGGAACCAAAAAACGCATGAATCTGCCCGTTGAAACCTGGCTGCAAAACAAGGCGATAACTTTTGTGATTCCCACGACGACGGAAGCTGAAAGCGTTACCGTTGACCCGGACGCGGCGCTGCCGGATATGAACAGGAAGAATAATACGATAGCGCTCCCGTAGAGACGCGATACTTCGCGTCTTTTCGTGTATAGCTGAATCTTAGTGATTTGGGCTTGAGGATTGCCTTTGTGGGAATGCAAACTTGGAATGCCAAGCGGGAGACGCGAAGTATCGCGTCTCTACAGTTTTTGGAGCTCCCTATACAATTTCTCAGTCGGCAATCCAACGACATTTGTGTATGAGCCATTGATGCGTTCAATACCAATGAGCCCAATGTGTTCCTGTATACCATAAGATCCCGCTTTGTCAAAAGGTTGGTATTTGTGCACGTATTCTTCGATTTCCTCATCAGTCAATTCGCCAAAATAAACTTCCGAAACATCATAAAAGCTATGGTACACATGTTTATGCAGCAGGCAAACCCCTGTAATAACATGGTGCATCCTGCCTGACAGTGTTTGCAACATCTCAATAGCCTGTTCGGCGTTTTCAGGCTTGCCAAGTATCTGGTTGTTAACACAAACGATGGTATCAGCGGTCAAAACAATTTCGTCACCTACCGATTCGTCAAAAGCCTTTGCTTTTTTTTCTGCAATATAAACGGCAACTCCTTCAGGTTTCAAATCTGCCGGGTAGGATTCATCAACTTCCTTCAATACAATGCGGAAATCAATATCCATCAGCCTTAAAAGTTCCTGCCGGCGTGGTGATTTGGATGCGAGAATGAGTTTCATTTTTTGGTCGATGGTCCATAGACCATAGTCCATGGAAGTTTATAGTTTGTCAGTGGTGATCATAGCTTAACGAAAATTTCCATGGTCCATGGACTATCGACCATGGACGAAAAAACCTACCAGCTATAGGCGTTATCGTTCAGCCACTTGTCCTGTATTTTCAGCACTTTCTCAATTATATCCCGGGCGCAGCCTTTACCGCCGCTGATAGGCGAAACGTATTTACTGATGGCCTTTATTTCTTCGGCCGCATCGGCGGGGCAAACCGGCAGGCCGACCAGTTTCATGCCTTCCAAATCAGTAATGTCGTCGCCCATGTACAATACCTTTTCAGGCAGCACGTGCTTTTCTTCGAAATAAAGTTTAACCTTTTCAACTTTGGTATGCATGCCCAGGTAAACATCTTTTACCCCCCAGCCATTTAACCGGTACAATGCGCTTTTTGAGCGGCTGCCCGAAATAGCACATACGTTATACCCGCATTTTACCGCAAGTTGCAGGGCGTAACCATCCTTAATATTAAAAGCCCGGCTTTGTACACCTTCTTCGGATACGTAGATAGTGCCATCGGTGAGTACACCATCCACATCAAAAATGAAGGTGGTTATGTCTTTAAGTTTGTTGAGGAATGACTCCATTATTTGGGGGGATTACACCGATTTTTGTTTGGGATTACACCGATTTTTTTTGATTTCACCGATTAAGCAAACTGCCGGCTAATAACTGCCAACTGACTACTGATTATCCCGCCACTCGTATACCCAGGCGGATTGGATCTGTTCCAGGTGACCCTCGTTGGATTGTTCGCGTGTGCCGGCGAAATTGGGCAAGGCAAGGATCCATTCCAGCAGATCCGTAAAGCGGATGCGATATATTTTCGATTCGTCAAAATCATCACCGAACTTTTCATAAAGCTCCATGGCGATATCTTCGTGATCGCTCCAGTGAATGGGCAGGCTGTATTTGTTCTCTGTCATTTGTTTATAGCTAAAAGCTTAAAATCGCGTTAGAAAATACGTTTAATGACCAAGGAAACCGGTCTGATCGGGTAAAGTTACTTCTATATCGCCATCGATGATCACACATTGGCAGCCCAGGCGCGAATTAATGCGCGGGTTAACCGCCCGGTCGATAAAATCCTCTTCCTTGTCAGATATTTCCTGGATGTTATCCATCCCCTTGTTCACATAAACCTGGCAGGTACTGCAGCCGCATACGCCGCCGCAATTGTGCTGCAGTTCAACGCCGTTCTCCAGGCAAACGTCAAGCACCGATTCCCCTTCAGCTATCGGCAGCTCTATACTTTGCAGCCCCTTCTCCTCAAAGTTTATCTTTACTTTAAAAATGTCCATTGCCGCAAAAGTAACAAAATTACGATGGGTCAGTGTCGCGGTTTTCGGTTTGTGATAATACCCTGACTTAACAGCTCATATATCATTTTCAATTGCGGTTCGTTTTCAAGCATTTGCAGGTGGTTGGCCATCGTCAGTTCATCCTCTCTTACGGCCGGGCCGGTTTGCAGGTCAGCCGGCAAACTATCCTGCACTTTTTGCGCTGTCTCGAGTATTAACGGTCGCAGTAACTCGAATTCCATATTGTTCTTTGCCAAAAGGTTCCGTGCCACATCATACAAATAGTTCGGAAAATTGCAGGCGAAAACAGCCGCAAGGTGAAGGGTTTTACGTTGATTGGAGTTGATCCGGTAAACGCGGTTACTGATGGTTTGCGCAAGATGTTCCAATTCACTGGTTACCGCTTCATCAACCCCTTCAATACAAAGCGGTACCGACCAAAAGTCGATTTCCTTTTCTTTACTAAAAGTTTGCAGCGGGTAAAAAACACCAGCTTGCGGAATGACAGCGGCTAAGCTTTCCATATCTGTCGCGCCTGACGTATGCACCGTCAGTTTTTTGAAGTTGGCCAGGTGGTTTGCTACCGGCGCGATGGCATCGTCTTTTACAGAAATAATAAACAAATCAGTTTCAGCGTCGATGTGTCGCAAATCGCTGATCGGTTCTGCGTTTACATGATAGGCCAGCAAAGCAGCGCGTTGCATATCGCGGCTGTAAACCTGCACTATCCGGTGACCTGCATTTTTAAATGCCGCCGCCAGGTGGGTAGCCACATTTCCGGAACCGATGAGGGTGATGCGCATATGTGAATTTAAACTGGGAAAAGTACAAAATTACAAGAGCGCGGATAAATTATAACCTTGCTGCGCTATAATAATTCCAGCAATTCTTTCAAATGCGTTACCTGTAACGGCACATCATCTGGCTTTGGCGCATTGAAAGGATTAAAATAGATAGCGTCGATACCAAAATTCAGCGCACCGTACACATCGGCCTCCAAACTATCGCCTATCATCAGGCTTTCATGTTTTTCGGCGCCTGCTAATTGCAGCGCATGCTCAAAAATAGCCCTATCCGGTTTGTTAACGCCAACATTTTCGGAAATGATGACATGCTGAAAATAGCCCCCAATATTGGTATTGCCGATCTTCATCTCCGAGGATTCCTTAAAACCGTTCGAGATAAGGTGCAGCTTGTATTTGCCTTGCAGGTACCGCAACGTTTCATGTGCATGCGGAAAAAGGTTGGTTTTGGTGGGGCAAAGTTTTACATAATCGTCCTCAAAGGCTACCGGTAATAACTCCGGCGGTACACCCAACTCCAGGAATGTGCGTTTAAAACGGGTTTCGCGAAGCTCGTCTTTGGTAATTTTGCCCGTATGATATTCCGCCCAAAGCTGGTGGTTGTTGCGGGTGTAGGTTTCGATAAAAATTGCTGCCGATGGAAGGCCTATTTCGTCGAGGCGATAAATATCGTAAAGCTCGTACAAAGTCTCTTCCGCATTTCGGTCAAAATCCCAGATGGTATGGTCGAGGTCGAAGAAGATATGTTTATATTTTTTGATTTCGGATTTTTCACCATTGCTTATTTTTTCAAGGCGTTCAAGAGGGCATCGCCGTTTCGGATGTTCGAATTCGGATTTATTTTTATTTATCGCATAGGGCATAATACGTCAAACTATGATTTTAGCCATTGTTCGTGTTGAAGTTTAACCTGGTCGTCCGCTTGATTTTAAAGACCTTATAAACGACTAAACGGATCGATAACCCGTAAACCTCGTATGTTGACAAAATCAGAAATATTGCGGGAAATTAAAGTAAAACCATATACAAGCGCTGTAGCTGCAATAATCGCATCAGGTAATTTAATTTTTTTTGTTTTGCGGATTGCGATGGTTTTGTTTACTACGTCATCATTAATAAGCAGCACATTTGAGCCAGACACAAAAGTTTCCATCGTTCTTTGTTCAGATACGTTTTTAAATGCATAGCCTAATGTTTCCATTTTGGTAATAACAGAAATATTACAATTATCATCTACTATCGTGCTGATAAATTGCATTGCGGGACCAGGTAAAGTTGCGTCAAGATAGTTAATAACCGCGTTGGTATCCAGCAAATACATCGGTTAAAGCTGTTTTTTCAATCTTTCTTCCCATTCCATGCGGCTCTCGGCAATATGTTCGAGCATGGCTTCAGCAGTTTCTTTGGACAACGCACCTGCAAGTTCAGAAAGTTTTTTCTTGGGTAAAGGTTCCATATTTACCAGCTCTTTAAGATCTTCATGTTTTTGAGTGATCGTATCCCAATCGGTAATTGGAACAAAAATCCCTGCATTATTTCCATTCCCGTCTTTTATCACCTGCAATTTCATAATTTTATCGATGCCAAATAAATTTTCTCTTTACGTCGCTTTGTCTTTTTATATAAAAACAAATATACACTGATAAATGAGGAATTAAAAATCCAACTCTCCTGCTGACATACCGTTGTCAAAACAGCACCCTAATTTTGTTTTATAGCTGAATGTTCTATTCTCCGAAAACTTCTTTCGGACCTTCCGGACTTTCGGACTAAAAACAAAACCGTATTTTTGCATTTCATCTATGGATTTCAGTTTAACTTCTCAATATCAACCCACCGGCGACCAACCCGAGGCTATTAAGCAACTGGTGGAGGGCGTAAACGCAGGCGATCCGTTCCAAACTTTACTTGGGGTTACCGGCTCAGGTAAAACGTTTACTATTGCTAATGTAATTGCGCAAACGCAGAAGCCTACGTTAGTGCTTAGCCATAATAAAACCCTTGCGGCACAGCTGTACGGGGAGTTTAAACAGTTCTTCCCCGAGAACGCCGTTAATTATTTTGTTTCTTACTACGATTATTATCAGCCCGAGGCATTCATCCCAACTACCAATACTTACATCGAAAAAGACCTGCAGATAAACGAGGAAATTGAAAAGCTTCGGCTGCGGACAACGTCGGCGCTGATGTCCGGCCGGCGGGATGTGATCGTGGTTTCATCGATCTCCTGTATATACGGTATGGGAAACCCGGAAGATTTTAAGGATTCGGTTTTCCGCTTTGCAGTGGGCACACGCATCAGCCGGAATGCCTTTTTACATCGGCTGGTTGAAATATTGTATTCGCGTACAACCGCCGATTTTAAACGTGGCACATTCAGAGTTAAAGGAGATGTGGTGGATATTTTCCCGGCTTATATGGATCACGCTTATCGTATTTCCTTTTTTGGTGACGACATCGAGGAACTGAGCACTTTCGATGTGAGCACCGGTAAAACGATGGAGAAAACGACGCATATGGTGTTGTTCCCCGCCAATTTGTATGTGGCGCCGCGCGAACGGTTCACCCAATCCATCTGGGCCATACAGGAAGAACTGGAAATGCGTAAAAAACAGTTTATCGATGATGGTCGCTACCTGGAAGCCAAAAGGCTGGAGGAAAGAGTGAATTACGACCTGGAAATGATCCGCGAATTGGGCTATTGTTCAGGTATTGAAAACTATTCGCGGTTTTTTGATGGAAGAAAGCCGGGCGCCAGGCCTTTCTGCCTGCTGGATTATTTCCCGGACGATTACCTGATGGTAATTGATGAAAGCCATGTTACGGTTGGGCAGATCAGGGCGATGTACGGCGGCGACCGCTCGCGTAAAATATCATTGGTTGAATATGGTTTTCGCTTGCCGGCCGCAATGGACAACCGGCCTCTAAATTTCCAGGAATTTGAAAGCCTGGCGCCGCAAACTATTTATGTGAGCGCAACGCCGGGCGATTTTGAATTGGAAAAATCGGGCGGCGTGGTAGTTGAACAGGTGATCAGGCCGACCGGATTGCTTGATCCGGTAATCGATGTACGCCCGGTAATCAACCAGGTAGACGACTTGCTTGAAGAAGTAGACAAAACCGTAAAAATGGGTGATCGGGTACTTGTAACCACGCTCACCAAACGCATGGCCGAGGAGTTGGCCAAATATATGGACCGGCTTGGTATCAAATGCCGGTACATCCATTCGGAAGTAAAAACCTTACAGCGTGTGGAAATATTACGCGGTTTACGTTTGGGCGAATTTGACGTACTCATAGGTATCAACCTGCTTCGCGAGGGTTTGGACCTGCCAGAAGTATCGCTGGTAGCCATTCTGGATGCCGATAAGGAAGGCTTCCTGCGATCGGAACGCTCGCTGATACAAACTATCGGCCGCGCTGCCCGTAACGACCGCGGCAGGGTGATCATGTATGCCGATAAAATAACCGATTCGATGCAGATCACGATGGATGAAACCAATCGCCGCCGTGACAAACAAATTCTGTACAATCTGGACAATGGTATTATACCGAGAACCATAGGTAAATCCAGGACAGAAATTATGGAGCAAACTTCGGTGATGGATTTTAAAGGTGGCGTTCAAAAAGCTTATGTGGAAACGGATACGGTAACATTAGCCGCTGACCCGATAGTACAATACATGACCAAAGCCGATTTAAAAAAATCCATCGAAAACACCCGTAAAGACATGGTTGCCGCGGCGAAAGACATGGACTTTTTATTAGCCGCCAAATTACGCGACGAAATGTTTGCGCTGGAGAAAATGATGGAAGAGAAGTTTTGATGGTCGGATGTGCAGATTTGCAGATTTGCAGATTTGAAAATGGGTAATAATAATTTTCAAATCTTCAAATTGTCAAATTCTCAAATTCGGTTCTATCAATGTAACAATCAACATCATACCCCTGTCAAAAATCAAAGCCTTATCATAGGCAAACAATTTTGACGTTATATTATTTATATTTGAAGGCTAAATTTTTTTAGAAAATGGGCGAGCTCATAGATTTTCTCATCATCGTTATTGTCATCTACTATATCGCGAAAGCGTTGTTCCGCATATTTGTTCCGGTATTGTTTGAAAATGTGGTAAATAAGGCCCAGCAACAACAGCAAAGGCAGCAGCAATATCGGGCAAACGATCATCAACAGCAGCAATACCGTGCGGGGAATAACCAGCAACAGCAATCTTATACCAATCCAAATCCCGGCCAGGGTAAAATAAAAGTTGATTTTGTGCCGCCGAAGACAAAAAAGAAAGGATCGATACCTGATTCCGAAGGCGACTTTATCGACTACGAAGAAGTAAAATAAATTAACGCGATGATTCCCGAAGAAATATTTAAACGGCGGCCCAGGCACAATAACACGCCGCCTTCTGTCCTTTTGATCATTGCCAATTTTATAGTCACTGTGGGCGCGCTAAGCCTTTTTGGCAACAAAGAACATGTGAGCTGGTTTTTTTGGGTCATCGAAGCAGGGCTTGCCGTTTATAATTTTTTCACCATCCGTCGCAATCGCGAAGAATTTGAAAATAAAGGCATTTTATATTCCTATATTTTCAGCCTTGCGGTCCTTGTCGCGGTATTCTTTCTCTTCCGTTATATGTAACCAGGCCGCCGCTAAAAATCGCTGAATTAACGCCGCGGCAGTAAAAACTTATAATTCCTATTCTGAATCTAATTTCTATTTTTGGGGAATAAAATTACCCTCTTTTAAAAAACTTAAATGAATAACTGGTTCAAGCGCAATGGCATTCATTTTTTGATTGCCGGTATCTTCCTCGTGATATGTTTCTTTTATTTTACGCCGGCATTCCAGGGGAAAACCTTAGGTCAGGTTGATGTTGTTGGCGCCCAGTCGACCCAAAAAGAAATCAATGATTATAAGGCAAAAGATACTACCATCCTTTGGACCAACCAGATATATGGTGGTATGCCCACTTTCCAGATATGGGCGCCTTACCCGGATAATATCTCCACAGGCATTGTAAATGTATTGGTTTCAGCTTTCCCTAACCCGCTTTATATTGTGTTGCTTTTGCTGTTCGGGGCCTATTTCCTGTTTTCGGTCTTAAAGCTTAGCCCCTGGATAGCGGCGGCGGGTGCCATCGCTTTTACGTTTTCATCCTATAATATTATCCTGGTGCAGGCGGGGCACACTAATCAAGTATTTGCGATTGCCTTTTTTGCACCTATACTGGCGAGTTTACTTCTAATTTTAAGGCAGAAATACTGGCTCGGCGGCTCATTGCTTGCATTTTTCCTCGCGCTCGAAATTCGCGCCAACCATATCCAGATGACGTATTACTTGTTGATCGCCATTTTGATACTGGCCATAATGGAGCTTTACCATGCCATCCGGAATAAAACCATACCGGCATTCCTTAAATCGCTTGCGTTTGTTGGTGTGGCTATCGTTCTATCCGTTGTGGTTAACGCTTCATTGCTGTGGAGCACCGCCGAATATGGCGCCGACACTATCCGCGGGCAATCCAACCTAACGCAGCACACCAAGGAGCCAAGCAACGGCCTGCCAAAAGAATATGCCTATGAGTATAGCCAAACCTTTGGCGAAAACCTTACTTTTTTGGTTCCTGATGCATATGGCGGCGAAACCGGCCTGAGTTCCATTGACCTCCCTAATTCCGAACTAAACAAAGCTTTGGTAAACGCCGGTGTCCCACAGGAACAGGTAGGCAATGCACTGCAGCAATTGGCCGGCATCGGCCTTGAGTTTAACAGCTACTGGGGCGATAAACCGCTGACCAGCGGACCGCATTATCTTGGCGCCGTGATTTGCTTCCTTTTCATTTTCGGACTATTTGTAGTTAAAAGCACATTAAAGTGGTGGATATTGGCTACCGTTTTGCTGACGATGTTTTTATCGATAGGAAGTTCCTTTCCTTATGTGTCCGATTTCTTCTTTAGTTATTTCCCGCTCTACAATAAATTCCGTGCAATAGAATCTATTCTTTCGGTAACGGGCTTGTTTGTACCGATACTCGCTTTACTGGCGATTAGCGAAGTAATTACTGGCACTACTAACAGGGCGGAATTATTTAAAAAACTCACCATCTCGTTCTACATCACCGCCGGCCTTGCTTTGGTACTCGCGGTTTACCCCGAGATTTTCTTAAGCTTCCGCGCAGGCAACCAACTGGTTTTTACCAATAACCTCACCCGGGTGCTTAAAGGGAACAGCCAGGCTGCGAGCGACATCATGCGTGCATTGCAAAGCGACAGGGAAAGCATCGAACGGGCGGATGCCCTTAGGTCGCTGCTCTTTATTGCAGTTGCCTTCGGACTGCTTTGGGCCTTTATCAAGCAAAAAATAAATGCAACCATTTTGTCAGTTTGCTTCTTTGTACTCATCGTTGCTGACCTGTGGCAGGTAGATAAACGCTACCTTAAAGATGCGGATTTTCAGGACAAACAGGACGCGAGCCAACTAGTGCAGCCAAGAGAAGTCGACCAGTTCATCAATCGTGATAATGATCCGGATTATCGGGTATTTGACGTAACGAGGGATATTAAACGGGATACCTATAGCCCCTTCTTCCACAAATCCATCGGCGGCTATTCAGCAGCGCGTTTAAAAAGGTTTGATGAGTTGATCGACAATCAAATAGGGATGAATCCGCCAAACCATGACGTGCTGGACATGCTGAACACCAAGTATGTTATTACCCAGGATACTGCCGGCAATTATAAAATGATACAAAATGAAACCGCCTGCGGCCATGCGTGGTTCATTAAATCCATAAAATTTGTGCCGAATGCCGATAAGGAAATGCAGGCCATCAGTTCATTTGCACCCAAAGATGAGGCGATTGTAGATGAAAGCTATCGTAAAATAATCGACACCAAGCTGCCGATAGGAAACCCCCAGGGCGCCAGTATTAAATTAGCGAAGTACAATCCCGATGATATGGTTTATGAAAGCAGTTCGCCGGGCGCCCAGGTAGCTGTTTTTTCGGAGATATATTACAACAAGGGCTGGAAAATGTTTATAGATGGTGCTGAAGCGCCCTATTTCCGTGCTGATTATGTATTACGTGCAGCACAGATACCGGCAGGTAACCACAAGATCGAGTTTAAATTCCACCCGGCATCTTATTATACCGGCGAAAAGATTTCGCTGGCCGGCTCCATCATCATGATATTGGCGTTAGGAGGTGCGGTTTATGCAGAGACGAGGAAAAAGAAAACAGAAACCGTGGCGCCTGAAGCGGAAGCACACCCTGTAAAAAAAGGCAAAAAATAGCTTGACTTTGGATCGGGGGAAAAACTTACGAAGTTTAACTCGAAGTTGTTTGTTTTTTAAAGGCCTCGTTGAGGGCTCCGCCATTAATTACTTCGTAAGTTTTAGGGCCGGTTTTTTTATGCTAACCCTGCTGTATTGCAGCCACAAGCAGTAAGACCACTGACAAGATTTTGCCAGTGGTTAAGTTGTTAAATATCAGTCTTGTAGCGTTTTGTAGCAGGGTGTAGCATGTGTAGCGCTACAAAATTTACAACTCATTACAACTAAAAACTAATCGTTCGTACGTCGGTGTTGCAGCCAATATCTGCCTAAATTGAAGGCGATAACAAAATGGTTGGCAATAGTAGGAAACAAACCGTAGTAGCGTCTCATTATAGCGAAGCGCTCCACCAGGCTTTGACGATGTTTAGCTTTCGACATGCCACCAACCAGGTATTTGGCTACGTACTGATGCACATTAACAATTTTATCGCCCTTTGATGCCGCGCGGATGATCCAGTCGATATCCGCACTAAGTTTGTACCGCCGGTCAAAAGCTGATGCCAGCGCTGTACGGATATAGATAGCCTGGTGGCTAATGCTCATGCCGTATCTGAAGCCCGTCCAATCAAAATGTTCCGGCGCAGCGTGCCTGCGCTGGCCAAGGCTCTCTCCTTCTTCATTGATCATTTCCGTTTCGCCATAATAAATATCTGCGCGGGGTTCCGATGCAAACACTTTTTCCACTGTATAATTGTCATAAAACTCATCCCCGGAGTTCATAAAGATCACATAGTCGCCGGTAACGGCCTTAAGGCCTTTATTCATGGCATCATAAATGCCCTCGTCTTTTTCGCTGATGATCTTTGAGATCATATTACGGTAACGGTTTATGATCTTGAGCGTGCCGTCAGTTGAAGCCCCATCGACGATAATATATTCAATATTAAAATAAGTTTGGGTTAAAACGGAGAGTATGGTACGCTCGATATCGCGAGCGTTGTTATAAACAACCGTAATAACGGATAGCAGCGGTTTAAATTCCATCACTTTTTTAAAATTGATTTGTAAACCGCTATGTATTTTTCTGCAACAAGAGCATTGGTAAAATTATCTAAAACCTTTTTCCGGGCGTTTGCTGAAAGCTCACTTTTTTGGTCGGATGTTAAAACATAATTTATGCCGGCGGCGAAGTCGGCGGCCGACTTAAATTCAGCCAGGTAACCGTTTTGCCTATGATCTACCATGTCGGGAATACCGCCGGTATTAAATGCCACCACGGGCGTACCACAAGCCAATGCCTCCATAACGGTGTTTGGCAAGTTATCTTCAATGGCAGGCGTTACGTAAACATCGGCCAGGTTGTACAATTCGGCCATCGCCTGTTGTGAATTGATGACATTCATCTCGTAAACCTTAAAGGGCAGCTGGCTTATATCGAAAGATTTGTTTTTCCCGAAGATCACAATCCCGAGATCATCCTTTCCGGCGTATTTTTCCCTTAGTACATTTAATGCTTCAACCAGGTAAGTAATACCTTTGCGACGGTCGAGGATATTAGCTGCACCAAAAAGGATTATTTTTTTTGCCGGATCGATATCCCACCTTTCCCTGGTCGCATTTTGATCCTTGGGCGAAAAAATTTCTGTGTCGATTGCATTTGGAATTGCTTCGATGCGAAAATCTTTAAGCAATGAACTCGTTTTCGCAACTTCTGCCAACCAGTTGCTACAGGTTACAAAGACAATATTTTTTGCCGATTTAAACATTTCAAGTTTCCGCAGCCAGCCGGAATGAGACAGATCATTTTCATTCGCTCCCTTTAACATCCAGCAGTTGCCGCATTCCTTCACGAAATGATCGCAGTCGCCGGCATAATGGCAGCCTCCTGTGAAGGTCCACATATCATGCAGCGTCCACACGATTGGCTTGCCGCTTTGCTGGAGTTTTTCGAGATCGTTTATAGAAAGAAAGCCAAAGTTGGTCCAGTGCAGGTGCAGGATATCAGCATTGGTTACTGCTGGCTGCCGGCTAATGTCGGTACTGGTATTCGCGGGGGAAAATGCAAATCTCACCTCAGGGGTTTTTGCCCTGAACCATATAAATGGCAAACGCTCATACAGAAAATTAAACTTTGCTGCCTGCCTGCCTAAAAACCAGTTGCTGATGCTGTTTACGCGCGGCTCGCTCGTCTTCTTTTCCTGCACCAGCATGTGCACATCCACCTGCTTTTGCTCCAGCGCTTTGAGCAGGCGCATACAGGCTGCCGGCGCGCCGCCGCCGGCATCGGAGGTATTGATCAGGGTTACTTTCATCAGGCAGCGCTATTTTAGCGGCAAGTATAATAATTCTAAAATGAAAACTTTACTTTTGAAGCTGTGCGACACTAAAACCGATCGAACGACAAATGAACTTTTTTGCCTATTTATTCCAGGATTGGAGCGCCAACCGCCAGAATTTCAAAGCGCAATCGGTCCTGTTTTCGTTCCGTTTGCTGCAGGCGTTTAACCGGTACATCATTACCAGGATCATCTTTTATCCATACCTCATGCTTTACCGTTTTTGGGTTGAATGGGTATTGGGAATCGAGCTTCCCCGCAAGCTAACCGTCGGCAAAGGTCTTTCACTCTACCACGGCCAGGCCCTGGTAGTAAATAAAAGTACGATAATCGGCGACTATTGCGCACTGCGGAACTCCACCACCATCGGCCATAAAAAGCTGATTGATGGTACTTTTAGCCGCTGCCCGCGTATTGGCAACAATGTTGACATCGGTGCAAATGTTTGTATCATCGGCGATATCACTATAGGCGACAACGTGATCATCGGCGCCGGATCGGTCGTGACCAAAGACGTTCCGTCAAATTGTACAGTTGTGGGCAACCCCGCCAGAATTTTAGAAAATAAAATCATAAAGTAGTACACGGCTTTGAGGCCACGATATTGATGGAACAAAATTTAACCGACCGCGCTTTCTGGAAGTCCTTTTGGGAATCAAGGAAAGGGATTATTTTTCAGCTAAAACCTAACTACGTTTTCGGCGATTTGCTCGCAAAGCTGATCAAAGAAAAAAATATTAAAACCGCTATTGAACTTGGCGGTTTCCCGGGTTACTACGCCACCTACCTGAAAAAATACCAGGGACTTGATACGACTTTATTCGATTATTTTATTCATGAGGGGCTCATCAATCAGCTATTGGAGGCCAACGGGCTCAAGCCGGGCGATATTCATATTATCGAGTCAGACTTGTTTGAATATAAAGTTGAAAGCCCCTATGATATGGTTTTATCCTTCGGACTGATCGAACATTTTAACGATACAAAGGCGATCATTGAAACCCACCTGCAATTTTTAAAACCCGGCGGCGTACTGTTTATTACCCTGCCCAATTTTAAGAGCATAAACGGCTGGGTGCAGCGCAAATTCGATAAGGAAAATTACGATAAGCACAACATCAACAGTATGGACCCTAAACTGCTGGCAAAATGTATTACGGAACTTGGCTTAACTGAAGTGGAAAGCAGCTATCATGGTAAGTTCACCGTTTGGCTGGAAAATAAGTCGGAACAAAGGGGGCTGGCAAAGGCAGTGGTAAAAACCATTTGGGTGGCCGGCAAGCTTTTTACAAAGATTGTTCCGATGGAGAGCAAGACGCTTTCGCCATATATCTGGGTAAAAGGTGTTAAAAAGAAATAAATAGAGATTAACAATGAAACTTAAGCTATTTGAACAACAAGTTTATATCGAACGCCGGGCTGCACTAAAACAAACTGTCGGGCAGGACGGCTTGATCCTGCTGCTGGGTAATGAGGACAGCAGCATGAACTATAAGGACAACTGCTACCCTTTCAGGCAGGACAGTAGCTTTCTATATTACTTCGGACTGGACGTACCCATGCTCTGCGCCATCATAGACACTGATACAGGCGAAGAAGTAATTTTTGGCGATGAGTTGAGCATTGACGACATCATCTGGACTGGCACGCTGCCGTCCGTAAAAGAAATGGCGTCTAAGGTTGGGGTTAACCAAACCTGCGCTTACCTGCAAGTGGTGCATTATATTCATAAAGCGGTTACTTCAGGCAGAAAGGTGCATATACTCCCACCCTATCGGCCGGAAAATAAAATCAAACTGGCAAGCTGGCTTAACGTAAGCCTGGAGGATGTTGACGATCATGTTTCGCTGAAATTGATCAAAGCCGTTATAGCCCAGCGGGTGATCAAAACGCCGCTGGAAATTGAGCAGATGGAAAACGCGGTGTCCATCAGCGTAGACATGCAAATGGCCGTCATCAAATACACGCGCGCTGGTATTAAAGAATATGAACTGGTTGCCAAAGCCAAAGAAGCCGCGATGGCAGCCAATGCGCGGCTGGGTTACTCTGCTATTATTACCACAAACGGGCAAACATTGCACACCCACTATTACGGCAATACGCTGCAAGAGGGCCGGATGGTTTTAAGTGATATTGGCGCCGAAAACGCCATGCATTATGGCGGTGATCTCACTCGTACTTTCCCCGTCGGGCGGAGTTTTACCACCCGGCAGAAAGAACTATACGAAGTTGTCTTAAATTCAATGAACTATGCCATCAGCATGTTAAAACCAGGGGTGAGGTATAAAGACATTCACCTGGCAGCCTGTCAAAAATTGGTTGAAGGGCTTAAACAGGTAAACCTGATGAAAGGCAACGCCGCCGAAGCGGTAGCCGACGGGGCCCACACAATGTTTTTTCAATGCGGTTTGGGGCACATGCTGGGGATGGATACGCACGACATGGAAGACCTGGGCGAACCTTATGTCGGCTATACCGATACGTTAAAAAAAGAAACTGTATTCGGCCTGAAATCACTGCGCCTGGGCCGCGAGTTGGAAAAAGGATTTGTGCTGACGGTAGAGCCGGGCATCTATATCATTCCCGAATTGATCGATCGATGGGCGGCCGAGAAAAAGTATGCTGATTTTATTAACTACGATGTGTTAAACACCTATCGTGATTTTGGGGGTATACGTATCGAGGATAATTTTTTGATCACCGAAACCGGCAGCCACCTGCTGGGTAAATACCTGCCGAAAACCTTGAAAGAGATTGAAGGTTTGAAAGACTAAAATCCTTTTATGAAAGTGCTCTAATGAGACAGCGGTAGTTTAGCTAAATAAATAGGGTTATGCACCCAATTTTTGCCTGATAAAGCGGATTGTCCGCTGAAAGATGCTACCCTTGCGCTTTTTAAGGAAGGCTTTTATCGCCTGGTAGGCCAGTTGGTTTTCCTTTATTTCCTTTGGAAATTGCGTTACCGGCTGTTGCGCCGTTTGCACAGCGTACATATTTTCTTTGTTGGAATGTACCCCACTCCCGTCATTGCCAATATTATGCACCAGCGATACGGTAGGGTTAAGCGTCAAGCCGCCTTTTAAAAATATCGAAGCGTACCAGCGGATGGCCCAGGAGTCATTTTTGCCGGCTTTAAAACCTTCCAGCTGTTTCCAAAAGTTCATGGTGCCTTCGATGGAAAACTGGCTGATCTTTTTTTGGTCGAATTGTTTCAGCAGTATATCCACATCCGGTTCAAAATCTTTCCAGGCCCTGGCCCAGGTGGCCCAGCCCCAGCTCGTGGCCGCGCGGAAAAAGAAGGTTTGCGGCAGGCCCTTCTTATCAATATTGTACAGGTAGGCGCCAATGTGCATCACTTTTTCTTCGTTTTTGTAACGCGTTAAAGCCTCGTTGAAATATTGAAGCGTGAAAGGCGAGGACAGCAAATCATCTTCAAAAACGATGACCTTGCCGTATTCCTTTACCAATTGCGTAACGCCGCTTATGATAGATTCGGCAAGTCCGAGGTTATTTTTTCGTTCGGTTATCTTTATTGATTTAAAGCCGGTCACGCCCTTTATCAGCTGTCTTACTTCGTCGACATTTGTTTTATCGGCTTCCGTTTTGGGCGCATCCGAAAAAATAAACAGGCGCGATTCATCCGCCAGCAGGTTTTTTTGCAAATAGCTAATCGTCCTGCGCGTATGCTCAGGGCGGTTGTATACAAATAAGGCTACCGGCGCAAGGTTCTGCATGAATAAACACTAATTATCCCGAATTAGTACGAATTGCACGAATTAGGAATGTGGCTTTATATTGATTAAAATATGGCTACATGGTCAACGGATCTTTTGCAGAGTACTGTGTAAGCATTGGCCATCTTCTCGTTCATTTTTTTGCCGAACAACTTGCCTATACCATTCTTTACCGCGTATTCTGCATTGATTTTTACATTCGTTATAACACTCTTCGCCCGCTTTTGATTGACATAGGTGTTAAATTTTGTGACCTCGGGGCTGATCAGCGAGGTAAGGTCATTTTCAACCTCAAATCCTTCGGTAAATAACAGGTAGCGGAGAGACGTTGGTGTGTAAACGTTAATGTGGCCATAAGCCAGGAAATGTTTGATCCGGCTGTCCACACCAAAGCGGTAATCCAGCGGTACCTCGATAATGCAGTGACGGGCAACGCGCTTTATCTCGCGGAGTAAAACGCGCTCGTGCTCCACGTGCTCTAAGACATGCGACAGGATGATCAGATCGAAACTTTCATCTGGAAAAGGCAGCTTATACCCGTCGAAGATCTGCACGGATTTTACACCGTTAATATTCCTGGCAAGGATGTGCGCTACACCGCTGTCTGAAATCTCCACAGCATGATACTCCGGGGCGAAACCGGCATCGGCCAAAAATTTTAAGATGCTACCATCGCCGGCGCCTACTTCCAGCACTTTTTTAAAGGTGCTGCCCTGGCTAACGTCGATAATATGGTGTGCCTTGTATTTGGCGCCCAGCATTCGCCAGGCTTCGTCGTGCTTCTGGTAAAAATCGTCATACGCTTCCTTTACGTT
>DASRTD010000343.1:0-4757 GCA_035656115.1 Mucilaginibacter sp.
CAATGTTCGAAAGAAGACGCGATGCATCGCGTCTCTACGGCGTAAATTTGACGGATTAAAAATACACCTCATTCGCCACCCGGTAAGTATTACAATGCGCTTCAACGATATCCCTGATTTCCGGCGAGTACCCCCCTCCCATGCTTACCTGGATCGGGATTTTGTTAGCAATACATTGCTCAAATACAAACTGATCACGCATTTTGCATGCAGTTTTACTTAAGCTCATTTTGCCCAGCTTATCGGTCGCCAAAACATCAACGCCTGACAGGTAAAATATAAAATCAGGTTTTTGCTGCGCGATCAGCATGGGTAAAGTGTTTGTGAGCAAATGCAGGTATTCATCATCGCCGGTATGGTCCGGCAGTGCAATATCCAGGTCTGATTTTTCTTTTCTAAACGGGAAATTATTAGCGCCATGCATCGAAAATGTAAATACGGCCGGGTTATTTTCGAATATCTGCGCCGTGCCATTACCCTGGTGCACATCTAAATCAATAATTAAGATAGAGGAAGCTAAACCATTATGCAGTAAATAATTAGCTGCAACCGGCTGGTCGTTTAACAAGCAAAAACCTTCCCCCCAATTTGTACCGGCATGATGTGTTCCGCCGGCTACGTTAAAGGCAACGCCATATTCCAGCGCATAGCGGCAGCCTTCAATGGTTCCCTGGGTAATGCGTTTTTCACGTTCCACCAATTGTGCTGATAATGGAAAGCCGGTGCGGCGCTGTTCCTTTGGCGGCAGGGTTAAATCGCGCAGTTGCTCCCAATAGCCTTTATCATGCGTCCATAAGATCACTTCCTCTGACAGTTCGCCGGGAGAAAACAAATTTTCCTGGCTGATCAATCCTTCGTGCAGTAATTGCGCCGGTATCAACTCATATTTCGACATCGGGAACCGATGGTTCAGCGGCAATGGATGGATGTAGATGGGATCGTAGGCTATTTTCAACATGATTTTACTGCGTGACAAAATATATTTAAGACGCTACTAATTAATTGATTATTTTTACCTTACACTTCCAAAATTACTAGTAAATGTCCCCGCACAAGTATGCATATTGACTTGTAAACTTTATAAATTATGAAAAAATTGATGTTTATCCTGATACTATCGGTTCCCTCATTGGCGCTTAAGGCACAGAGTGTAGCCGGAGTCAATCCATACTCTGATGGATTTAGTAAAGGCTATAAAAAGGGATTTTGTTTTGGCGCAGAACCAGGCACCTGCATTGCTCCAATACCACCTATCCCGCCGCTGCCATCAAACCTTGAGAGTCCCGATAGTTATCAAGACGGTTACAACGAAGGGTTTTCACAAGGATTAGCAGATCAAAAAAAAGATATTTCAAATAGAAATCAAGGCTATCAAACCAATTCGCCGGAATCAATCGATTTTATATACAAACTAAATGTTGGTTCGATGTTAGAAATTGCTGCGGCTCAAAAACGATTAAAAGGAATAGCGTTAGAAAAATTAAATGATAAGGATTATAACACTTGTATCGCTTTGTGTTCAAAATTACTTCCATCAGATCCTTATGATGGGGAACTTTATGCTTTGCTTGGTACGGCCTATCTATTGGGTGAAAAAAACTATAATAAAACGTTGTATTACTTTAGAAAAGGGAGGCAGTATGATCCTACTGCAATGGATTTCGACAGAGCAATAAGAAGTGTAGAAATCGAATCCAATAATTCAAAGAACTAATGCTAAACCGCATTAATTCTTTTTGCAGCCTGTTGTAAAATATATAACACAGTTGCTTCATATTGTTTTAACGACATTGTAGCTGCATCCTGACCACTGATAAATGTTTCGACAATTTCCTTTATAGCATTATAAATGCCTAAGTAGTGAATTAATTTGGGCTTGGTCAATGCATTTATGGGGTCTAATAATTCTTCAAATCGTACTAATTTTTTATTAGAACGCTTAAATGCCAAATAATATAACCCAATAGAATATTTTTGAATATCCATTGTAATTAGTCCATTAACAATGTTTTTCAAAATCTCGGCTGCCTCTTTTTCATCGTAGCTTAAATTATTGCCATTCTTGTTTCTAAAAAACGGAAATATCCCCATTTTCGGTCAGGTTACTGAAGTTATCTCAAATTTATACTTTTTAAAAGCTTAAACGAGAAGACTTACGAAGTTTCTAAAACTTCGCAAGTCTTGGACTGGCAAAATCCGACCATAATAAGCCGCCAGATCAATTTTCCCCCACCGACGCCCCAATGATCCGCCCGGCTTCAAAAACCTGTTTAAAGCTGTTATAAAGCGGCACAGGGCTTAAACGTATCACGTTGGGTTCGCGCCAGTCGCCGATAACGCCGTTTTCGGTGAGCCGGTTGAAGGTCTCCTTGCCGTTTTGCCTGCAAACAATGGACAGCTGGCAGCCGCGTTCGTCCGGGCTTTTTGGTGTGATGATCTTAAACAGTTCCTCACCGTGTTTCTCATTGACCTGGTTGATCAGGAATTCGAGATAACCCGTTAGCATAAGGCTTTTTTTGCGTAAGGGTTCCAGGCCGCCGGCTTGTTCAAATACTTCCAGTCCGGCTTTATGAAGCGCCAGCAGCATGGCTGGGCTGGTACTGACCTGCCAGGCCGAAGCGCCGCTATCGGGTTCAAAAATGGGGGGCATCAAAAAGCGGCGTTCCTGCTTAAAGCCCCACCAGCCTTCAAAACGCTGTAGGTTAGGATCGTTAAAATGTTTTTCATGAACAAAAATACCACTGACGCCGCCGGGACCTGAGTTCATGTATTTGTACGAGCACCAGGTTGCGAAGTCGATGTCCCAATCGTGCAGTTTTACGATCACATTGCCGGCGGCATGCGCCAAATCAAATCCAACCATTGCTCCCGCCTTATGGCCCGCTTCGGTGATGGCCTTCATATCAAAAAACTGGCCGGTATAATAATTTACGCCGCCAAAAAGTACCAGGGCGAGTTCTTCAGCATGCTCGTCTATTTTTTGCAGGATATCTGCTGTTCTCAGCGTAAATTCTCCTTCACGCGGGAAAAGCTCGATGATCGCGTCTTTCGGATCATGTCCATGAAACCGCGCCTGGCTGGCTACGGCGTATTGATCAGACGGAAAAGCGCCGCCTTCGATCAATATTTTAAATCTTTTACCTGCTGGTTTATAGAAACTTACCATCAATAGGTGAAGGTTTACTGTAAGTGAGTTCATGATACTTACTTCCTCCTCCTTCGCGCCTAAAATATCCGCAAGCGTGTGCCTGAGTCGTTTATGAAAACCCAGCCAGGGTTCGCTGCCTTTAAAAAACCCTTCGATTGCCAGGTTTTTCCAGGTGTCGAACTGGTCGTTGATATATTGCTGCGCTTCTACCGGCTGAAGGCCCAAAGAGTTGCCGCAAAGGTAAATGGCGTCCCTGCCATTATGTTTTGGGATAAGAAATTTGGATTGAAATTCTCTCAACGGGTCCCGCTCGTCTAATTGGGTTGCAAATTCAGGGGTGTTTTGGTAGATCATAGATTTTCCGGTTGTAGAGACGCAATATTTTGCGTCTCCGGTAATGCACGGGCGGAGACGCAAAATATTGCGTCTCTACGGCGGTTTGATTTGTAAAATTAATTATTTATTCGGCTTGCTCACATAAGGGTTTCCCTTTACATAAAAGCGATACGGCAGCAAAGCGTCCTCGCCGGCATAGTCAACCCCTACCCTGGGCACTGCAGCAATACCTTCGTTAGTGAATGTTAATCCTCTGTCTTCTATCCAGATAACATCGCCTTGCAGGCTGTGTGCGTTGATAGTGCGCGATATGCCCAACGCCTTTGCCACCGAGCCGGGCCCCATGGTAATGGTGGGTTTTAATGCCGCCATCTTTCGGCGCCGCAGCATAACCTCGATGCCTTCAGTGGGATTAATCGCCCTGATCAGGATGGCCTGCGCATGGCCCTCCGTGGAGGTTACAATGTTCAGCATCTCATGGATGCCATAACAAAGGTAAACGTAAATGATACCCCCCTGCCGAAACATTACCTCGGTACGCTTGGTTTTCCGGTTGCCAAACGCATGCGACGCCTTATCCAGCGCCCCATTATATGCTTCGGTTTCCACAATAAAACCACCGGTAAGCACACCATCAATGCAGGTGAAAAGATATTTGCCTATCAAATCCCGGCTCAGCGCCACCACATCAGTATTGTGGTAATAAGTTTCCGGCAGCTTCATTGACTTAAAATACGTTTTAATATTTGGTTTACCTGTTTGGCCTTATCAAAAAGCATAATGTGCGTGCCGCCGGGCACAATTTCGGCCGCGCTGAACTTTTTATAAGGAAATACCACATCCTTGTCGCCGCTCACCTGGTACACATTTGGCGGTATGGTTGTATTAGTCCAATGCAGCACGGCGCCCATCGACCATTTTAAAAATTTAGGTGAAGTGTTTTTTAGCATATCCTGGAACAGCCATAAATCCCCGGCACTCATTTTGCCGAAAGCCAGCCTAATCAAGAACCGCATTTTAGTCATCCAGCCAGAAGGTATCAGTTTATAAACGGGCAATATCTTGAACAAGTGGAAATACCATGGCGCTTCGGCAACAGTGCGCATGCTGGAAATCAGAATCACTTTTTGCAATGAAATAAGTTTGGCTATTTCAATGGCGAGCATCCCACCCAGCGAATTACCTATTACGATAGAATTTGGCTGGATATGATAATGAGAAATAAGTTTTTTTGCATAAGTAGTTAAATTGTCGGTTTGATGCGGTTCTATCC
>DASRTD010000344.1:0-2620 GCA_035656115.1 Mucilaginibacter sp.
ATCTCATCGAAACCATTTCGGGGCTTTGGTTTGGTACTTCAATGCCAATAGTACCTTTGCCGGGCATCGGCGCGATGATCCGGATACCTAAAGCGGCCAGGCTCAATGCGATGTCATCTTCCAGGTTCTTGATCTTGGAAATCCTAACACCGGGCGCCGGTATAATTTCGTAAAGGGTTACCGTTGGGCCGATGGTCGCTTTTATCTTATCGATCTCGATATTATAATGGTTTAACGTCTCAACAATCTTGTTTTTGTTGGCCGCCAACTCATCTGAGTGCACATTGATCTTATTTGAGCCATAATTTTCAAGCAGGTCCAACGTTGGATATTTGTAAGACGCGAGCTCCAGCGTATGGTCATATTTGCCAAATTGATCAACCAGGCTTTTTGCTTTTTCGTGGTCACTTTTTTCAATATTCAGTTCGGGGGTTGGACGCGTTACGCCAACTGTTAGCGGTATTTCATCTTCAAATTCAGGCTCGCTGCCGTTTTCCGCGTTTGGCGTTAATACTACCGGTTCGTGGAATACCGGGTTTTGCACCAGCGGCGCTTGTTTAAGCGTTTCGGCCCTGGCACTATTTTCCGGGTTGTCTTTTAATTTGTTAGCCCGCCCGCCCGGCCATTCCAGCGGAACGGATATTTCTTCATCTTCCGCTTCCGCACCTCCGGGCTGCACACTTTGGAGTTCGGGCGTTAATTCTTTCTCTTTACGGGCGGGTAATTTAAAGTCGATATTGTAAGCGATCACCAATACTGCGAGCGCAGCAAAAACTAAAATGCCGGCTGTGCCGGTTTGCCCCACCTGGGCATCGAGCAGCCGGTTTGACCAGAAGCCGAAATTACCCTCCAGGTAATTGGGCGTATCAGCTATAAATGCATGAAAAAAGCCAATGGAAACCGAGATAAAAACGATAAAGAAAAAGGAATAGGCCAGCGTTTTACTGATAGACAAAAGGCTTACCCTGAAAAGGAGCCGGTAGCCAATCACAAAAAAAACCAGCACAAACAGGAAGGAGGCTACGCCAAACCACTCATAAATAAACTGGTTTGAAAGCAGGGCGCCAAGCTTGCCCAGCCAATTTTCAATAATGGGATTTTTAACGCCGTTTTCAACCAGTTCCTGGGTCGTTTTGTTAAAGTTGCTCCAACCGCCGTTAGCGGGGCTCACATAACTCTGGTCATCTTTCCATGTAAAAAGATAGGAGGTAAAAGCCACTAAAAAATATACGGACAAAAGCAGTGAAAAAAGACCGGTGATCTTGATGACCTGGCTGTTCATCACACCGCGGTCGCGGCGGGTTTCAGCTTTTTGCTTAGGCTGTTTTTCCCTTTCGGCCCTTGACGAAGATTGACGCGGCTGATTTTCTGGTTTGAAATTATTTGATTTAAACTGGTTTCCTTTTACCGGCATCCTGATGTATCCCTGATATGGTACAAATATAAAGTTAATAGATTAAAGAACTTATTTACCTTGTTATTTAATTTTTTAGTATAATTGAAATAATAACGTGTTAAGAGATTGTAAATTACGTTTTGGAGTAAGTTGTAAGGGTTGCAAAAGTTTTAGCGGTTGTAAAGGGTATCAACTTTTTGCTATCCGCCATAAGCCGATTTTTTTTACTAATTACAACTCGTTACAACTATTAAAACTATTACAATTCGTTTCATAGGAAACAAATGAGTACCGAAAAGCTGGAACAATACATAGCTGAAGCGAACCTTGAAGGGCTTGATGCAGTGCTGGTTGCCGATCCATCGCTGGCAAAAACGCGCACCAGCCACCATGTTTCGCTGCTTATGCTCTCCTGTTATTTTAAAAAACCGGAGGTTACTAACCTGCTGTTGAGATACCTTGATGAGATAAGCCTTTTTGAAGCGGCTGCGGCTGGAAAATTCGACGTGGTAGCCCACCTGGTTTACCAGCACCCGGAAGCAGTTAACTATTATGCGGAAGACGGTTTTACACCGCTTGGCTTAGCCTGTTATTTTGGTCACTACGAAATTGCAAGGTACCTGATTTTAAAAGGGGCAGATGTTAACCTGCCTTCGCACAATGGCTTTAGCGTTTATCCGCTGCACTCAGCCGTCGCAGGCAACTATACTGACCTGGCCCGAATGTTAATTGAAAACAATGCCCAGATAAACGTGACACAGCAGGCCGGCGCCACCGCTTTGCATTCTGCCGCCCAAAATGGCAATGTCGATCTGCTGATCCTGCTGCTGGAACACGGCGCTGACGCCAATATCCGCATGGAGGGCGGAAAACTTCCCGCTGATCTCGCCCGCGAAAAAGGGTTTGTTGAGATTGCCGAAGCGCTCGCGTAGGAAGTCCGGAAGTCCGGAAGTCCGAAAGATGGAAAGTCGGAAAGTTCGAATCCCGGTAGCTATCGGGACCGAAAGATGGAAGATGGAAAATCCGCATTCCGAAATCCGCATTATATTTGGTACCAGGACATCCTAAACATCCTTTAAATCCTAAAAATCTTAGTTAGTATTGATTATCTGAATTTATGTATTAAATTCGTTTTAAATAAAAAGGTCCCCGGCCTCGCGCCAGGGATCTTTTTGATTTGATAAATTATTGATGAGCAGGGCGCTCAATGAATGCATTTATACG
>DASRTD010000345.1:0-3953 GCA_035656115.1 Mucilaginibacter sp.
AGCCCCCTTTCGGCACAGTTTCAATGATCTTTTTGTCGGTATCGTTTAATATTTTGCGCAGAAACGAGATGGCTTGGGTTAGTCCGTCGTCGCCACCACCGTAGCCATTCCATATTTTTTCGATAATTTCTTCACGGCATACAAGACAGCCGCGATTGCTCACCAACAGACAAAGCAACTTCATCAGCCGTGGTTCCAGTTTTACGTTGTTGCTAACCTGGTTGCTTAACGGGATCACTGCGAATTCATCGTTTATTTTGAACGGATCCATAAAAAGTTTTTACTAGGATATACGATTTATTTCCGACAAACGAAGCGAAAAAGCTGTTTTTGGTAGGAGCAGGTACTGTAACACAAATCTAAACCTATTCTCAAGGTTTTCTAAATACCGCCATTTGTCAATAGCTTGTAAGTTTGATCAAAACTTAACAAAATGCTTAAATACAAATACCGGCTCCTTTATGTGATGTTGTTTTTTAACTATTCTTTATTTGCTCAGAACGATGTATTGCCCGGCCATTGGGAAGGCACAATCAGCAGGCTCGGTTCGGTTCAGTTATTAAAATTCGACTTTTTCGCCGTTGGCGATTCCATCTAAATTCAGTATGACGACCCAGCGAAAGGATTTTTCAATTGTTATACCGAAGGCGATCAAAAGATCGGTATCAACGACGGCGTATTCGACATAAACTTTGGTTACGGAAAATTTCATTGCCTGGTAAATAAGACTTATGAACAGATTACGGGCTATAATAAAGCATGGAAGCCTGAGGTTCTTTTTCATATAAAAAAAACGGGGAGCCGGGACCCGGAGTCTTTTACCGCTGAAGATTTTACATTTTTAAACGGCGGCATAAAATTGGCAGGAAGTATTTACAAGCCAAAAGGTACAAGTAAATACCCCCTGGTGATTATGATACATGGATCGGACGAGCAAACCCGGCGGACAGCCTATATACGGTCCCTGGTAAACGTGCTTACAAAAAATCGTATTGGCGTTGTCGTGTATGATAAGCGGGGCGCAGGCAAATCAGGAGGTAACATGCGTAAGGCAACATTTGAAGACCTTGCAGGCGATGTATCCGCCTGCATATTCTACATTCAAAAAAGAAAGGACTTGCCGGTTAGTAAACTTGGCCTGTTTGCTGCGAGTGCAGGGGGATGGATTGCACCGGCAATTGCCAATAAGTTCCGCGCAGTCGAATTTGTTATTTTAAATGCAGGGCCGGCAGTTTCAACATTTAAGCAGGATATTGACCGCGTTGAGTTTACCATGAGGGCAAACGGTTTCGGTGAAAAAACAATCGATTCTGCATTGCAACATTCCAGGCTTTACTTTGATGTTGTCAGGGCAGATAGCGGTTGGGAAAAATTAAGAAAATCGGTTGAACTATTTAAAACCAAAAATTGGGCAAAAGATGATAACCTGCTTCAGCTGCCTGAAAAAATGGACGATGACGACATGCTCTGGTGGCGCAGCCATGATTATGATCCCGAAAAAGAACTGAGCAGGATGAAATGCCGGGTATTGTCGTTAATGGGCGGCAATGACAACCTGGTTCCTCCGTCCACCAATAAGGCTTTGATGGAGCAATACCTTACCAGGGCGCAGTGCATCCACAAAATTGTCATACTGCCAGACGCCGAGCATAACGGCATTGCTTTTCAAAAGCTGCTTGGCGGAGAATGGAAATGGCCAGAACATTACTGGATTTGGCCCCAACGCCCTGCGATGTATTATGAAGAGATTGTCAAATGGATTAAGGATGATGACAGGCGTCAACAAAATCCGTCAAGTAAAAAACGACAGCGATTGGTGCTGAATTAACATTTTACGCAAAAGATTATTGAGTAAATACGCGCTCGGTATAACATCATTTTATGTTCTTCTTTGGGCTTGTAGTCGCAATATTTCTTGGTATTGTCTTTTATGTAGCGGTAACGGGATTATATACCATTGTTGGTAATTTTGTCTACACCATGGCTTTAGGGGTCATGATATACTTGATTGCTTTTCAGGCAATACTTAATGATAGGGTGTTAAAGCCTGATTTTACGACAAAATACAACACAAAAAAAATCGCCCTTAATTTTGACGAAGAAGTGATAGGAAAGCTGCTTCAATTATTCGAGGATGATAAAGTATTTGTTGACCCTCAACTAAAAATAGCCGGCCTCGCCAAAAAAGTGGGTGTAACTTCTCACCATCTCTCAAGGGTCATAAATGACAAATTAAATAAAAATTTTAATGAACTAATGAACCAATACCGCATTAATGAATTTAAAGCTCGGGTGAACGATCAAAAATATGCCAGTTACTCCATTCTGGGTATAGCGTATGATGTCGGTTATAACAGTAAATCTTCGTTTAACGAAGCCTTCAAAAAACAAAATGGGCTGACCCCCTCCGAATATCTAAGATCTCCCGGCCAAAAAAGAGCGTTCTGAATTTTGCCGAAATTTCGTTCTTGGCAATACGGGTCGTTTCCGAGCCTTCGTATTACAATATTATTAAAGAGGCCTTGCGCGGTTTGAATTTGGATTTTAGTTGGCCGCATCAATCTGCTTAATTGCATCATCCGCTGCTTTTACCGAAGCATCATCGTTTAATTTGGCACGTTTCGTCTTTATGTCAGCTAATAACCTATCTCCGCGTTTACCAGCTCCAAATTGCTTATTGAGTATAGCCCAGTCTTTTAACATTGCAATACCCTGTTGGGCATATTCAGGGCTTTTCATAGTTGCCGTCATGGTTGCCAGGTTCTGGACCAGAAGGAATTTTAACTGGAATTCGTTGAATGTTTTAAGCACGAATGGCCAGCGGTCGTCACTCCCGTTTTGCGCGTACACCGCAATGATAGCTTGAGTAAGATCTCCCTTATTGTCTTTTTCAAAGCCATCCGCTAAACCCAACGCTTGTTTTGGGTCCAGCAAGTTAATTGCCATCAATGCGGCGGCCTGTATCGCATATGACTGACTATTCAGCGCCTGCTTAAATATGTCCATATTTCCAGCAATTTTTAAGCTTCCTAAAACAGAGATCGCGGCGGCGCGAGCTACGGTATTTTCGTCGGATTGTGCTAAGGAAGTCAGCACCGGCAATGCAGCGTTACGAATATCTTCATTGTTCATTTTTAATGCAGTGATAGCTTGTACGCGGAGGCCATAATATTTGTCTTTCAGGGCAGCTATGAGTATTTTTTGGGCGTCTTTATCTGTTTGATGAACGGCGGCTGTGTCGATGGCTTCCAGGCGGTCGAGATATAAAGGCGCATTGAAATATTGGAAAGCAAATTCATCCAGGGTTTTGTTATCTGCTTTGGTACACAACAGTACCTTATCACCGTCTACATTTACCAGATCGGGTTTGGATTCAGCATTTAAGGTTAACGTATCTGTTTTATCATTGATCCAAACTTTATGGCGTTCTTTTTTACCGCCGGCATAGACATCAATAGCAATTGGCAGCTTAAATATTTGACCATCCTGTGTCTGCTGAATAAAAACCGTTTCTTTTTTGGCTGATTCATCCCATTTATAGCTAATGTTTAATTTAGGGTGACCTGCACCATAATACCATTGGTTAAAAAACCAGTTTAAATCCAGGCCGCTTGCTTCTTCCAGCGCCAGCCGCAATTGCTGGGCCTCGGCGGCTTTAAAAGCATTGGTTTTTAGATAAATATTCACGCCCTTGAAAAATGCCGCGTCACCTAAGTAAGTACGAAGCATGTTTAATATCCGGCCGCCCTTCTGATAGGAAACCGCATCAAACATATCCTCCTTATCATCATAATAAAATCGTACGAGGTTCAGTGTGTTCGCACCGGGTGTAAACAAATAGTTCTGCAAAGCCTGGAAACTGTGCGCATCACCTTCATCTTTGCCATACTTATGCTCGGCCCAAAGCATTTCACTAAAATCCGCAAAAGACTCATTTAAGGTCAGGTTGCTCC
>DASRTD010000346.1:0-10688 GCA_035656115.1 Mucilaginibacter sp.
CAAAAACAAAAAATGCCAGGTTAAACCTGTTCCACAATGAACGACCGTACCGGCCCCTCCTGGTAGATGTGTATCTTCCTTTTAAATACATAGTTTTTTGAAGTGATTACGATTGCGTAATTGCCTTCATCCAGCTGGCTAAAATTGTAACCCCGCCGGATATCGGTTTTGTCCATCACGTCTTCTTGCAAAACGCGGCCTTCGTCGTCGTAAACGGTCACTACAGTTTTTCCGGGTTCAGCTTTTTTAATTCTGAGGTCGATCCCTCTTTGCGACGGAAGCGTATAGAAAACAATTTTGTCCTGTTTTTCGGTCGCCATTTTATGCGGTGCCTCGGGCGTTGCCGCAAAAAGCCCCGAACTTATTAATAAGGCCAGAGCAGTCAATTTAAACGTCTTTTTCATGATATTTTAAATTAATCCCTTAATAAATTTCTTCATAGAAGGACTTATTCAGTTCATTTTTAGCCCTCTGCTGATATAAATACAATTACAGTACCAACAGCACGTGTAGTTGGTTTGAATGATTTTAAGCAAAAAAAAAGCGCCGCTCCCGAAACCGGGGCGGCGCTAACTCAACCTATCCCAAAAACACGTTATTACTGTTTTACTATAAATTCTTTGGTGTTGTTTTCGTCGTAAACATGTATTTCCTTCTTCACCTCGGTATGGTTTTCCTTCACCACGATGGTGTAGTCGCCGTTTTCAAGCTGGTCAAGGATGTAGCCTTTTTGCATGGCCTTGTAAGCGGGCAGGGCGTCTTTGTAAATTACGTTATCATTGGCATCATAGATCATTACGATGGCCTTTGAAGGTGCGGTGCTGTTAACTTTGATCTCGACACCGCGGAGCGAAGGCAGTGAAGAAAAGGTGATCTGGTCGTCAGCTGCTGCGGTGCCTTTTGCTGATGCTACGGTAACGAATGCTGCGCTTGCTACTAAAAACAAAGCGGCTAATTTGATTGTCTTTTTCATGGTCTTTTTTATTTAAAATGTTTTAAAAATTGTCGTTCGTTTTATTTGACAATACAAAGTAACAGCTAGTTACAATGCAATAAAAACCAAATAGACCACCACGGTTTAAGTATAGACAAATCCCTCTTTTCAATCGCCGAAGACTTGTAATGTGCTAATAATTAACTAATTAATGGTTTTATCGATTAAAACCGGAGGTTTATAGGCATGATTTGGGTGTTGGTCGGGGAGGTTACTTACAGATGACTGTCTGAACCGCTGATTTAGCTGATTTGAATGATGCAACTGATTTTTTATCAGCGAGTTTGAAGTCGGCTATTTGTAAAAACTTACCAAATTATAATAATCATTCAAATCAGCTTAATCAGTGGTTCAGACTACCCGGGTCGAACATCTTCATGTCCACAGGTGCATCGGGTGTAACATCGTGGTAGCTTTCCACCTGCAGTAATTTGTCATTGATATAAAAACTGCATTTGGTTTCGCTCCAGGCGTTTTTTAAAGGTATCTGCTGCTCAAAAACCCCCTCTTCTTTGGTGCCGCCGTCGTATTTAATAAACCGAACGGCAAAAAGTTTATCATGATCTATCCAAAGCTGGTTTACTTTATCGCCATCTTTGTCGGCGCCCAACACATAAACCGGTTTGCCTTTCCAGGTTGAGGTATGAAATTTGGAAAGATCATAATGCAGATCGGCAAAATGGCCCAGCACTTTATCGAAAGACATGGCGTACATTCCGCCCAGGAAAAAGATCAGCTCATTTTCAGCTTTTGTCGACCGGGCTATTTTACTATTACGGAAAACATAGGTTGAATCGCGCCTGAAGATGACACCGGTGCCGCTCTTCAGCGAATCAAAATCTATCCGCAGCATATCCGGATAAACAATGGTTTCGTACCAGGTACTGGTTTTTATCAAACTGTCGTTTCGGTAGCGCTCCGTAGTTTGATTAAAAGTCAGCGACTTATGCCAATGGTTATGATACCTGCTGTACATGCTTTGCAATACTTCGGTCGAGTTTGCGTTTTTGTTGGGAAGCGGAAGAAAAAACCAAAGTATTATTGCTGAGAAAGTCTTCATTGTTTTTTTTAAGTAGTTGACGCCAATTCCTTATAGGCTTATTTTATCGCCTCAATATCAGCTTATTTGTTGAAAATCAGGATAAATTTACTATAAAAATGTTGAGAGGCGAAAGCACGATAAATATGCAAATCAGCCAATAATTTTTTTCTCAAAATGTAGCATTTATCAATCGTTGCCCGTAATTACTTACAAAACCAGGTGAAAATATTATTGAGCTTATGAAGTTAATATGCAAAACCCCGCCGTTATTTTTTGCTTTACTTATTGGCCTTGCTTCCTGCCATAAAGATACAAAAGTTACTCCCCTGTTACCCGGTAAAAACCTGGTGCTTACCGCGTACGAACAGCAAAAAGTAACGGCGGACAATGCGTTTTCGCTCCGCTTGTTTAAAAGCGTCGACAGCACGATTACCGATGGCTCCAACCTGTTCATCTCTCCCCTAAGCGTGAGCTTTGCGCTGGGCATGACCAGCAACGGTGCAAAAAATGCCACCTTAACAGCTTTCCAGCGAACGCTGAATTTTGAAGGGTTAACTCAAACGCAAATAAACACTTACTACAACAACCTGATCACTAATTTGCCGCAGCTCGATCCAAATACGACTCTGGATATCGCCAACTCTATCTGGTACAAACAGGGCTTTAGCGTGCTGCCGCAATTTTTGCAAACCGACAGCAGTTCTTTTCACGCACAGGTACAGGCCCTGGACTTTAACAGTGCAGCCGCGCCTGGCACCATCAATAACTGGGTGAGCACTAACACAAACGGCTTTATACCAACTATCATCAAATCCATTCCATCAAACGCGGTGATGTACCTGGTGAACGCCATCTATTTTAAAAGTGCCTGGAACGAGAAATTTGATCCTACGCAAACCAAGAATTCAGCATTTTACCTGCCAGACAATACCACCGTGCAGGCACCGTTTATGACGGGTGACATCGACGTGAACTACTATGCCGATTCAAAGGCCTTTGTATATGAATTGCCTTACTCCGACAATAAATTCAGCATGGTAATTGTTGAACCGGCTGCCGGCACTTCGCTAACAAGTTTGATCCCTTCGATTGATTCGGCGCAGTGGCAAACCTGGATGAGCAGTCTGCACCCTGTGAAGAATACCGTAACGCTCCCGAAACTAAAATTCAGCTTTGGCGCCTTATTAAACCAGCCCCTGACCGATATGGGACTTGGCATAGCCTTTACCACCGGCGCGGACTTTACAGGGATCAACGCAAGTCCAGGCTACCAGCTGCATATCAGCCAGGTGGTGCATAAAGCATTTGTCGAGACAGATGAAAGCGGCACAACCGCGGCCGCAGCTACGTCAGTAGGTGTGGTTGCCGAGGATGCCCCACCACCGTTGCCACCCATTAACCATCCATTTGTATTTGCTATACGCGAAAAGAGCAGCGGCATCATCCTGTTCATCGGGACGGTGAACAACCCGCTGCTGCAAGGAAATTAGGCCCCCCGAAGCACGCCGGCCATCGTGTGGAGGGGGCTTTTTGAATTTTACTTTGCGTTAACTTTAGGCTATGTACCTTGCGCGGGTAAAATCAATAATAACCTTTGCTATGGATACTTATTTGACCGAACTTTTTGAGCGCGACCTGCTAAAGCTGCGCGATGAACTAAACAGCTTTAAAAACGAAGAAAATATTTGGCGCAAGGTTGACGGCATCACCAATACGGCCGGCACGCTTACGCTGCACCTTCTGGGCAACCTCAACTTTTGCATCGGTACACAATTGGGCGATACCGGCTACGTGCGTAACCGCGAACACGAGTTCAGCGCCACCGGCGTGCCCCGCGAAAAAATGGTGGCTGATATCGGGGCGTTGATCCCCATTGTGAAAAACACCTTGCCCGGCCTGACCGGCGCGCAACTGGCCGCCACCTACCCCCTTGAGTTTTACGGGTCAAAAAGCACCGCCTTTTACCTCGCACATTTTTATGGGCATTTTAATTATCACCTCGGGCAGATCAATTATTTGAGAAGGATACTGGAGGCAGATTAAAAAAACACTATCGGGGCTTTTGGTTAAGCGCATTAAACGGTATCTGTGAAAATTGAGGCAGTCGCTTCAAGATAGTTGGATTGACTAAATTATTTCATATTATTGGCGGTATTGTACATCTAATACCGCATGAAGCTTTTTTTTACGCTAATACTATTGCTTTCCTTTACGATTAACGCGCTGGGGCAGCAAGCCCTGAAGGATAGCGCCGATAAGAAGGACGAAGCCGCCGTGGCCGAGCTTGGCGCAGCTGCATCATTGAGCCTCAATGGCGGCAAAGCCAGTTACGGTTTTAATGCAGCAGTTGAGGTTACCCCTATTGAAAATTGGCTGGAACTTGAATTGGGCGTTAGCCCCACTTTTGGTACCCACCTGAAGGAATTGGATGCCGATCTTTTATTCAAAAAGCCCTGGACATTATCCCAAAAAGTTGAGTTTATGTTTGGGCTTGGCGTGGCATGGAATCATACGAGCGACTATGGTGTGATCACAAACACTGCCGGCGGCGAAGTTGCATTGGATTTTATGTTTTGGCCTTCCGCCGCGCATAGGTTTGGCTGGTATCTCGAACCGGCATATGAGTACGATTTCGGCCGGGGACATGAGCAATCGGTGGGCATGAGCGGCGGCTTGCTGATTGCAATTCCGTGAGACTTCGCTAACTATTTCGTAAAACTATTTGCCTGTTAAAAGCTGTACTTATTCTAAAATTCAAATCGGGAGGTCACTCCGGTTTGTCTTTTACAAAATTTTATACTTAATTTTATATGAATAAAAGGCAGTTTATCGAAACGCCTATTATCAGTAAAACCATTTATAAAAAATAGGAGGATATATGAGCCTGGTACACAGAATTGAACATTGGGGCGATACACACCACCCTAAAGTGCTCGACCTTATCCGCGTAGCGCTTGGCATTTTTTTATTCTTAAAAGGTTTGGCGTTTATGGACAATACGGCATATCTGAAAGATATGATCGAAAACCAGAACGTAGTCCATTTTTCACCAGGTATTTTAATAGCGCTGGTTTATTACGTCACTTTTGCACACCTGGTTGGCGGCGTATTGATCATGCTCGGCGTCCTTACCCGCTTTGCCTCTGTTATACAGATACCAATAGTACTGGCTGCAGCATTTTTGACCAGCATTTTTGTCGAGCCGGTTAACACCCTGGTTTGGCCCTCGGTAGTTGCCCTGGTACTGCTGGCATTGTTTACGGTAATAGGCTCGGGCCCCTGGTCGCTGGAGAAATACCTGGCCAGTTGGGGGGATATGTGAGAAGAGGTAAAAGGTGAAAGGCGAAAGGTTGATGGAGTTTAAATCTTTATCTTATTCTTTTACCCTCAAAAGTTTTATTTGAAGGTAAAAAGGTGAAGCGCCCGGCCTTTTACCTTTTACCTTTCGCCTTCAATAGTCCGCCATTTCCTCATCCACGTAGCACCACAGCCAGCGTTCGCCGGGTTCGGCTGAAATTACAACGGGGTGGCCGGTTTTATGGGCATGCTTGCTGGCGTGCTGGTTGGGCGAACTGTCGCAGCAAAGCGTTACGCCGCATTCCTGGCAGGTGCGCAGGTGCATCCACGTGTCGCCGGTTTTAATACATTCCTCGCAAACATAGTCTTTAGCATGCTTCAGCGTTTTGATAGCTCTGAGATGTTTGCAGATTTCTTCTTCCATTGCATATAATATTTATAACGAAGATAATATGAATCCATCAAAATGTCCAATTTAAGGCATTTCGCTGGCCTCACCTAAGTCCCATCCAAAGGAGAGGACTTTAAAAGTATGCGCCTCTTTAAGCCCCTCTCCCTCGGAGAGGGGTTTGGGGTGAGGCTTAAGGTATCAATTTATTTACTTTTCGTCATCCGCCAAAATATGTTACTTGCACCACTTAATTTTGGTATGATAGCTACAACTCAAATAAATAAACAAATAACCGGCCTTTTAGTGTTTTTTATTTCGATATTCTTTGTTTCCGGAAGCATGGCCCAGCAGAAAATTATCTCGCCCATCAACGAAATCCTGGCGAATATCAAACCGCCGCAGTTTAAAACTGCCAGCTATGATATCACCGTTTTTGGCGCAGTGGCAGACGGCAAAACCGATATAAAGCCGGTTCTGGATAAAGTGATCAGTCAGTGCAGCACTTCCGGCGGCGGAATGGTGGTGATACCTAAAGGTGTTTTTTACATTGCCGGGCCGGTTGTGCTGAAGAGCCATGTAAACCTGCATTTTGAGGACGGCGCCGAGCTGATCTTTTCTTCGGACGAGAAAGATTACCTGCCGGCTGTGCTTACGCTTTGGGAGGGAACGGAGCTTTTTAATTATTCACCGTTATTTTATGCTTATCAATGCTCGGATATTGCCGTAACCGGGCACGGCCGGATCGTTGGCTCAGCCAGTAAAAATTTTGCCAAATGGCGGCCGCAACGCTCGCCGGAGCAAACTGCGCTGCGCCAGATGGGCGGTGACGGTACGCCGGTTTATAAACGTGTTTTTGGCGAAGGGTATCACCTGCCGCCGGATATGATCCAGTTTTTCGGCTGCAAAAATGTGCTGATCGACGGGATTTCCATCGAAGATTCGCCCTACTGGGTGATCCACCCGGTTTTATGCGATAACGTTACGGTGCAGAACGTCACCATCAACAGCATGAATTTGAATAACGATGGCTGCGACCCCGAGGCCTGCACCAACGTGCTGATACAGCATTGCAATTTCACTGTGGGCGATGACGGCATTGCCATAAAAGCCGGCCGCGACCAGGATGGATGGCGCATTGGCCAGCCCACCGAAAATGTGATCGTGCGCAATTGTGTTTTCAGGTCAAAAACAAACGGCTTGTGCATCGGCAGTGAAATGTCGGCCGGGGTGCGTAATGTTTACATGTATAACGTGACGATAAAAAAATGCCTGAGCGCGGTTTACTTCAAATCAAACCTCGATCGCGGCGGTTTTATCGAAAACATCCACGTGAGCGATGTGCATTGCGACAGCGCCCGTTCGGCGGTAATACGTTTCGAAAATAATTACCATGGCTCGCGCGGCGGGCATTATCCAACCAAATTCAACGGGTTTTATATTCAAAACATCAGCTGCGACCATTCCGGCGAGGTGGGTATTTATGCCGTTGGCGTGGAAGGCAATCCGCTTGAGAATATTCATTTGAAAAATGTTACCGTTTTGCAGACACCGAAAGACCAGGTAGTAGATGTGGCCAATAATTTAACCTATGAAAATGTGGTGATTAATGGTGTCAAGGTTCCGAAACCAGTGATTACGGGACCTGTGCTGCTGCATACGGATTGATTATTTAATACAATACATCGTCGCAAAAACAATACCTGTTTTAACTTTGTCTAACTATAAAAAACAGTTGCATGAATATTTCAAACACCATTACCATCGCCGGCAATTCCGGCAATCCATTAACCGTTAACCGCCTGGGCTATGGCACCATGCGCCTTACCGGCGAAGGCATTTACGGCGAACCGCCCAACCGGCCCGAGGCTTTACAAATACTAAAGAGGGCAGTTGAAATGGGCGTAAACTTTATCGATACCGCCGATTATTACGGCGAGGACGTGACCAACCGACTGATTGCCGAGGCGCTCTACCCATACACAGGCGATCTGGTGATCTGCACTAAAGTGGGCGGCGCGCGCAAACCCGATAAAAGCTGGATACCTTTTAATACGCCGGAGAATTTACGCACGAGCATTGAAAATAACCTGCGCACGCTTAAAATAGACCAGGTTACGCTCGTACACTTCAGGGCAATTGCGGGGGTTGGCGCTCCTTTTGAAGAATCCATGGAAGCCATGTTTGAAATGCAGCGCGAAGGAAAGATATTGCATGTGGGCGTGAGCAATGTAACCCGCGATGAACTGGTGACTGCCATGAAAATGGGCGAAATAGCGACCGTGGAAAACATGTACGGTCACGCGCAGCGCACCACGCACGGGAACGGCCACTTTGTAAGCAATGGCGGCGGGGAAGTGCTGGATATTTGCGAGGCCAATGATATACCCCTGGTGCCTTATTTCTCGCTGTTCCTTTCGATGCCAAAAAAGGATGACCGTATAGCGGAGATCGCCAAAAAGTATAATATTTCCCAGGTGCAGGCCAATATTGCCTGGCTGCTGCATCGGTCGCCATGGATTTTGCCCATACCGGGGACATCGTCTTTAAAGCATTTCGAGGAAAATATGGCCGCGGCGCAAGTGGAGCTGACGAAAGAGGATATGGATTATTTGGGATAGGAAGGAGGTGAAAGGTTAAAGGCGAAAGGTTAAAGGAAGAAAGCAAACACTCTTCAAGTCATGCCGAACTCGTTTCGGCACCCCACGCGCAAAGTCAACGCGGGATAGGTAGCCCGTAGATAGTTAACCGAGCGCTTCGTTACTTGTCAGCGGGTTACCTGTATGATGGGGTGCTGAACCAAGTTCAGCATGACTTTTTTTTATTTTAGTTTATTTAGCTTTGTGTTATGATAACTGCTGAATACATTATCGGATTATCTGACGAAGAGACTATAATCCTGTTGGCCCCACGCAATGGCGAAGACAGTGACCAGGATGACGACTGGACCGACATTGACGACGAAGATTTTGAAGATAGGGCCGAAGACCAGGAGGACCTGCACCAGATTGAGCTGGACAATGATATTTTCGACCCGGAAGATGACGACCATCTGCCTGAAGACGATTTTTAGACCGGGATTTTTATATAATTACATCCAAAAAATCACTAATCTTAAACCTGTTTTTATGGTAGGAGACATCAAATTATTTGCCGGCAATTTTGCACCGCAGGGCTGGGCCCGTTGCGACGGATCGCTATTGCCAATTGCCGGCAACCAGGCTTTATTTGCGGTGGCCGGCACCACTTATGGCGGCAACGGCTTTAGTAACTTTGCGCTGCCGAACCTGCCCGGCGTTGAGAATTCAGGCCCGCCGGCGGTAACTAATTATTTAATCGCGCTGCAATAAATGGCCCCTGCCTTATTAATTTTGTTAAGCCTTTTCTCGCGACAGATGGCCAAAAGTGGTGACAAGATTTTGTCACTGACAAAACCTTGCCAGTGGTTAATTAATTCATTATCAGTTTTGTAGCGTTTTGTAGCAGGGTGTAGCATGTGTAGCGCTACACTACAAAATCCGGTAATCAATGCAAAGTTTGCAGGGTTACTTAGCTAAACTTATTAGCTAATTACCCACACCGCTTTTTACATTAAGGTAAATGTTATTACCTTAGTGGCTGTGGATAATTTTATCGTTTCGGCACGTAAATACCGCCCTGTCACCTTCGAAAGTGTTGTAGGTCAGCAGCATATTACCAATACGCTGAAAAATGCCATCAAAAACAACCAACTAGCGCAGGCGTTTTTATTCTGCGGCCCGCGCGGCGTGGGCAAAACTACCTGCGCGCGTATCCTTGCCAAAACCATCAACTGTACCGATTTGCAGCCTAACGGCGAGGCCTGCGGCGTTTGTGCGTCGTGCTTGTCGTTCCAAAACGGAAACTCATTCAATGTTCATGAGCTGGATGCCGCCAGCAATAACTCGGTGGACGATATCCGCAGCCTGATAGAGCAGGTGCGCATACCGCCCCAGGCCGTAAGGTACAAGATATACATCATCGACGAAGTGCACATGCTGTCGCAAGCTGCTTTCAATGCCTTTTTAAAGACGCTGGAAGAACCCCCGCACTATGCCATCTTTATCCTGGCGACGACTGAAAAGCACAAAATACTGCCCACCATCCTTTCCCGCTGCCAGATATTTGATTTTAACCGCATCCGGGTGGAGGATATGGCTAACCATTTGGCTGGTATTGCCCAAAAAGAGGGCATCAGCTACGAGCCGGACGGGCTGCACATCATCGCCCAAAAAGCCGATGGCGGGTTGAGGGATGCGCTATCGATGTTCGACCAGATCGTCAGCTTTTCCGGCGGAAATGTGACCTATAAGTCCGTAATAGATAACCTGAACATCCTGGATTACGATTACTATTTCAACATCACCGACCGGCTGCTGAATGAGGATAATGCTCAAACTTTGCTGCTTTTTGATGAGATTTTAAGCAGAGGTTTCGATGGGGCTCATTTTATTTCGGGATTGTCTGAGCATTTCCGCAACCTGCTGGTGGGGAAGGACCAGGTGACTTTGAAGCTGCTTGAAGTGAGCGAAGGAATTAAGTCGAAATATTTGCAACAGTCACAGGCGTCGTCGGTATCGTTTTTAATGTCGGCGTTAAACATCGCGAACCAATGCGATTTGAGCTATAAGTTGAGCAAAAACCAGCGGCTGCAGGTTGAGCTGGCGCTGTTGAAAATGTGCAATTTGCCCTCGGTGTTTAATCTCGCGGTAAATCCGCTGCAAGCAATGCCCGCGACCGAGGGGCAAATAAAAAAAAAACCTGAGCCCGCAGCAATAAAGCCCGAAGTGCCGGAAAAACCGGCCGAAAAGGTGATGCTGGCCAGCGACCCGGCAGTAAATTATCAAACGACTAAAACACCTGACCCTGTTAAACCAGTGGTTAAGGAAGAAGTAGTAGTTGAAAAGCCCAAAGTGTTTATCCCAAATGCCAATGGTGCGGTTACTTCC
>DASRTD010000347.1:0-6623 GCA_035656115.1 Mucilaginibacter sp.
TATAAAATAGAAGGATAAAAATGCTAACGCAATAACCAGGCAATTCATTAATTCACTAATTCACCAACTCACTAATTGACCAGCCAGGTATTTCAAACTCCCATTGCGTATTTAAAAGGCGTTGGCAGCAGCCGGGCCGAGATACTGAAAAAAGAACTTCAGATATCTACCTTTGAAGACCTGCTTAATCATTTCCCTTATAAATATATCGACCGTACGCGGTTCTATAAGATCAAAGACATTCAACCTGATTTGCCTTATGTACAGGTACTGGCGCGATTAACAAAATTTGAAATTGCCGGCGAAAAGCATACCAAACGGCTTGTGGCGCAGGCGATAGACGACACTGGTGTGATTGAACTGGTGTGGTTCCAGGGGATAAAATGGATTGAAAAAACGCTGGTGACCGGCAAAGCCTATATCTTATTTGGAAAACCGGGCTTTTTTAACGGTAAGGCCCAGATGGCCCATCCTGAAATGGAGCCATATTCTGCAGAAGCGCTACAACGCAAGGGAAACATAACCTTGCAGCCTGCTTATAATTCGACGGAAAAATTAAAACAATTTTCATTAGACAGTAAAGGCATCCAGAAGCTTACCGCCGTTTTGCTGGAGCAGGCGGCCAAAGATATAGCCGAAAATTTGCCTTTATACATTATCAACCAATTCAGGTTGATGGGCCGTGCCGACGCCTATAAAAATATCCATTTCCCCGAAGACGCCGCTAAGTTGAACGAGGCTATTCATCGTCTGAAATTCGAGGAGTTTTTTTTGTTGCAGCTAAAACTATTGAAAAATAAACTGCACCACTCTCAAAAGTTTAAGGGGAATATTTTTGCTTCGGTTGGCAATTACTTTAACGAGTTTTATCATCATAAACTACCCTTCTCGCTGACCAATGCACAAAAAAAAGTCCTGAAAGAAATAAGGCAGGATACACAGCGCGGCGTGCAAATGAACCGCCTGTTGCAGGGCGACGTAGGTAGCGGCAAAACCGTAGTGGCCTTAATGAGCATGCTGATCGCTATTGACAATGGCTTCCAAACCTGCATCATGGCGCCGACCGAAATATTGGCTAACCAGCATTATCAAACCGTTAAAGAACTGGTGGGCGACGATTTTATAGAGGTTGGACTGTTAACAGGCTCAACCTCCCAGAAAGCGAGGAGGATATTGCATGAACGACTCGAAAACGGTGATCTGAAGATATTGATCGGTACGCATGCGTTGATAGAAGACAAGGTTCGGTACCAAAACCTCGGGTTTGTGGTAATTGACGAGCAACACCGCTTCGGCGTAGAACAACGGGCCAAGTTGTGGCGCAAAAACATTATCCCGCCGCATGTTTTGGTGATGACGGCCACGCCCATTCCCCGCACTTTGGCCATGACCCTCTATGGCGACCTGGATATTTCAGTAATCGACGAGCTTCCGGCGGGGCGTAAGCCCATTCAAACAGTGCACTATTATGAAAGCAGTCGTCTGCGGATGTTCGGTTTTATGAAGCAGGAGATCGCCAAAGGACGGCAGGTGTATGTTGTGTACCCGCTGATACAGGAAAGCGAAAAACTCGACCTGAAAAACCTGATGGATGGCGTCGAGGTGATGGCGCGCGAGTTCCCGCTGCCGCAATACCGGATCAGCATCGTTCACGGCAAACTAAAAGCTGTTGACAAACAAGTCGAGATGAACCGTTTTATAAAAGGCGAAACACAAATAATGGTAGCCACAACGGTAATTGAGGTTGGGGTTAACATACCAAACGCTTCGGTAATGGTAATTGAAAACGCCGAACGTTTCGGCCTGTCGCAATTGCACCAGCTGCGTGGGCGGGTAGGCCGCGGCGCCGAGCAATCCTTTTGCATCCTGATGAGCCACGATACGCTTAGCCATGACGGAAGAATAAGGCTCAATACGATGGTGAAAACCAATAACGGCTTTGAAATTGCCGAGACTGATCTGCAATTGCGCGGCCCGGGCGATCTGGCAGGTACCCAGCAAAGCGGGGTACTCGACCTGAAGGTTGCCAATATTGTCACCGACCAGGAATTGCTGATCACCGTACGAAATTATGTACAAATGATTTTTGAGAAAGATCCACAACTGGCGCAGCCGGAAAACATCATCCTTAACGAATCGCTTAAAGTAAAAGGTGAAGGATTGAGCTGGAATAAGATATCTTGATTTCGTCCCGCACGTGCGTGATCGATTTCGGATTTAGAATTTTTTATCTTGATATTGCAAAAATATTCCGGTTGTAATAAATTGCTTTTTTCGCATTATGAAATCAAAACTAACCCTCGTAGCAGCTCTTTTCATGGTCGCATCGTTTGCCAAGGCCCAGGATTCCCTGATGATCCGCAAAGTATATGATGAAGAATTGGTTAACGGTCAATGCTATCAAAACCTCCGCTATTTGTGCAAAAACATTGGGCCGCGTTTAAGCGGATCGCCAAATGCGCAAAAGGCCGTGGAATGGGGCAAAAAACTGATGGAAAGCTATGGCTTTGACCATGTTTATCTGCAGGAAGTAATGGTTCCGCACTGGGTTAGAGGTGAAAAAGAGCATGCAGACATAATTGACGGGGATAAACATATACCCGTTGCCATTGCCGCGCTGGGGATGTCGGTAGCAACGCCGGCGAACGGCTTAACGGCTGATGTGGTTGAGGTACACAGCTTAAAACAATTGGATACCCTGGGTGAAGCAGCGATAAAAGGCAAGATCGTATTTTTTAACCGGCCGTTCGATCCCCGGTTTATTGAAACCTTGCGTGCTTATGGCACTGCCGGTGACCAGCGGAACGCAGGGCCGGCGGCAGCGGCAAAATACGGGGCGGTTGCCGTAATTGTACGTTCACTGACGGAAAGTATCGACAACTACCCACACACCGGGGCCACGAGGTATGATAAAAATGGTCCCGAAATTCCTGCAGCAGCCATTTCAACCGTAGCTGCAAACCAATTGAGTGCTCTTTTGAAACAAAGTGGTAACAGCATTAAATTTTATTTTAAACAAAACTGCCGCATGCTGCCCGATACCGTTTCGTATAACGTGGTTGCAGAGCTAAGGGGTTCTGAAAGCCCGAACAAGTTCATCACCGTTGGCGGCCACCTGGATTCGTGGGATCTGGCGGAGGGCGCTCATGACGACGGTACAGGCGTAATGCAGTCGGTTGAAGCGTTGCGAATACTGAAGGCCCTTGGTTATCATCCTAAAAATAGTATCCGTGCTGTGTTTTTTATGAATGAAGAAAATGGCGACAGGGGCGGCATCAAATATGCAGAGCTGGCCGCACAAAACAAAGAGGAGCATCTTGCCGCAATTGAGACCGACCTGGGCGGCTTTACGCCACGTGGCTTTGGCTTCGACGGTGTTTCAGCGGGTGCGCTGCAAAAAATGAAGGTAAGCTGGGGCGCTCTGCTTAGCCCTTACGGTTCGGGGGATTTTGTAGCCGGCGGCGGCGGAAGCGACATTGGGCCTTTGAAGGGCAAGACACCGGGAGTTGTTTTGATTGGCTATTTACCTGATTCGCAGCGGTACTTTGACATACATCACTCGCCAAATGATGTTTTTGAAAACGTAAACAAACGTGAACTGGAGCTGGGTGCGGCCTCGATGGCAGCATTGATCTACCTGATCGATCAGCATGGGTTTTAGTAAAAAAAGTAAGCCAAAGCTATTTTTGTAGCTTCAAAGTTACAGGTCGTCATTTTTACCGAGCCTAACATCAAGCAACAAATTGTAATTTTGCCCCCTTAAACAATTATTTGTGACCGAAGAAGCGGATAGTCAACCCATAACAGATTCCTTTGCCGCCTTGCGATACAAGGATTTTCGCTCCTATCTCGGCATGCGGTTTTTTTTCACATTCGCTTACCAGGCTCAGGCCGTTATCATCGGTTTTTATATTTACCGGGTAACTAAGAATGTATTTTCGCTTGGTAAAATCGGCCTTTTCGAGGCGGCACCCGCTATTTGTATCGCTTTGTTCGGAGGGTATGTGGCTGACAAATCTGAGAAACGAAAACTGTTGCTGTTGCTATCTGCGCTGGTATTCGTCTCGTCGTCTGTCATGTTCATCGTCACCATGGATAAAATGGGCCCGTATATTCATAAAAACCAGGTAGTTTCCATCATCTATTTCATGATATTTTTAAACGGCCTGGCGCGCGCATTTTATGGCCCGGCAACATTTACGGTTTACGCCAATAGCATCCCAAAGGAAATTTACCCCAACGGAAGTTCATGGAGCAGCTCGAGCTGGCAAATTGCGGCAATATTTGGCCCGGCGACGGGTGGCTTAGTATATGGTTTTTTTGGCATCTCTGCGGCATTTGCTGTCATTCTTGCCTTTCTCGGAACCTCCATTGTGTTGGTGTACCTTTTGCGGCCATATCCCCCTGTATTTGTCCCGGTGGGGCGTATTTGGGCGAATTTTTGGGAGGGTGCGCGGTTTGTCTATAAAAGCAAAATACTCATTTGGGCAATGAGCCTTGATTTATTTTCAGTGTTTTTTGGCGGCGCGGTTGCCCTTTTACCTGTATTTGCTACCGACATTTTAAAAGTAGGTTCGCAAGGCTTAGGAGTTATGCGCGCCGTTTCATCGTTAGGCGCGGTTATAACGATGCTTGCGATGGCACGCTATTCGCCCATGGGCAAACCCTGGCGAAATTTACTGATAGCGGTAACAGGCTTCGGCCTGTCAATTATCGGGTTTGGCCTCTCGCGCAGCTTTTTCCTTTCTTTATTTTTTTTATTTACCGAGGGTGCTTTCGATAGTGTTAGCGTAATTATAAGGGGCACCATTATGCAGCTTTTAACACCCGACCATATGCGCGGCAGGGTTTCTACCGTAAATTTTATGTTTATAGGTTCATCTAATGAAATTGGCGCTTTTGAGTCCGGAGCCGCAGCAACGCTCATGGGAACAGTCCCATCTGTAATTTTTGGCGGAAGCATGACACTGCTCATCGTGACAGTTACTTATCTAAAAACGAAAAAGTTGATACCACTTTCTTTAAAGCAAATACAACGGCCTGATTGACTTGTGAATGTTGTATAAATTGTAATGATTATCTTAGTTTACAATTCTTTTAACCTTTACAACGTCTGCAACCCTTTCAACCATTCCAACGCCAAAAACTCAACACAACCTTTATTATTTCCAAACGTAAAAGTCATCTGAACTAATCGGCAGGGACAGGGCACCTTAAGAGGCTTGCGACAAAAAACCTCTAATTTTTAGTCCAGTTTCTTAAATAACCCAGCCTGCAAATGTAAATGACAAAGGATAAGTTAAAATCGTGCTATTTGTACTTTAACGTGTTTTTATGCGCTACCTGGCTGTTTATCAACACGGCTATGGGTCAGGAAAAAAGCGTAAAATTTTCCTCGTTAAATACCAACGACGGTCTGAGCCAAAGCGACGTAAAGAGCATTTTAAAAGATCACGAAGGTTATCTCTGGTGTTCAACTGATGATGGTTTGAACCGGTATGACGGTTATCATTTTACGGTTTACCGCCACCAGGCGAAAAATGAGCACTCCCTCCCAACTAATAATGTTACCGCACTTTTCGAAGATAAAAAGGGCCGCCTTTGGGTTGGTACCAGCGGTGGCGGCCTATGCTTATACGACCGCGATGCCGACTCCTTTACTACCTTTTCTTCCAAAATAAATGACGATAAAACCCTGTCCAGCGCAGATATTAACACAATTTTCCAGGACAACAAAAACAATATCTGGGTGGGCACCTATTCAGGCTTAAACCTGCTCGATCAAAATACAGGGACATTTCATCGTTACCTTTATACAAAAAACCGGAATGATATCGCTACTCATCATATTTATGCAATTGAACAAGATGGGGAAGGTAATTTGTGGCTTGGAACCGGCGGCGGGCTGGTACAATTCAATTACAAAACAGGCTATGCAAAAACTTACCGGCACGACAGTGCAAATAGTCTTAGCAGCGATCAGATCAATACACTGTTCAAGGACGAAAGTGGTAACCTTTATATAGGCACCGCGAGCACCGGGCTTGATTTTTTCGACGTATCGAAGCAATCATTCCGGCATTTTGAGCACGGGGCAAAGGATCCAAACTCGTTAGTGAATAACAATGTATTTGCCCTGGCGACGGCAGGTAAGGGCAAAATATGGGTCGGCACAGAAGACGGGCTCGATCTTTTTGATGAGCAAAAATCCGTTTTTACCAAATATACAAACCAGGACAAAAGCAACACTGATGAAAATAATTCCATCGGCTGCATTTTGGACAACGATGGTATCTTATGGCTGGGGACCTACGAAGCGGGGATACGGTATTACGACAGGAATTTGTCGTCATTTAGCTATTTCAGTAAACAAAACGATCAAAGCTCAAGCCTGAGCAATAATATTGTTACCTCCTTTGCACAGGATGGACAAGGGTTTTGGATCGGCACCGATGGCGGCGGCCTGAACTATTTCGACCAGGCATCAGGCGTGTTTAGCCATTATCGTTATCAGCCACAAAATAAAAATTCAGTGAGCGGCGATCATGTTTTGAGACTTTTGCGCGATAACCACGACCTGTGGATCGGGTATTACGATGCAGGGCTTGATGTATATAACACCG
>DASRTD010000348.1:0-8810 GCA_035656115.1 Mucilaginibacter sp.
TCGTTGTAAGAAAAATCAAAACCGACTCCTGTTCCAATATGGCTATTCGGTTGGATTAAGCTTTCGGTTACCACTACTGAGTCCGTTTTATTAGCTGCTGAGTCCTTGTAGATAAAATATTTCCCAGAGGTAAATTGTATATAAGCCAGTGCATTAGCCGAAAACTTATAGGTTAAAGGCTGGGTGGTTTTTTTACAACCTGAAAACGAATAAACAATCAGCAAAAGAATACCTATTTTGAAAATTGAATAAGCGAATGAGTTTTTCATATTGATTAGCTTTAATTATTAAATATTTTATTGAAAAATCCGCGTTGTAATATCTGTAAAGGCGTAAGGGACACTACATAGACAGAAAATCAATTATTTCTTAACAGGGTATAGGTATCGGTAACGGGTCCACCGGTTTTAGTTTCAATACGCTTAATAAGGCCTAAACCTTTAGCCCAGTAATAATAGAAGTAGCTGTTGCCTCCTGGCCCGGCGCTTAAAGTAAGAACAATATTTGTATAAGTTTTCCCTTCGACAACTATTGATGGAATAGGCATTGTTGGAATAATACTGGGGACTGCCGGGTTAATAGTAAAGTATTGAAATATAAAATGACCGTCAGGGGCAGCCAAATCAATTGCTCCGGGCAAATTTCCCGGCGCGGTGCCGCTTAACCATACCAAGCCCGATACAGGTGCAGCCTCAGTAAGTACAAGTGTGTATTGTTGGCTTGTATAGTCGTGAAGTGATCCGGAAACGCCAGAAGTCCCGGAAAGTGAACTTTCAGTTACTATGACCGAATCAATTTTATTGGCCGCCGAATCTTTGTAAATGAAATATTTTCCGGGGTTAAATTGTATGTAGGCCAAACCATCCGCAGGCAGGGGGTAATAGGGAATTGGAGCTTTATCTTTTTTGCACCCGGTAAAACAGATGAAGGTGAAAAATATGAAGCATGTGATCCTGAAAACTTTACAACGTGATGAATTTTTCATTTTAAGTTGATTTAACTGTTACGCATTTACTGAAATATCCTTGTCGTAATATCACCGAAAGCATAAACCTGGTTTTGCCTGTCGAGCGCGGTAACATTTGGTACCAGGCTTAAACGGGTAAACACATGTATATCTGAATTTACAAAGTCCAGGTCGATATGGCCGCCGGTGCTCGTTTTGATGCCATTATATACCAACACGGCGCTAACCGGGTCGGCCGATGGGTCTTTTGTCGATTTGTAAACCTTCAGGTAAACATTTTTTGGAAGCGTTATCCCGTTTTGCAGCTCGCCGCGCACGGTATTTAAAACAGCTTCTAACTGCTGCAGGGTCTCCTGCGGGCGGTAATGATAGTAATAAACATCCTCGCCGGGGGCGTTGTTGGCCGTAACGTAGCCGAGCATCGGCCCAATAATACCGGCTACCGACAGGAGTTTGTCCGATGGAATAATGATCGGATCGACAAGGAATATATGTACCGTGGTACCGGCGTTGTTAAATAAGCCGGAATGTATTATATCCAGCACCAGCGTGCAGCTTGTCGAACTGGCTGCAAAATCAATGTTTTTATAGCCCTCGCTAACCAGCAAATTATACTCATCGACAATGGACGATTCCCAATCGTGCCAGGTTGATGCTTTAAAAGCGGCATAAGTGGTACCGTGCCCGGCCAGTAAAACCTGGTCGATATAATAGCTGGTTGTACCATTTGACCATGCCCTGAACTCATTCCACTCAAAAGTGGAAGCGCTATAACCGTGGCTGCAAATAATAACGGGGTTTTGAGCTTCGGCAGCGGTGGGGTTTGGCTGCGATACGGAGATGCGGTATGCAGCGGGATCGGTAAGGGATGGGTCCATGATAACGCCCCCGCCTAACTCGCCGACGGGTACAACTGGTGTTTTGCTGCAACCGTGCAATATCAATGAAAGAACTCCCACCAGAAATGGGATACTAACTGCGCGTAAGTAGGTCTTCATTTTGTCTGTTTTAAAATATTCCATGATAAGGTGAGTTGATAAAAAAATGGATAAATAGTACCGGGTACATTATTTACGCCGTTGCTGGTAATAAGATTATCGCCAAAAGAAACGGATATTTTTAACGGCAAATGAGATTGAATGCTCACTCCACCTTCGGGCGACAGCAATAAGGATTTACGCGGAAGCACATCGAATATTGGGCTGCCATAGTCCGCATCAAAATAACCAGCGTTAATCCTTATAAAAGGGCGGATGAGCTTGTCATGCCTGAAATAATAAGCCGGGGAAATTAAAAAGTTATCTTGTTTTATAGCATTTGAATTAAATGCAGTACCTATACGGCTGGAAAAGTAGGAAAAACCAATATACAGGCGGTCCGGCAACAGGTTTTTATCAGAAAAGTTTATTGATATGCCGTTTTCGGAATAGAGGCCTATATCTTTTTGCAGCCGAACGCCAACGTCCAGCACTGAGTTTTGAGCCTTTGCTGAATGGCAGATCGCCATTGTTAAAATAGCCAGGACACAGAAGCGTTTTAAAGTTCGACGGATGGTGTTGCTGACGTTTTTGCGAGGTGTTTTCATTTTTTAAATTAATACAAGGTTATGCTTGTTAATATTTATCATCAAAGTTGAACAGAGGTTTTAATCCTTATAAGACGCAAGACCGTTAAGATCAATTTATTGATTTTTTTAGTTCCAATAGCGCCACCATGGCGCCTGATAAGGCCATTTTCAATTTCGTGTCCAGGCCCTTTTCGAAATACATGTTATATGTATCCAGGTAGGTCCGCCTACTTCTTGACAATAGATAAGCCGAGTAAAATTGATCGTTTTCGGTAAACTCATAGCCGTAAGCGGGTGATTCATAGTGGGATGTGTATAGTGGTGTTATTAAGATCGTTCTTTTCCCATCAGTTAAAAGCCCTTCATATTTAACCGTTTCGCCACCGCTTTCCGTTTTCATTGATAAGGTCCATATGTGGGCGGTATCCCCCGTAACTGCAATATTTGCCGAAAAATCTAACGTTTCCATTTGCGCATCACCCCCTATCGAAAAACTTTTTGATACTTGCAGGGGGCTAATGGTTTCCGAAACGGTTTTCATTACACCCTTAACTTTTACGGAATCGTTGGCTGTGTCGGTAAGGATAAATGAAAATTTCCGTGATAACTTTTCGTCACTTTTCGTACCAAACACATTTGACGTTGTATTAGTCAGGGGCATTCCCCATTTACCCGATACCACCGCATAGTTCCCAAAAGTCAGTTTTGGGAATGCGTTAAAACCTTTCAGCTTAACAAAAACTACCGGAAGCTCCTTTACATGAGCAAGGACGCTGTCGGTGAGGATAATAGTTTTCTGCGCAAAAGCCAGCTGTGCGCCACCAGCAAGCAAAACGATAGTTACATATATTTTAAGCATGTCGGAAATGTTATTAGCAGATTAGTGAATCGCGTTAATTGAATTGTTATTAAAAGAAGTAACCTATTGAGAAGCTGAGCACATTATTTTTTGTGCTTGCGCCGCTTTCGTTACTAAGATTTGCTAAACCAATGCCATAACCTGTACTAAATGATAGCCCGGATTTAAAGCGGAACCCGCCCAAAAGGTTTACGCCAAAATCAGGATTTTTCACATCGCCCGAGGCACTGCCAAAGGTTATATTTTGTGACTCAGTACCACTGCCTGTGCTGGTAGCTGTACCGGAAAGGGTACTTTTACCCGATAGGCCTAATGCCAAATACGGCCCTCCGCCAATAAACACCTTACCAATTCCTGCAGGTATATTATATAATAAATTCACCGGTACTTCAACATAGTTTAAGGTAAGTTTGTCAGCTCCACCAGATCCAAAATTGGAACTCCCGCCTTTGGTTGAATATAAAATTCCTGGTTGCAGGGATAAATTTCCAAATCCAATATCGGCAACCGCGCCAACGTGGAAACCGGTTGTGTTGGAGGTAGTAAGCGTTAGCCCGCCGCCTGAAGATGAGATATTTGAAAAATTTACCCCTGCTTTAACGCCAAAGCTCACTGATTGCGCGAATGAGAAGTTGATTAAGCCGATCAGGCTAAGTAATAATAATGCTTTTTTCATGATTTTTAATTTTGATGTTTTGTGTAAGATGCTTTAACAATTACTATCAAAATTGCATGAAGGTTTTAACCGCTACAATGACATATATATGCTTAATTGCATATTTCATTTTTCCGGAATAGCAGGAAAGAGTTTTGGATTGCGGGTGGCTGACTAATTACAAAAGCCTGTATTTAATAGCTTTTACCACCGCCTCTGAGCGGGAATTAACCTGGAGTTTTTCGTAAATACTGCGGATATAGTTGCGGACGGTATCAACCGCTATAAAATATTTTTCGCCGATCATTTTGTAGGTAAGGCCCTCTACGAGGCCTTCCAAAACTTCGGTTTCCCTTTTATTTAGATTGATCTTTTCTTCGGGCGCCGAGTAGTTTAGTTTCATTAAGCCAAAAACTTTTCGGGCAATGGATGGCGACATTGGCGAACCCCCGCTGCATACCTGCCTGATGGCATCCATGATGCTTTCGGGTGATGCATTTTTTAGCAAATAACCTGATGCACCCGCTAAAATTGCCTCCAGCACTTTGTATTCATCCTCCAGTATCGTGAGCATAATGACGTGGATGCTGGCGGTTTTTTCGTTCTTCTTGATGAGTCGCGTACATTCTATTCCATTCATTTCAGGCAAGTCAATATCCATCAATACCACATCAGGGAGGCTTGCCTTAATAGCTCTTAGCCCATCGGCGCCCGTTCCATAATCACCCACGCATTCAAAATCTTCAGAAAAATTAAGCAAGTATTTTAGCCCTCCGCGAAAAAGCACATTGTCTTCTACAATGATAATACGGATGGGATTGGACATGGTCAGAAATATTTATAAATTGAAGGCACAAGAAACTTGAAACTTTCTCGTCCTGGAGCAATAGCTGATAAATATAACAAACAGTTGATTGCTAACACACGCATAAATATGTCTTTAACTTTTATTTTTGTTTACTTCATGGCTTCGATGACTGGCAACATATTGTAAAAAAAAGTTTCTGCGCTTACTTTGCCATTCTTGTTAAACTCATCGTTTAGCATAAAAGTAAACCGGGCTCTTTTTAAGGTTTTTTTATTTATCATAGTTACCATAAACCACGCCACCACACTAAAAGGATCTTTCTCATATGCAAATCCGTCAGGACCCCTTAACTTGACAATAGTTAATTGCTCCCAATTGTCGGCCAATTCCAGCCAGTATTTTTTTGCATCATCAAGTCTGTATTGTTTATAGTTCCTATAGTCGGTGAATGTTACGGTGTCGGAATAAAGTTTGCTGAGCTCGTCCCAGTTGCTTTTCGGGTAAAGGCTGACTATTTTGTGTACCACGTCAATGTAAGGGTGCTCTTTGTAAATAACACCATTTTTTTGGACCGTTTGGGAAAATGCGCTGCAGGCGAGCAATGTAAGTACCGGAATGAAAAGTCTTTTCATATGCTGATGGTGGAGTTGGTGAATTTTGTATTTGTCAGTTATTTTACGCCGGATTTTGTTTGCTTTGAAAGTATTCAACTTACCGGACAGTTGAATAAAATTTCGGTTCCGTTTTCATTGTCGGATTTTATAAACAATGTTCCTCCGGCCTGTTCCGCTCTTTTATGCATGTTTCTCAGGCCGTTGCCTGTCTTTGCATTCGATAGATCAAAACCTGCGCCGTCATCCTTTATCTCCATGATAAGCAGGCTATATCGTTTTGTCATATTAATGAAGATGTTGGACGCCGAAGCATATTTAAAAGCATTGTTAAGCGCCTCTTTAAAAATCAGGTAAATATTTTTCCTAGTATCCATCGATAGTACGAGCTTTAGCACATCTTCGTCCACATCAAGTTTGAGACAGATATCTTTTAGTTCTGCCAGGGGATAAGCGTATTCGCGCATACGATAAACTACTTCCTGCATGTTATCGTTTTTCGGCTGAATGGTCCAGATCATATCCTGCATTGCAGATACCGTGCCGCGTGAAGACTCGCCAATCATTGATAATATACTTTTAGTCCGCTGTGCATCTGCAAAATTATTATTCATAGCTATTTCGCTGTACAAAGCTATGCTACTTAAGGCTGAACCTAATTCATCGTGAAAATCAGCAGCAATGTCCGACCTTATTTTTTCCATTTCCAGCAGTTTTTTGAACCGGTAACGCCGGTAGTAAACGATAAAGGCAAACAACAGTAATGTGGTTCCGATAACTAATAGTAACTGGTTACGGCCTTGAACAACAATCTTGAGGTTTTTTAATTGGTTTTGCTGGTTGAGGCTTTGCAGCCGCATACCGTTAACAATATTGGCCTTATTGTAGTTTGCCAGTTTTAACCGGTTTAGCGAATCCTTTTGCCGCAGGTTGTAAAGTTTAAGTTTTGTAAGTGATCTTTCTTTATTCAAATTGGCCATTCTCAACTGATCAATCCTGTTCTTATTAACTAGGTTGGCAATCTGTAGTTTTTTCAAGTCATTGTCTTTATTGAGCGACAAAATTTGCTGGGTATTTTTTTCCGTTTCCATATCGACCCTGTATACTGCTTCTGATACCTGGATCCTTTCAAAGCTTGTACGTGCATTAACGCTATCTCTGATAGCGACATATTTCCCCGTATAAATATAAGCCAAACGGTAATTTTCAGTGTCATAATAACAATAAGCCAATAACTGGTAAATCGATTTTTCTGCCCCTCGAAATTTAATAGTTTGAGCCAACTTCAACGCCTGGCTTGCAAATTGTATAGCAAGTTTGTAATCATGCTGGGCGCGGGCAATGTTGCCAAAGTTTACTTTACAATAGATTTGTAAGTCGGGATTTTTAACGGAGTCCAGTATTTGATCGGCGTTTCGCGTATAGATAGCGCATTTATCAAAGTCGTGTAGCCACATATATATACTGCCTAAACCCAGGTACGCCTGGGCAACCCGATTAGATTCTTCAGGCACTTCAATCAAGTATCGTTTATAATAATCAAGGCTTTCCTGGTACTTCCCCTGGACAAGTTTCAACCTTCCCATAAAAAAAAACACGATAGACGACGTGTAATTAATTTGCTGATCTTCCTGCATCGCCTTTAACAAATATGGCTCTGACTTGTCATATTCTTCCACATCAAAATAAATTTCCGAAATCGTTCGGTTTATCCTTGATTCTTTTTTCTTTTGATTAAGCCTCGGGCAAAGCTTTAAAGCCTTCAGGTAATTTTCAATCGCTAAGGCGTAATCGAACTTGGTAAGATATTTAGCCCCCAGCCCCATAAGATTATCCGATTCCAGGTTTATATCAGCAGCTTTTCTTGCAAATTCAACGCCCTGCACATTATACTTTATAGCTTCATCAGACTTATAGTTGCTGTTTAAGTCGGCAAGCTTTAAGCAGATCCTGGCGGCAGCACTCCAGTTTTTAACATTAACCGCCTCGTGTAACAATTGTTCGGCCTCTGATAAGGAAGTGTCTTTTAATGAAGTTTTTTTATAATGATATTTATCGGCTGTCTTAATATTTAAATGAGTTACAGTCAAAAAGGTAGCTGCCCTGCGGATGCCTAAAGTATAGGTATTATCATTAAGGCCTGCTGCACATAACGCCGGCAGTATAAGGGTAACTATGAAGAAGGTAACGTAAAATTTAGAACGCATAAAAATTCACCTCAATTTTGGGAATACATATTGCCAATCACACCAATTGTATAAACATAATTCTAAAAGTTTGCTATAGCTAAATTAAGCCAAAAAAAGCTGCTGTTTTTGAGGAAACTTAATCATACCGGGCAACTGAATAAAATTTCAGTCCCGTTCCCCTTTGCTGATGTGACGAGAAGCGTTCCGCCAGCCTGCTCGGCCCTTTTAAGCATGTTAATTAACCCGTTTCCAGCTCGTGCGCTTGGAACATCAAAACCAGCACCGTCATCTTTTATTTCCAGCCTAAGCAAATTATCCTGCTTAACCAGCTTGATAGCGATAGTGGAAGCCGCGGCGTATTTGAAAGCATTATTCAGCGCCTCCTTAAAGATAAGGTAAATGTTTTTTCTTACCTCCATGGATAAAATCATCGCCTGCACGTCTTCAGCAACTGCAAATGTAAGGGTGATGGTTTTCAATTCCGCCAGGGGGTAAGCGTACTCGCGCATCCTGTAAATAACTTCCTGCATGCTATCGTTTTTTGGCTGGATGGTCCAGATCATATCCTGCATTGCCGAAACTGTCCCGCGGGAAGATTCGCCGATAAGAGATAAGATGCTTTTTGTCCGCTCGTCCGCCGAACTGTTAGATATCGCCATTTCGCTATACAAAGCAATACTGCTTAAGGTTGAACCCAACTCATCATGAAAATCAGCCGCAATATCCGACCTTATTTTTTCCATTTCCAGCCTGTCCCGCTGTGCCTCTATCTCTTCTTTTTGCTGCAATACTTCTTCAGTACGGGTTTTTACCTGCTGTTCAAGCAAATTTTTCTCCCGAATTAGTTTCAGCGAGCGATAATAAATAAAGGCATAAATAGTCGTCGCAACCAATATGACGTAAAATAGATATGCCCACCAGCGCAGCCAAAACGGGGTATCAATTATTATCATAAAACTGTCGCCCGTATTGCTCCACACCCCATCGCTGTTAGCGGCTCTTACTCTGAATGTATAAGTGCCCGGCGAAAGATTGGTATAGGTTGCGCTGCGCAGGGCGCCGCCCGGTATCCAGCGATTATCATAGCCCTCCAAAGTATAGGCATACCTGTTTTGTGCCGGGTTGGTAAAATCGAGCGCTACATAGTTAAGTGT
>DASRTD010000349.1:0-6782 GCA_035656115.1 Mucilaginibacter sp.
TGTTTAAAGAAGCCAGCCCGATTGAGTTTACGCTGGAAGAAGGCGAAACCCTGCTATTCCCTTCGGGCTGGTGGCACACTACCAAAATTACCGAGCCCTGTATCTCGCTTGGCCGTGCGCAGCTGAACGGCTATAACTGGGATAATTTTATCAATGACCGCTACGTAAACTGGAAAAAGAAAATTTCCGTTGCAGCCCTGGGTGTGCTGGCCTATGGTAAAATAGTCGGTGCGATAATGAATGCGCAGGATCGATAACTTGTTTTATTTGTGATTTCACCGATTTTTTTGTTTGTGATTTCACCGATTATTGGTTGATTTCACCGATTTAAATTCGATAAACATTACAACAAAAATATATTCCTTTAACTGGTGAATTTCGGTTTATTTGGTTAAAGGTCTTTTGTTTAGCGGCCGTCGTTGAATTCATAAACCACTCGGTTGAGTTCTAAATAACTCAACCTAATTCCAATCAAAATCGGTGAAATCATAATCAAATCGGTGTAATCGCAAAAAATAAAAACACTACCTTTGCCCTGCCATAATGGCTCAAGCTGCGCTGTGGCGCAATGTTTGAGTGGTGGCCATCATAAAAGAATAACATGTTAAACTTTATAAGCAAACTGTTTGGCAACAAATCGGAAAGGGATGTTAAAAGCATCCTGCCTTTGGTTGAAAAGGTAAAAGCCGAATATGCCAAACTGGACGGAATAAGCAACGACGAACTTAGGGCCAAATCAATTGGTTTTAAGCAAAAGATAACCGATGCACTGGCTGAAATTGACCGCGAGATAGCCGCAATAAAGGAACAAACCGAAGATGCGGAGATGGATGTGAGCGAGAAGGTAAAATTGTATACCGAGCTGGATAAGCTGGAAAAAGACCGCGACAAACAGCTGGAGGAAGTGCTGCTGGAAATACTACCGGAAGGTTTCGCGGTAATTAAGGAAACAGCCAGAAGGTTTAAGGAAAACAGTGAAATAGAGGTTACCGCTACACAGTTTGACCGCGACCTGGCGGCCCGCAAGCCAAATGTGGTGATCAAAGGCGAAAAAGCCATTCACCACAATACCTGGATTGCCGCCGGCAACGAAGTGACCTGGGATATGGTGCACTATGACGTACAGCTGATCGGTGGTATTGTATTGCACGAGGGGAAAATTGCCGAAATGGCTACAGGTGAGGGTAAAACACTGGTAGCTACCCTGCCGGCCTACCTGAATGCTTTAGCCGGACAGGGCGTGCACATCGTAACCGTGAACGATTACCTTGCCCGCCGTGACTCGGAATGGATGGGGCCGCTCTATGAGTTCCATGGCTTATCGGTCGATTGTATCGACAAACATGAGCCTAACTCGGAAGAGCGCCGCAAAGCCTACCTTGCCGATATTACGTTTGGTACTAATAACGAATTTGGTTTTGACTACCTGCGTGACAATATGACACGCAGTCCTGAAGAGTTGGTTCAGCGCAAGCTGCACTATGCAATGGTGGACGAAGTGGACTCAGTATTGATCGACGACGCCCGTACGCCGCTCATTATTTCGGGCCCTATACCCCGCGGCGATGAGCATGAATTTTATGAATTGAAGCCGCGTATCGAACGCCTGGTTAATGCCCAGAAGAATTATGTCAACGGCGCTTTAAATGAAGCAAAAAAACTGATCGCAGAAGGTAAGACCGGTCCCGAAGAAGGCGGTATGGCGCTGCTTCGGGCCTTCCGTGGCTTACCAAAGAGCAAAGCCTTAATTAAATATTTAAGCGAAGGCGCCAACAAGCAAACCCTGCTCAAATCCGAGAATTTTTATATGCAGGATCAAAGTAAGGAAATGCACAAGGTAGATGCCGAGTTGTTCTTTATTATTGACGAAAAAAACAACCAGGTAGAACTGGCCGAAAAAGGCATTGAACTGATCACCGCTTCCGGCGAGGATCCAGGATTCTTTGTGATGCCGGACGTAGGTACCGAAATATCGGAAATTGAAAAGGCCGAGTTACCTGCTGAAGATAAGATCGCTAAAAAAGATGCGCTGATGCGCGATTTTTCGATTAAGTCGGAGCGTATCCACTCAGTAAACCAACTATTAAAGGCATATACCTTGTTCGAAAAGGATACCGAGTATATTGTTGATGAGGGAAAAGTAAAGATCGTCGACGAGCAAACGGGACGTATTTTGGATGGCCGCCGTTATTCCGACGGTTTGCACCAGGCCATTGAAGCGAAGGAAAATGTGAAGGTGGAAGACGCTACCCAAACTTTTGCCACCATTACCCTGCAAAACTATTTCAGGATGTACCATAAGCTTTGCGGCATGACCGGTACGGCCATTACGGAAGCAGGCGAGTTTTGGCAGATTTACAAACTGGATGTGGTGGAAATCCCAACCAACACAACAATGATACGCGATGATCGCCAGGATTTGGTTTACCGTACCGTTCGTGAAAAATACAATGCCGTATCCGAAGAGATAGTAAAACTTACACAAGCCGGAAGGCCGGTGCTGGTGGGTACTACATCGGTTGAAATTTCAGAATTGATCAGCCGCATGCTAAAGATGCGCGGCATCAAACATAATGTACTCAACGCCAAACTGCACCAAAAAGAAGCAGACATTGTGGCCGAAGCCGGTAAGGCAGGCACCGTAACCATTGCCACCAATATGGCCGGCCGCGGTACGGACATTAAGCTTGGTACCGGTGTAAAAGACGCGGGTGGTTTAGCGATAGTGGGTACCGAAAGGCATGAGTCACGGCGTGTTGACCGCCAGCTCCGTGGCCGCGCAGGCCGCCAGGGCGACCCGGGTTCATCACAGTTCTTCGTATCGCTCGAAGATAACCTGATGCGTTTGTTCGGCTCGGAGAGGATATCCAACCTGATGGTGAAAATGGGTATCGAGGAAGGCGAGGTGATCCAGCACTCGATGATCTCCAACTCTATCGAGCGCGCACAAAAGAAAGTAGAAGAAAACAACTTCGGCATCCGTAAGCGCCTGCTGGAGTACGACGATGTGATGAACTCGCAGCGTACAGTTATTTATTCAAAGCGTAAAAATGCGCTGTTCGGCGACCGCCTGGATGTGGATATCAGCAACACCATTTTTGATGTGACGGAGGACATTGTTACCGAATATAAGGAATCGAACAATTATGAAGGCTTTGGCCTCGAGCTCATTCGCGTGTTTTCAGTGGATGTTGAAATTTCGCATGATGAGTTTACCGATATTTCTATTCCAAAATTAACCGACCGCGTTTTTGAGGCCGTAACCGGGTTTTACAAACGCAAACAGGAAGCCATTGCCCAGCAGGCTTTCCCGGTTTTGAAAGATGTTTTTGAAACGCGTGGCGAACATGTAGAGAACATCATCGTTCCGTTTACCGATGGCATTAACGGCATCCAGGTTTCAGTCCCACTAAAAAAGGCGATCAAAAACAAAGGGCTTGAGGTATTTAAATCCTTTGAAAAGAATGTGACGCTTTACCTGATCGACGATGCCTGGAAAGAGCATTTGCGCGAGATGGACGAGTTAAAACAGTCGGTACAAAACGCTGTTTACGAACAAAAGGATCCCTTGCTGGTTTATAAGTTCGAGGCATTCGAGTTGTTCCGCCAGATGCTGGCCAGCGTGAACAAGGATTTGGTAAGCTTCCTGTTCAGGGGAGGCATACCTGTTCAGCAGCAGCCCGACGAAGTTCGCGAGGCACGCCCGCAACCAAAATTGGACCTGAAGAAATTACGCACTTCAAAACCTGAATTGGTTGGCGAATCAAGCGGTGCCGCGATGCAGGACATGCGCGAGCTGCAGAAGCCGATGCCGGTGAGGGTTGAGCATAAGGTAGGAAGAAACGACCCCTGCCCCTGTGGCAGCGGTAAAAAATATAAAAACTGCCACGGAGCGGGACAGGTTTAAATATATTTATTATGAACAAAGCAGCAACATATATCGCTACACTTAGCCTGTTATGTTGCTGCGTTTTTTTTATGCCACTTGTTTCCTCGGCCCAAACCCGTGGCAAAGTGGAAGTAGTGAAAGACCCGCTGATCGATACGCTGATTGCCCGCAGGCCGCATCTCAACAAAACAATTTTAGGCGGCGAAACCGGCTCCAGCGGCTTCCGTGTACAGATTTATTTTGGCTCCAATCGCCAGGCGGCATACGATGCCCAGGCGAAGTTTATAAATGAATTTCCGGAGACTCCAACCTATATCTCCTACACTGAGCCCAATTTTAAGGTACAGGTAGGCGACTTCAGGACACGACTGGAAGCACAAAAACTACAAAGCGAATTGACGGGTATGTTTAACACGGTGTTTATCATACCAACCAAAATAAATCCTCCAAAATCCGACAACGCCGAATGATCAAAGAGCAGATACAACAGCTTTCACAGGATATTTTCAACGATGTAGTGGCTAACCGCCGCCATTTGCATGCTCACCCCGAGCTTTCTTTTCACGAGACGAATACGTCTGCTTTCATCGCCGGCAAGTTGGACGAACTGGGGCTTACCTACCAGCACATGGCTGATAACGGCCTTGTCGCGCTTATTAAGGGTGAAAAACCTTCCGGAAATGTGGTGGCTTTAAGAGCCGATATGGACGCCCTGCCCATTACCGAAGCTAATGATGTGCCTTATAAATCGCAAAATGGGGGCGTAATGCACGCCTGCGGTCATGATGCGCATACATCGTCGCTATTAGGGACAGCAAAAATTTTGACAGGGTTAAAAAGCCAATTCGGGGGGACGGTTAAGCTGATCTTCCAGCCAGCCGAAGAAAAACTCCCCGGCGGCGCCAGCCTGATGATCAAAGAAGGCGTACTGGAAAACCCTAAACCGCAAGCGGTATTGGGTCAGCACGTAATGCCGTTGATCGATGCCGGCAAGGTTGGCTTCAGGGCAGGCAAATATATGGCCTCGACGGATGAAATATACGTTACCGTCCACGGCAAAGGCGGACACGGCGCGCAGCCGCAAATGAATATCGACCCGGTAATTATAACCGCCCACATGCTAACTGCTTTGCAGACGGTAGTCAGCAGGTTCGCCGATCCGAAAAGCCCGTCGGTATTATCATTCGGTAAAGTGATTGCCAACGGCGCTACCAATGTCATCCCCAATGAAGTTTACCTGGAAGGAACCTTCCGCACCATGGATGAAAAATGGCGCGAAGAAGCCCACCGCCGCATGAAAAAAATGGCCGAAGGCATTGCCGAAGCCATGGGTGGCAGCTGCGAGTTTAACATCATGAAGGGTTATCCTTTCCTTATCAACGAAGAAAAATTGACCGCCGCAACCCGCAGCCATGCCGAAGATTATTTGGGCAAAGAAAATGTGCTTGACCTTGACATATGGATGGCCGCGGAAGATTTTGCCTATTACTCCCAGGTAGCGGATTCTTGTTTTTACCGTCTTGGCACCCGCAACGAAAGCCGGGGCATTATCTCATCGGTACATACGCCTACTTTTGATGTGGAAGAGGACGCGTTTAAAATAAGTACGGGTTTGATGGCTTATTTGGCTTTGAAGCAATTAGGGAATTAATAGATTATTTTTAGCTTTATCCCTTCCGCCCATTGTCGCATGAAAATAGCAAGTTCGTGTATTTTTTTATTAGTCTTTTTATGGTCAGGTCCAAGCCTCGCCCAATCCGGTCAACAAATTTCTGTTCCGCTTATAAGCGAAAATAAAGAAATAGATAGCCTGTTGGATACAGTTGTGAAAATTAAGGCGCCCTATTATCAGTATTATGCAGCAGTTACTAAAATTATTGGGGATAGCTGCTGGAGAATTGAAATATATAAAGAGAAATACCTTTTATTTCAGTTGGCTGAAACTAATATGCCAACGGTGAATTATGTGATCAATAGAAGTTTGACTAATGACAAGGGAAAAAGTATATCCAACTTTGGTTATTTTCAATATCGGGGGCATAAGATTTTTGTGCTGATGAATGAATATTTCGATGACTTCTTTACTAAAAGTACAAAGCTTACCATGTTCAATTTTATTTATAAGTTAAATAAAGATGCACCTGCTCCGGTTCCTCAAATGCTGTTCCGCAATGTACAGACCTACAAATATTTCGGCAGCCATTTTTCTCCCTACGTGGACATTTCGCCAGGGCCGCCCATAGTTAAGCCGAATTAATAAATTTATTTCGACTCGCTCGAAAAATGACGATTAAGCAATGAAAAAGCTATATCTACCCCTTTTGATCTTTATTGCATGCGTTTCAGTAGTGTCAGCCCAGCAGATCAAACGCTTCAACCCTGATACCATCCGTACCATTGTTATCGATTCCGCCATCAATATCCGTTCACATCATTTAAACGCACAGGATTTTATCGATGCCGTGCTTGCCGATACCGGCTTTTACAAGGCTTTTCATGAAATGAAGAAATTCACGTTTATTGCCGAAAACCGTATTTTCAGTTACGATAAAAAGAACCGTGTAAACGGAAAAATTTACCGGAAAATTCAATACAGCCGTGTTGGAAACACGCATAAAACGGAGTATTTGGTTAAACGCGACAGCGGTTCGATGTATAAATCGAACGGAAAATACCAGCTGTACACGGTGGAGATGTTCGATTATATTTTTAACAATGCCTATAACTCCGACTTTGTAAAAGGCCCGCAATTAGCCGGAAAAGAGGGAAGCAAAAACGAAACCTACAAGGACAAATTAAAAACACTCATCTTCGCACCGGGACATAAAGTTGCAGGGATACCCTTCATCAGCAGCAAGTCGGAGATATTTTCAAAAGACATGCGGCAATATTA
>DASRTD010000350.1:0-8356 GCA_035656115.1 Mucilaginibacter sp.
AGCGTGGTATGAACCTGCCTGCCCGGAACGGTTGAGTAGCCTTTGATCCTGAATATACCTGGCGTAAAATCCATCGGACCGCCCATAAATCGTGTAAACGGCATAATAGTTTCATGATCGGGATTATCACCGTTGCCAAAGGCGTTATATTCGTTCCCGCGACCAGCCTCACAGGCCATCCAGTTGGGGTAGGTACGTTGTAACCCGGTAGGCCTCACCGGCTCATGCGCGTCCAGCATAATGCCATATTGAGCTGCCTTTTGCGCCACACGGACATAATGATCCACCATCCATTGATCGTCGTGATGTTCGCCGCGAGGGATGATTTTGCCCACGTAGCCCGTCTTTACGGCCACGTAACCGTAGCTTTTCATGAATTTGAACGCGGTATCCATTTGCCGTTCGTAGTTGCTTGCCGCGCCCGATGTTTCGTTATGCATGATCATTTTCACCCCTTTGGAAGCCGCATAATTAGTAATGGCTTTAATATCGAAATCGGGATATGGCGTAACAAAATCAAACGGCTTTTCGGTCCAATGGCCAAACCACTCTTCCCAGCCGGTATTCCAACCTTCAACCAACACGCCGGGGATGCCATTTTTGGCTGCAAAATCAATATAACGTTCCACATTTGCGGTGGTAGCTCCGTGTTTGCCGTTTGGGATCAGCTTTCCATTCGCGTCCTTTACATCCAGGTTGTCGGTATAGCTCCAGGTGCTTTTGCCGGTTTGCATCTCCCACCAAACGCCTACAAACTTCATCGGCTTTATCCACGACGTATTCGCAATTTTCGAAGGTTCATTCAGGTTGAGGATCATTTTTGAGGCCAAAATATCCCCGGCCTTGTCACTTACAATAATGGTTCGCCAGGGCGTATGGCAGGGTGTGCGCATGTAGGCCTTATTACCAACGGCATCTGCCACCAGGTTCGCCGTCAGCTTATAGGTTTTGGTATCCACATGCAGTTGCATCGAGGTATAGTTCTGCAAAGCGGCTTCGTGAATATTGATGTACAGGCCATCGGCAGTTTTCATCATCAGCGGCGTTTGAATGCCATATTTGTCCGGTACGAAACGGACGGCTATTTCCGCTTCCGATTTGTAGAGTACCGATGCATCTACCTGGCTGATGGGCGATGTGGTATAAGGATATTCATTGCTATCGTAATCGCCTGGTATCCAAAATGTTTTATTGTCGCCGGTGAGGGAAAATTCCGTCAGCTCATCCGAAACCACAAAATATTGCAGGTTGGGCTGTATCGGGAATTCGTACCTGAAGCCCACACCATCGGCAAAAACCCTGAAAACGATATCCATCAGCCTGTGCGGCTCAATTTGTTGTTGAAGGTGAACGGTTACTTCTTCATAGTGGTTACGGATATGGCTTACCTCGCCCCAAACCGGCGCCCAGGTTTCGTCTACGGCTTTTCGTTCAGTTTTTAAAACGACAAAATGTTTGTCAAAGCTGCTGTCGTCCAACAGTTTGATCCCCATGTGCGAGGGTTTGATTACAGCTTTATCGCCATAGTTGACCGCATAAACGGGGCTGCCGGCTGCATCAATGGTAAACACCAATTGCACTTTGTCCATCCCGGCCCGTATAGGTGCCACGTCCTGGCCTTTAATCCCGCTGCAGATGATCAGGCTTAGTAAACAAATAAATATTTTTTTCATCCGTAATATTATTATTCATTTTTTTGACCAACCTACTCATTATCAATGAATATTTTTAACTTTTTTAATATGCATTTTAAATGGCTGATCAAGTTTTTTGAGTACACAGGGCTACAGCTATTCAAAAGCTGTGATTTATTGACGACGTCTGCCTGCATTTGGCCGAATTTGCAATGAACGCACTTCTGTGCCTGGTACTACGCAAACCAGGTTAAGGTGCTGAATTTCGGTTCAAAGGAAAAAGAAGAAAAAGTGTAAGGCCATCTCACCTGCCTTACACATAACTAATCAACTATTATCAGTAACCCGGGTTCTGCGTAATTTTCGAATTGGCGTTTAGTTCGCCGGTTGGGATGGGCCATACGTACGACTTGCTGTCATCCCACTGGAACGGCTGCCCGTTAACGTTGATGGCCGTACCAAAATACTGCGCTTCGGACTTACCTATCTTCCAGCGGCATACGTCGAACCACCACGAGCCTTCGTTAAATAGTTCGGCCCAACGCTCATAATAAAGCGGGTTGTTGCCTAAAACAGGGTCGTTAATGGCGCTTGTTTTGGCACTCACGCTGGTATAATCGACTGGCGAGGGCGAAGTGATAGGGTAATTATAGGCCCTGCGTTTAACCCTGTTCAGGTACTCCAGCCCGGTGGCATTGTCGCCAGAGCCTATACATGCTTCGGCGTATAACAGGTAAACATCAGCCATCCGCAAAAGGTAGTAATCCCATGCGTCCGATACACTACCCGATGGGTTACCCTGGCCGGTATTCTCGTTGTAATAAACCGGAGAGTACTTGTGCACGCTCCAGCCATATACATTTCCGTTGCCTGCGAACATACCCGGCTTGGCAACCAGCGCCCAATGAACGCCGTCAAACTTGACCGAATCGATCCAGGGCTGCAGGGCATTTACATATAGACGCGGGTCGGCGGTTTTATTGCTGCGAACCGCGAGTGCCGCGGATTTGTAAACCGGGTCCATAATCATTTGCTGATTATTATAAGCAGGCCCCGCACTTGCATTGTAATTAGGGTTAGGGACAAGGCTGTAATTGCTGCCGATAGCGTAACCGAAACGTACCACGTTCTGGTCATGAAAAAATTCGTTTCCATACCCCAATGCCTGCACGTTTCCTTCCGTTCCGTTAAAGGGTGTGCCATTTGAATTATAACCGCCAAAAGTTACCGGCGGCCAGATCAGCCCATTGATGGTGCTGGAGTTTACCGCGCCGCTGTAAACTCCGTATCCTCCCATTGAATTGGAGTCGACATTTAATTCAAACAGCGACTCGTTATTGAATTTATAAGCCGGGTTGCCGTTAAACATGTAAATATATTGGTTCCAGGGCACCAGGGTTTTGCCGCTATTGGTAATCACGTCGTTCAATATGGATTTGGCATCGGCCCAATCCTGCGTATAAACATAGGCTTTCCCCAACAGGCCTTCGGCGGCCCATTTGGTTACACGGCCTTCGTCCTGCCCTGTCCAGTTGGCGCCGGTAAGCAAGGTTGCAGCCTGTTTGCAGTCAGCTTCTATCTGGCTCCATACCTGTTGAACAGTTGCGCGGGGCTGCTGGGTTTCGGCCAGGCTTGTTGGCACACTGGTAAATAGCGGAACACCCCGTTTAGTGCCGTTTGCGCCATTCGCGCCCATGTAAGCTTCGCCATACAGGCACTCCAGCTCCATGTAGTAGAATGCGCGGAGGAAATAAGCCTGTCCCAGCACATAGTTTACTGTGGTCGCATCGCCGGGCTGCGCATACTTTTGGTTATAAAGCGCCGCGGCGGCGATGGTGACGTTACAGTTTTTTATACCGGTATAAAAAACCGTCCATGCGGTTGAGGAATATTGATTGCCGGCGCTCAGGTTGGTGTTGGCCATTTCGTTCCAGCCGGCATCGCCGTTATAAATGGAATTTACAGTGTGCATAGAGTTTGAAAGCGCTTTCGGCAAAAACCAGAACCCTAAAAACCCTGGGTCGCGGAGATTGGAATAGCATGCAGCCAGCACGCTTTGCAAACCGCTTAAACTGGTGGGATAATTGGTTGAACTGTACTGGTTTGTCGGGCCGACCAATTTTCCCGGGTCTTTTTTACAACCCGCTATTAAAACAACTGCGAGTAGTGTGGTATATATTTTCTTTAACATCTTTTTATTTTTTTATGGTTAACATTAAAAAGTTAAATCAGCGCCAATGGTGTAAATCTTCACCTGCGGGTATTGCGATACTGCGTCCACACCTCTTGTTGTGATCCCCTGGTAGCCCGAGCCGGTGAATGAGCCGGCGAGCTCAGGATCGAGGCCGGTATATTTGGTGATGGTGAACACATTGTTTGCCATTACGAATATCCTGGCGCTCTTAATGCTAACCTGGCGCAGCAGGTCATTTGAAAAGGTATAGCCCAACTGGAGGTTCTTTAATTTCAGGTAAGCTCCGCTCTGAACAAAATAACTATTCACCGAAGTGTAGTTTTTATTTGGGTCGAGGGTAAAGGACCCATCGGGGTTCACCACACCAAGGCGGGGCTGAGAAGTAAGGCCGTTCGAGCCTAAAAAGGAATCGTTAAACACAGCCGGCGATGTGTTGCCGTCTGCGAACGGGTATTGTTCGTAGGCCTTTACACCGTTAAAGAGCTGAACGCCGGCAACGCCATGAAACAGCATCTGCACGTCAAAATGCATGTAGCTGAGGTGGATGTTGGCGCCGTAAACCAACTTAGGGTTAGGGTTGCCGATCACCTGGTCGTCGGATGCGTCAATCTTACCATCGTGGTTCAGATCCTGGTATATCAGGTCGCCGGCGTGGGCGGGCTGTCCGTTAACCGTTTGGGAAGCAGCTTCAGCATCAGTTTTAAATATGCCCAATACTTTCAGGCCCCAAAAAGAACCAAAAGGCAAACCTGCTTTGGTGATCGTCAACGGCTGGTTAGACATGATATTGAAGGCCGGGTCGCCGTTATTGTAGTAATTGTAACCGTCCAGTAATGTCGATGTCGCGGTTCCGCTCAGGCTGGTTACGTCGTTTTTATTGAAGCTGGCCGTTACGCTTACATCGTAGCTGAATTTGCCGGCTTTATTGCGGTATCCTGCCAGTAAGTCGACGCCCCGATTGTTAACCGTTCCGATGTTGGAGATAAACGGCTGGGTAAAGCCCGCGCTTGGCGGCAGAGGCAATGCATAAACCATGCCCACAGTATTTTTGTTATACCATTCGGCCGTGAAATATAAACTGCCCTGCAGTAGCTCTGCGTCGATACCGATATTGGTTTCGTGAACGGTTTCCCAGGCTAAGTATGGATTGGGGATACCGGTTAATGAATTTGCTATGAGCAGCGGCCCGCCGGGCGAAAAGTTTTGGCCCCCTGCGGAAGCGCCGCCGTTTGTGCCGTAAAACTGGCCATAGGTTGAGGTGTAACGGTATGGCGGGAAGTTGCTGTTACCCAGCGAACCATAACTTCCGCGTATTTTAAAACTATTGATAAAATTGGTTAAGGGCTTAAAAAATGGCTCTTCGCTCACGGTCCAGCCGGCTGAAGCGGCGGGAAAAACACCGCTTTGCTTGTTTGGCCCGAAGACGGTATAATTTGCATCCTGGCGGATAGAAGCCGACAAGAAATACTTTTCGGCGTAATTGTAATTGAGGCGCCCGAATTGGGATTTGATCAATTCCTGTCCATCATACGTGCCATTCAGCGTGATGCCCGAATTGCTGGTTTGTACAAAGGAATAACCAGGCAAGCCAATCGCCGTTTCGTTACCATTGATGTTGTTGAACGAACCGGTGATCTGCTCAAAACCTGCTATGGCGTTAATGCTGTGTTTGCCAAAGTTTTGGTCGTAAGTAAGCACATAATGCGCATCAAGTTGGGTAGTTTCGACGTACGATTTGGTAAGGTTGTTTACCGGTAGGGCCACCGGGCCAAAATTGAACGAATTTTGAAAAATGTCCTCGGCTTCGGTGTAGTCGGTATAACCCCAGGTGCTGCGGAAATCCAAATGGACAGGCAATTTAATGTCGACATAAGCATTGCCCTGGAAGTTGTTTTGCTTATCTTGTACACTGGCCGATTCCACGGCGCCGTAAGGGTTAGGGCCCGAAAACTGGAGCCCGTTATAACCGCTCGGTTCGGTGCCATAGTTGCCCGATTTATCAAAAACCGGGATGATCGGCTGTGTGCGGAAGGGGGCGTTATGGATATCGGCCTGGCTGCCCACTAACGGAGCGCCGATACGCTGCGTGAAGGTCATTTGCTCACCTACCTTTATCCATTTACCCAGGCGATAATCGGTGTTTGCCCGAATTCCAGACAGATCGGAGTAATTTTTAAGGAAGATACCGGTTTGCGGGTTGTAAAAACCGGAGAAAAGGTAATCGACATTTGGCGATGAACCGGTTACTGACAGGTTGTAATTCTGCTCATTGGCGGTCCGATACAAAACATCAACCCAGTTGGTATTGGCCAGCGTATCGGTTTGCGTTGCGTTTTTGAAATACTGCGGATTTACAATATTCTCCAACTGGATAAACTGGTCCCTATCGTTCAACTGCACCAATTTTGGATTTGTAACGCCATAACGGGCGCTGAAATTGACCACAGGCGAGTAGCTGCTGCTCCTTTTGGTGGTGATCAAAATTACACCTCCTGCGGCGGCCGATCCATAAATAGCTGCTGCGCTCGCATCCTTCAAAACGTTGATAGAGCCTACGTCCTGCGGATTGATCTCTGACGCGTCGTTCACCCTAACGCCATCAACAATGTACAGTGGTTGCGGCTGGTTCAGCGATGAAACGCCCCGGATGATAATGGTAGGCTGCGCACCCGGCTGCCCTGAATTTTCGATGATCTCGACACCTGCGGCGCGGCCCTGCAAACCTTCTATCGGGTTTGAAATGGGCTGATCTTTAAAGTCGCTGCCTTTGACCGAAACGATCGATCCGGTCAGGTCACTGCGCTTTTGTGTGCCGTAGCCTACTACAACCACTTCGTTGAGGCGCTGCAGGTCATCAGCCAATTGAACATCGATCCCGGTTCTATTGTTCACCGGGATTTCCTGTTTCAGGTACCCCAGCAATGAGAAAACGAGAATATCGTTGCCTGCGGCGCCGATGCTGTACTTCCCGTTGGCATCGGAGTTTGTGCCGCTTTTGCTGCCCTTAACCGTGATGGTTGCGCCAGGCAGCGCCTGCCCGGTTGCATCGGTAATTCTACCGGTAACTGTTATCTTTTGAGCCATGGCCCACGAGGACAACAGTAAAAACAAAGGGCATAAAAATAATTTTAGTAACTGTTTTTTATACATAATGCTTAGATTTTAAATTTATAACTGATATGGTTTTTATAGTGAATTGTGACTAACCGCCAGGTGACAGGGGCTTAGTCCTGGCAAAAAGAACGGCCGCCGCTGCTCCATCGTGGCCATTTGTTTCGCTTAGCAAACACCTTGCATAGGCGCACTTAAATAAAAAATGGACTGTTTGATACATTCTCATAACACTTAAAGATTTAGCAGGAAATTGGTTTATAAATCAGCGATCACAGCCGCGCAAAGCAGGCTGTTTTTGCCATATCAAAGTGAAAGGATAAAAAAGGCAAGTGCTAATTTCAAAGGCAAAATATAAACCAGCAGCAAACTGACATGTTTGCAAGTGGTTTATTTACAGTAAGTTATAGGTAGGTTGAACCGAGGGAAATATAAACGACATATAAGTTAACACATGAATCGCTGGGCGGTCAAATGGCCTTTATAGCCATAATGGCGTCCTCAAATTCGTCATTCGAGATAAGCGATTTCGCTTTTATGCGAGCCTTGTAATTGTAGATGGTGTTTACGGAGTAATCGAGAATGTGCGCGATCTTTTCTGTATCGGTAATGCCCAATCTCACCAGTGCAAAGATCCGGAGGTCGGTATTTAACAGTTGATTGGGAAGAAGCTTAACATGGTTTTCAGCGCTGAACAATGCGTTGTATGCAGGCACGAAATTGGGAAATATCTTTAGAAAGGCCTTGTCGAAATTAAGGAAGAGCTCTTCACGTTCCTTGCTGAGGTTAATATTGTTGACCAGGATACGGATGTCTTCAAAGCGTTTTGTCATTAACTTATTATCTACCGATCGTTTAAACTTGTCGAGCTTTTCGATGTATTCGGATATAAGGTTGAAGTAATAACCGATGTACTCCTCTTTTATTTTGTTAGCCTCATCAAGCTTATAGATGCTTTCCTGCAGGTTGTGGTTGGTCTCGAGGATTATTTTGTCGGCTATCTTTAATTTCCGAAGCTGTTTATAAATGATCACCGCGAACACTACAATAATAACAGCCAGCACGGTTAGCAACGAAGCATAAAAGAACAATACCCGGCGCTGCCCTTCAACCGAATTAATCCGCTCGGCAGCAATTACAGGCAAAATAGCGCTTACCTGTATCTTGCGTTGCCTGGCGCCATAATAAAGGGCGTCGTCCAGCGCCTGCTTTATATATAAATAGGCATTTTCAATATCGCCGCCCTGGTGTAACAGTAATGCAAGGCTGGTCATTGCCGCTGTTTCTTTGGTCGACGATTGTATGTCGGCCATCGCAGCCTTTACCAACAGGCTGATCGCACTATCCGGCCGGTTTTCGCGAATATAGATATCGCTTAGCGTGGATGCCGTAATAGCGAACTGATGCGCAGGCAGCC
>DASRTD010000351.1:0-18324 GCA_035656115.1 Mucilaginibacter sp.
AAAACTGAACATTGCTGAAATATACTTTTTGATACCTGCGGAAATTAAACAAATGGATAAGCAGGGGTATTGCCAGGGTGAATAGTGCGAACAGGAAAGCCGGATACAGGAAATGCATGTCGTGCAAATTAATGTGCAAATGTGCGGATTTGCAAATGTGCAGATAATTGAACGTGAAATGTTTTGAAATAATGTGCGATGTGCGAATCGGTAACTATGCCAAAATAAAAGGGTCAGCGAAAACGCGCCGACCCTTTCTGAAATATCATTAAAATAAATATTAAATCACCCCGGTATCATACAGCACCTGGTTCATATTGCGAACCGCAGCGGCGCTTTTGCTAAACTCTGCTTTTTCAACATCACTCAGGCTAAATTCAACGATTTTTTCCCAGCCATTTTTGCCTATTACTACAGGAACAACCAATGAAATGTCACTCTGGCCGTACTCGCCTTCGAGGGCCACACCGCAGGAGATCAGTTTTTTCTCATCACGCACAATGCTTTCTACCATGGCCATTGTTCCGGCGCCCGGCGCATACCATGCAGATGTGCCGATCAGTTTAGTTAGGGTAGCGCCGCCAACCATGGTTGCTGCAACCACTTTATCCTGCTGTTCTTTGCTCAGGAATTGGGTAACCGGAATGCTGTTCCAGGTAGCATGGTGAATTAACGGGATCATCGTAGTATCGCCATGGCCACCGATAACTAAGGCGTTCAGATCGGCAGGGGAACAGCCCAGTTCCTGGCTCAGGTAATATTTAAACCTTGATGAATCCAGCGCACCGCCCATGCCCAATATCTTGTTTTTAGGCAGGCCGGAAGTTTTCAGGGTAAGATAATTCATGGTGTCCATCGGGTTGGCCACCACGATGATGATGGTTTCGGGCGAGTGGGTAAGGATGCTTTCCGTAACCGCTTTAACAATACCGGCGTTGGTGCCGATCAGTTCCTCACGGGTCATTCCGGGCTTCCTCGGAATACCGGATGTGATCACCACAACCGAAGAACCGGCAGTAGCTGCATAATCATTGGTTACGCCTTTTACTTTTGTATCAAAGCCAAGAATGGCCGACGTTTGCATGATATCGATGGCTTTACCTTCGGCAAAACCCTCACGAATATCCAATAAGATCAGTTCTTCAGCCAGTTCTTTCCTGGCGATATTATCCGCGCAGGTAGCGCCAACGGCACCGGCGCCAACAACAGTAATCTTCATTTTATTTTGTTTTTGGAGATGGAAAATTAAACAGGCCGAAGATAGATATTTATTATTTTTTTAAATGTAAAAATTATAGAATAGGACGCCACGGTTCTTAGCCGTGTACAAATTGCGCTTATACCTGGCTGTGCGACCTTATAAATAACACGGGATATGATAGCGTCTATTAGATCGATTTTTAGGATTTGGTACTAATTTTCAATCATTGACAAAGAAGCAGGTGGTTTTTTAGCCCAAATTAAGCTATAGTTGCTAAAATTTTAGTTTTTGCTTGTTTTTTGTTGAGTTTGACATTGTATATTCCTGTTTTTGAAAATTATTTTAATTTTTTTTAACTTTTGTAATGAATTTTATAAAAATAATTTAAATTCGCCTCGATAATTGTATATCACGTTTAAAAAACACGGATTAAACCAAAATTTATAAAAATCATTAACAATGGCAAAACTCGAGTACATTTGGCTTGATGGTTACAAACCCACCCAAAGCCTGCGCAGCAAAACAAAAATAGTAAGTGACTTCAGCGGAAAACTGGCAGATTGCCCTGATTGGAGCTTCGACGGTTCATCAACCGAGCAGGCTCCGGGCGGTTCATCAGATTGTGTGCTGAAACCTGTTTTTATTTGTAAAGATCCGGGCAGATTGGATGCTTACCTGGTAATGTGCGAAGTACTCGACTCAACCGGTAAAGCACATGAGTCCAATGGCCGTGCAACAATACAGGACGATGATAACGATTTTTGGTTTGGATTTGAGCAGGAGTACTTTTTGTGGGACCCCGAAACCAACAAACCCCTTGGTTTCCCCGCCGGCGGTTTCCCAGGCCCGCAAGGCCCGTACTATTGCGGTGTAGGCGCAACTAAAGCTTACGGCAGGGAAATAGTTGAAGAACACCTGGATACTTGTTTAGAAGCAGGCTTAAACGTTGAAGGCATCAATGGCGAGGTTGCAGCCGGACAGTGGGAGTTCCAGATATTTGCCAAAGGCGCCAAAGAAGCCGGCGACCAGATTTGGGTGGCCCGTTATTTAATGGAAAGAATTGGAGAAAGCCACGGCGTTTCCGTGAACTGGCATTGCAAGCCTTTGGGCGACTTAGACTGGAACGGCTCGGGCATGCATGCAAACTTCTCAAACACTACTTTAAGGACCTGCGGAAGCAAGGAAGTTTACGATAAGATATGCGAGGCGTTCCGTCCGGCTGTTGCTGAGTGTATCGCCGTTTATGGCGCCGATAACGACAAGCGTTTAACCGGTAAGCACGAAACGGCTTCAATCAATGATTACAGTTACGGCGTATCCGACCGTGGCGCATCTATTCGCATTCCGCTATACACCGTACAAAAAGGCTGGAAAGGCTACCTGGAAGATCGCCGGCCTAACTCGGCTGCCGATCCGTACAAAGTTGCCGCAGTTATCATTAAAACGGTAAAGTCAGCAAAAGTCTAAATTCCTAACTAAACTAATATGATTATGATTTCCCCCGGCCAAACCGGGGGATTTTTTTTGCCGGGGAATTTTTACCGGTAACTGCCACTTTCAATTACAGGCAATCCACCGACCGGGTAATTATACAGGTAAATCCAGCAGTTTAGTGTGCCACCTTCCGTGTCAATGGTGGCCAATTCTCTCACAAACTCATTTGGTTGAGCAAAGTCATCGCCGAAACCTTCATAATCGTCCAGTTCTTTTAAAACTGTTTCAGGGTTGTTGATCAAAAAAACAGACCCAAATACGAAAGCGTCAGGCGCTTGATGGGTAACCGCGCCAGGATAATTGCCGATATTGAACAGTTTGCCCTTAAACCGCCCTTCCGCGTGGTACCGGCTATTTTCTTTCAGATAAACGCCATAAGGGTTGCTTTCATCCAACAACGTTCCGTACACAAAAAGGTATTGGCAATAGACTTCCATCGTGAGGACAAAAATAAGTTTTGCCGGCGCGAATCTCCGATTGGGCGGGTGGTTTTTTAATAAAAGCAAGGTAAATGGTGACAGAGTTTTGTCAGTGACAAAATCCTGTCAGTATTTAAAGTTCTAATAATCAGGTTTGTAGCGTTTTGTAGCAGGGTGTAGCACGTGTAGCGCTACACTACAAAATTTGTGTGAATACATCACTCGCAGGCTGAAAATACGCCACTGGCGCCTGATGAGGCGTGAAACTTTTATCGGCACAGGCCCTTACAATTTAATATTTTATGCATTAACTTTAAGTTGCTTAATTTGCGCTGCCATTTATTACTGATTATTATGAATGAAGATCAGCTAAAAACCTACCTTAACGAGCACGACATAACGAAAATAAAATTTGCCTTTGCCGATATTGACGGGGTGCTGCGTGGGAAGGTGATCCACCATAAAAAATTTATCGACGGGCTGAAGCAAGGCTATGGCTTTTGCGATGTGGTCTTCGGGTGGGATAGCAGCGATGCGTGTTACGACAACGTTGAGCTGACGGGCTGGCATACCGGGTACCCGGATAGACCCTGCAGGATTGACCTGTCGACCTTCAGGACGATACCATGGAATGAAGATATACCGTTTTTCCTGGGCGACTATAGTAACGAGCACGGTGAGGACCTGCCAGCGTGCAGCCGTAGCCTGTTGAAAAGGATTGCAAAACAATGCGAAGAAATGGGTTATCACCCTGAATTTGCCCAGGAATTTGAATGGTTCAACTTCAGGGAAACGCCACAAACATTACAGGAAAAAGGTTTTGCCTATATGGAGAGCCTGACGCCGGGTATGTTTGGTTACTCTATTTTGCGTACCTCGCTGGAGGATGAATTTTATAATGATCTGTTCGATTTGCTGTATCAGTTTAACGTCCCGCTGGAGGGTTTGCATACGGAAACTGGCCCCGGAGTTTACGAGGCCGCTATTCTTCACGACCATGTTTTAGCTGCCGGGGATAAAGCAGTGCTTTTCAAAACTGCCGTGAAGGAAATAGCTTACAAACACGGCATCATGGCCACATTTATGGCTAAGTGGAATGAAAACCTGCCGGGATGCAGTGGGCATATTCACCAGAGTTTGTGGAATAAAGAACAATCCAAAAACCTGTTCTATAGCGCGAAGGATGAATTCAACATGAGCGATTTGCTTAAACATTATCTTGCCGGTCAGCTGCATTGCCTTCCGCATATTTTGCCGATGTACGCGCCAACTGTTAACAGCTATAAGCGACTGGTCGAAGGGGCCTGGGCGCCTACGACCATAACATGGGGTATTGATAACCGTACGACCGCTTTGCGCGTATTACATCCGTCAGAAGCATACACCCGGCTTGAGACACGTATACCCGGCTCGGACACAAACCCCTATTTAGCCATGGCGGCCGCACTGGCCTCAGGGCTTTACGGGATAAAAAATAAATTGGAACTGAAAATCCAGCCAACACAGGGCAACGGCTACCAGGAAAAAAGCAACGGCAGCCTGGCGCCAAACCTTTTAGAAGCGGCGACTATGATGAAAAACTCGCCGGTAGCAAAAGAGTTGTTCGGCGAGGCATTTGTCGATCATTTTACCAATACCCGGTTGTGGGAATGGCGGCAGTTTGGAAAAAGCGTTACTGACTGGGAGCTAAAAAGATATTTTGAGATAATTTAACGATGAGGAACGTTGTGAACATAGAAGAAGATGAGGACGTACAGGCAATAAACCCGATTCTGCCCAGGTTCCCGGTGCGTGCATCCAAGGTGTATACGCAGGTGGATTATGACGCGATCATCAAAAAGGCGTGGGAGGGGTATGATGAATCAAAAACGATAAGGGAGATAGCTGATATCAGCGCAATGGTTTCAACCAATCATGTTTTTCGCATCACTTTTGAAGACGGCGATATGGTAATCGCCAAACTTTCGTACTTCGGCAATTACGAACATTTTAAGGAAGATCATCGCATAATTCATGCACTATCCAACAATTTGCTTTACCCGTTTGAGAATTTACTGGCCAAGTCGCTTTTGAAAAACAACCGCGTTTATGTTTACCGCTATAAGCAAGGCAAAACCGATGCCTGGGTGGTTTTTTACAACCCATCCCGCATATTGGAGCGGCTGCCGCGCCGGCTTGAGGAGCACCATATCATCAAATTGGGCCAGCAGGTGGGTAAATTTCATAAGGCCTGTTCGCGGATAAAAAATGTATTGCCAAAGTCATCAAAAACACTTCGGACGGATATTGCGGCATTGCAGAATTTGCTTGCTACGGATGAGAAAAATTTCGGCTCGGCGATGCAGGTCGATTTTTTAAAATATCATTGCGATCTGTTTCTAAAAAACCGGTCGACTTATAATATGAAGTCGTTCGAGATCATCCCGGTTTTTATCGACTGGAACATCGGGAACTTTTCGGTTACACCCAATCTGGAGCTTTATTCACGCTGGGATTATGATTGGTTCAGGATGAGCTACCGGCTCCTCGATTTTTATTTTTTCAGTAGGGTTGTATCCGATGCAGGCGACCGGACCGTGTTCAGCTACTATATCAATACCATGATGGAAGACCGGTTCATCCTGTTTTTAAAAGAATACCACCAGGTAAACCCGCTTACTGCCGACGAAATTCGTTTTTTAAAGGAAGCGTATCGTTTTTTTATCTTAAATTACGTAATAAAGGATGGCAAGCACTTTTTTAACGAACAATACGCCAAAAAACTGCAGGCCGAAGCATTTGAAATCTACCTGCCTTCTGTCGACAGGGATTTTGATGCAGAGAAGATCATTGAGGCGTTGGGGATAAAGTAGTTCATAGTTGGTTGTTCATGGTAGACAGCGAAATATACAGTAAAACTAATCTCTAATCCCCAGTCTCTAATCACTAAAATGCGCCGAATCGACAACTTCAAATCCATCGTTGATAAATACGATATCATATTTTTCGATGCGTTCGGCGTTATCAAAACCTACCAGGGGCTGGTGCCGGGGATTGAAAAGACCTTTGAATACCTGCAGCAGCAGGGAAAAGAATACTATATTGTTACCAATGATGCATCACGCAGCCCGGTTCAACTTGCCGAGGCGTATCATCGTTACGGATTGACCGCGATCACATCCGACAGGATCATCTCGTCGGGTATGCTTACCAAAGAATATCTTGACTTGCAGGTGCAGGGCGGTATTGTAGCTTACCTGGGTACACCGGAATCACAGCATTATATTGATAGCTCCGGGTTGCATACGCTGCCGATCCGGGCAGTTGACGGTTCAAATATCGATAAGGTGAGTGCGATGATTTTTTTGGATGACGAGGGTTTCGACTGGTTCGGAGATTTGAATAAAACAGTTAACCTGTTGCGCAAACGGACCATACCCGTTATCGTTGCCAATACCGATAATGCCTATCCGTTGTCGGTAAGCGATGTGTCCATAGCAATAGGTGGGATTGCCTCGATGATTGAAACTATTGTAGGGAAAAGGTTTATCCGCTTTGGCAAACCCGACTCACAGATGTTTATGTTTGCCTATGACTTGATCCGGGAATATCGTCCGATAACCAAAAGGCAGATTGTGATGGTAGGAGATACCCTCCAAACCGACATCCTTGGCGGCAATAAATTTGGATTAGACACCGTGCTGGTGTTGTCAGGCAATACACTCCCCAAGGATGTGGATACCCGAATAACAGCCACCGGCATAATGCCTACCTATATTTGTGACAATGCCGTGGTTGATTTGGGTGAATTTGGGTTTTAACATCGGTAACCCCGTGGCCTTTTAAACACGAAGAACCGGACTCGATAAAACAGCTAAACGGAAAGTAATATTTTAAAAATACACACGATGAAATTGACATTTATTAGCCGGTTAAGCCTTTTTTTAGCCGGCTGTATCCTATCTTTGGCAGCCTGCAACAATGCGGGGAAAAAATCTGGCACAGCATCCATGACAGACAGTACTACGGCAACCCTACCTCCAGCAAAGGGATTTCAACAAATAATCGACGGAAAACAAACCCACTATTATACCTTAAAAAACAAAAACGGCATGCATGCCGCCTTTACAGATTATGGCGCTCACCTGTTAGGGCTATTGGTGCCCGGTAAGGACGGTAAACTGAAAGATGTGGTGATCGGCTTTGATTCGATTGCGGACTATCAAAAAACCATGTCAGCCTATTATGGCGCTACCATCGGCCGCTACGGCAACCGCATCGCAAAAGGTCATTTTGTGCTCGACGGCAGGCGCTACGATTTATTTATCAACAACAAGCCCAATACGCTGCACGGCGGCCAAAAAGGTTTTAACGATGTGGTTTGGGATGTGAAACAGGTTACTGATAGCACCGTCACCTTTACCTATCTTTCAAAAGATATGGAAGAAGGCTATCCTGGCAATCTGCAATGCCAGGTGACCTATGAATTGACCTCTGATAATGCTGTAAAAATCAGCTATGAGGCCACCACCGATAAAAATACAGTAGTAAACCTAACTAACCATTCCTATTTTAATCTTAATGGTATTGGCAGCGGGACAATTTTAAATCACGTTGTTGAATTTAAGGCCGCAAACTATACACCTGTCGATTCGACATTGATCCCCACCGGACATATCGCCCCGGTTGCCGGAACGCCGTTTGATTTTACCAAACCGGTTAGCATAGGCAGCAGAATAGGTGAGCAAAATGAACAACTGAAGAACGGCGGCGGGTATGATCATAACTTTGTGCTTGATCAGCATGACATCAATTCGCCCATAGCCATCATAACCGGCGATAAAAGCAGGATAGAAATGCAAATCTTCACCACCGAGCCGGGGCTTCAGTTTTACAGCGGTAACTTTATGAGCGGCAAAACTGCCATGCATGGCGGCGCCACTGACGATTACCGTACTGGCTTCGCAGTTGAAACCCAACACTACCCGGATTCGCCAAATAAGCCGCAATTCCCCTCAACTGAATTAAAGCCGGGTGAGACCTATAAAACGGTTACTATTTATAAGTTTTTGGCAAAGTAAAATATTATATCCAAGCAGCTAACAATTTATAACTGAAGATTCAGAGGAATTCCGGCAGGTTTTTAAAGAAATCTTTAAACCAAATTTTTATAATCCGCCGGTGTATCAATATCTATCCCGGCTAAATCAAAAGGAATCCTCTTAACTTTTTCTGCATGATTTCGGATTACCTTTTTAGCACCTTCGCTGCCGGTTAAGGCCAATAGCTCATCAAAATAAACAGCATCGAATAATACTGGCGGCCCAATGATATCATTGTACTCGCAGGCACAAATTCCCTCCTTTGTTTTGGCCGCGACAAGCATATTAACGATGTACGTGTCGACAAACGGCTGGTCGCACAACATTAGGATAACTGAATTTACTCTCTGGTTCAATTGTAACACGCTTTGAAGCCCTGTTCTGATGGATGATGCCATGCCTTCGCTCCAGTCGGGATTTTGGATAATGGTTACATTGTACCCAGTCAATGTTGGCCCTATAACTTCCTCATTTGCACCCAATACCACAATAACAAGGTCGCCAATCGAAGCCATTGCGGTTTCAATTGTCCGCTGTAATAATGTTTTTCCTTTATACACCAGGTTTTGCTTGGGTTGCCCCAGCCTGCTCGACGAGCCTGCCGCCAGTATAATGATGCCTGTCATAAGTCATTTTTCGCCTAAGCGGCTTATTAAACAAAGGTATTATTGTAAAAACTATCATTATAACATAAAAAGTACATTTTAAAAACAATCTACTAATTTGTATTATTTAATTTTACATTAATAATGCGGTCGACTAAGGTCAGCCTGCTAAATGTTTAAAAAGGAATTTTTTGTTAACAGATAATCACGGAAGAAGAATTAATTACCTGCGGCTGGCAGTGACCGACAGGTGCAACCTGCGATGCTTTTATTGCATGCCCGAAGAAGGCCTGAACTGGCTATCGCGCGCGGAACTGATGACCTATGAAGAAATGCTGCAAATATGTTCTTTGTTAGTGAGAATGGGGGTTGAAAAGATCAGGATAACTGGAGGAGAGCCGTTTGTCCGCAAGGATATTATGCAATTTCTGTCGGCGCTTTCAAAGGTTGATGGTTTAAATGAACTTACCATTACAACAAACGGTGTATTAACTGCACCTTACGTTGCCGAATTAAAAAAAATGGGAGTAAAGTCAGTCAACCTGAGTCTGGATACACTGGATGCGGGCAGATTTTTCAGCATCACCCGGCGGGATGAATTTTCGAACGTAATGCAAACAATGGACGAGTTGCTAAAGCATGAGATAGAACTAAAGATCAATGCTGTGGTGATGGAGGATAAAAACATCGATGATATTATCCCGTTGGTTGAATTGACCAGGGAACTGCCGGTAAGCGTGCGTTTTATTGAAGAGATGCCATTCAATGGCGACAGTCATGTCTATGGTGGTTTGAAGTGGGATTATGTACGTATATTGGAAGAGATAAGAGGCGGGTTCCCTTTGATTAGAAAAATAGAGGACCCTGCCTATTCCACGTCATATAATTACCGGGTACCAGGGCATAAAGGCAGTGTTGGAATAATTGCCGCCTATTCGCGAACGTTTTGCGGCACCTGCAACCGGGTAAGGATAACGCCTGTTGGTGAGCTGAAAACTTGCCTGTATGACAATGGTGTTTTGAATATTAAAGACCTGTTACGTGAGGGAATGGCAGAAACTGATTTACAGGCGAAAATAATGGCGGCAATAAGCCAAAGGGCAAAGGACGGTTGGGAAGCGGAGCGTTTGAGGGTTGAAAACCAGGGAGTACATGAATCAATGGCGACGATAGGGGGGTGAATTTTAGTTTGTTAAACGATGATAACTGTTGAGGAAGCTGAAAAAATAATACTTGAGCAGGCAGCCGATTATGGCGTTGAGATTGTGCCGTTTGAGCAGGCGATTGGCAGGGTATTGGCTGAAAATATCAAGGCCGACCGTGATTTGCCACCGTTTAACCGGGTGGTAATGGACGGCGTGGCCATTAATTTTGAGGCAATTGAAAATGGCATAAGCACATTCAGGGTGAAGGCGACCCAGGCAGCAGGCGACGAACCGGTTGACATAGAAGAGCATACAGAATGTATCGAGATCATGACAGGTGCTATGTTGCCTGGTTCAACCGATACCGTGGTGAGGTATGAGGACCTGGAGATGAGGGCGGGCCTGGCAACGCTGGTTACTAACGCCATCCGCCGGGGACAGAACGTTCATTACAAAGGTAAGGACAAAAAGCAGGACGACATTGTAGCCGGGATAGGCGAAGTGGTTTCACCGGCCATCATCAGCCTGATGGCTTCAGTGGGAGAAAGCGAATTGCGGGTAAAAAAAATGCCGCGGGTGGCCATCCTGTCGTCAGGCAATGAATTAGTTGACGTTGATCAGGACCCCGGACCATTCCAGATCCGGAAGTCAAATAGTTATACCATTTCGGCTGTATTAAAGGGACGCGGCTTAAACTCGGATATGTTTCATTTACCCGACGATGAGCGGGTGATCAGGGAAAAATTAGCGCTTTGCCTCGAAAATTATGATGTGATACTGTTAACCGGCGGAGTATCGATGGGTAAATTCGATCATATACCCCGAGCTTTAGAGGCGTTGAATGTTAACCAGCTTTTTCATAAGGTAATGCAACGGCCCGGCAAACCATTTTGGTTCGGTAAACATGACAACGGGCAGTTGGTGTTCGCATTGCCGGGAAACCCTGTAGCTACCTTTATGTGTTTGCATCGCTATTTTTTACCCTGGCTAAATGCCTCGCTTGGCGTTAAAGAAAAACCAAAATTGAAGGCGGTGTTAAGTAACCGACTTAGTTTTTCGGCCCCGTTAAAATACTTTTTACAGGTGAAGTTGTTTTATAACGAATACTGCCAATTAATGGCTGCACCCGTTGAAGGCAACGGATCGGGCGATTTTGCTAACTTAGCGGAAACGGATGCCTTTATGGAACTTCCGCTCGAGCGGAATGAATTTAAGCGGGGAGAAGTGTTTCGGATCTGGCCGTTTTAATTATTAATATAGATGTTAAGTCATGTAGACGCCGAGGGGAAACCCACAATGGTCGATGTCAGCGAAAAACCCGTTTCGCGGCGCTCTGCCACCGCCCGGAGTATTGTTTCGTTGCCGGGGGAGGTGATGGAGCACCTGGCCGATGGCGATCTGCGTACAAAAAAAGGCCCTGTTTTTCAAACGGCCATCGTAGCCGGAATTATGGCGGCCAAAAAAACCGGCGAACTGATCCCGCTTTGCCATCCGCTTGGACTGGACAATTGTGACATCAAAATAAGCGTCAACGATCAAAGTGAGGTAGTGATTGATTGTACGGCTACGATCACTGCAAAAACGGGCGTGGAAATGGAGGCCCTCGTAGGCGCGTCGATGGCAGCGCTAACGATCTATGACATGTGCAAAGCCATGAGCCATGACATCGTGATAAAAGAAACCAAACTAATGGCAAAAACGGGGGGTAAACGTGACTTCAAACGAGAATAAGACGCATAAAAAGCACACCGATCTGAGCCGCCCGTCGCTGGGCAGCTTCGGTAGAAACGAGTGGGCCATCGTCGGTGCGCCTTGCGTCACCATAAAATTGCTGGCGGGCCAGGTTATCGATACGCTGGCGGCTAAATATAAATGCGCTTATGTTGATACTGCGCATAATGATGAAGTGGTGGTATTGCCCGGCCGACTTGGGAACGGCGCCGCGATGGAATATACCGATGAGATCAATTTTACACAATTAAATTATAAGGCACCCTTTAATTCGTTCAAACTAAAGGAAACTTTTGGCCAGGCGGATTTGATATTGGCTAACGGCAACCATCACCAGGCTAAAGCGCAGGTAGTGATCATTAACGAAAGCAAAAGGGCCTCGCTGCAAAAACGTATTACACAACTAACCAACGTGCAGATGATCCTATTGGCTGACGGCGTGGAGGATGTTTTTGATTTTGTAAAAGAGCAGGTGCCGCATTGGCATAACATACCGGTTTACAGCATCGCCGAGACCCAGAAAATCATCTCTTTTTTCGACAGTAAAATGCAGGAGGCAAAGCCTGTGCTGAACGGCCTTGTGCTTGCTGGCGGTAAAAGCGAGCGTATGGGTTTTGATAAAGGGTCGGTTAACTGGCATGGTTCGGCACAACGTTATCATATGGCCGATATGCTGAAGAATTTTTGTAAGGACGTGTTTATTTCGTGCAGGGCCGACCAGAAAACGGATATTCAGGCGCCTTACGCGGGGCTTGCCGATACGTTTACCGGCCTCGGGCCTTACGGGGGCATTTTGTCGGCTTTCCGGGAAGGGCCCGATAGTGCCTGGCTGGTGGTGGCCTGCGATCTGCCCTTATTGAGCAAAAAAACGCTGGATCACCTGGTTCAAAACCGGGACGTTTCGACGATTGCAACAACCTTCCATAGTCCGGTTGACGAGTTTCCCGAACCCCTGATTACTATCTGGGAGCCGAAAAGTTACCCTGTTTTGTTATCGTTCCTGGCACAGGGCTATTCATGCCCCCGTAAGGTATTGATCAATAGCGATGTTAACTTACTCTCGGCGCCGTATCCGGAAGAGCTAACCAATGTAAACACGCCCGAAGATCTGGAAAAAGTAAAAACCATTCTTCAATCCAACGTCACAGCAGGATGACCCCCGACTTTTTACGATACAGTTGCCAAATGGCCCTGCCGGGCTTTTCGGAACGCGGGCAGCGGCTGTTGCAGGATGCCAAAGTGCTGGTAATAGGGGCAGGGGGCCTTGGCTGCCCGGCGGCACAGTACCTTGCTGCTGCTGGTGTTGGCACTTTAGGCATAGTTGATTTTGACACCGTTTCTGTCAGTAATCTTCACCGCCAGATTTTGTACACACCTGCGGATGCCGGCAAAAAGAAGGTTTCGGTGGCGCGTGAACGTTTGCAGCAGCAAAATCCAGGCATAAAGCTTATTCCGCATGACGAGTTTGTTAGCTCTGATAATGTGATGGAATTGATACGGCAGTATCATATAGTTGTGGACGGCACGGATAATTTTGAAACGCGTTATTTGATCAACGATGCCTGCGTATTAGCGGGCAAACCCTTAGTTTACGGTGCGATCTACCAATTCGAAGGACAAGTTGCGGTTTGGAACGTAAAGAACGAAAATGGCTCCAGGTCGCCCAACTACCGTGACCTGTTTCCCAACGTGGATGCCTCACAGGTGCCCAATTGCGCTGACGGCGGCGTGATCCCGACGCTGGCCGGCATCATAGGGTGTATTCAGGCCAATGAAGTGATCAAATACATTACGCAAACCGGCGAACTGCTGGTTGGCAAGGTGCTGATCTTCGATGCGCAAACACTGCAAAGCCGTATAATTAAAATTAGCGGAGTTACCCATACGCACATCACCCGGCTGGTTGATACTGTTGCCATTCCCGCAATTTCGGCTGAAGAATTACAAAAAGCGATGGCCGAAGGCTCCATTTTCCTGGTAGACGTAAGAACCGCCGCCGAGCGGGAGGATTTTAATATCGGTGGAAAACATATCCCCTTAGATGAACTCGAAAGCCACCTGGGCGAATTCAACCCCAATGTAAAAACAGTTTTCTATTGCGCCACCGGAAAAAGAAGCGGCGAAGCGGTCAAACTGATCAAACAAAAATACCCGGGAGCCAATGTTTTTTCTCTGGCCGAAGGCCTTGAATTGCACTAAAGCTTGCCGGCTTAAATTTACATGTTGCAACATTTTGTAGCGCTACACGTGCTACAACCTGCTACAAAACGCTACACGGCTGATAATTAGTAACTTAACTACTGACAATATTTTGTCACTGACAAAATTCTGTCACCACTTTTTCTGTTTCCAGGCAAATTTTCTGTGAATCTCCGGTGAGTTGTCTGTTGGCAAACTTGTTCGGCGGAAGCTGAAAAGGTTGAATGTGTTTACACGGTTTTAAATCGGCGGAATCAACCAACAATCGGTGTAATCCCAAATTAAGGATGGGCCGCCACCCAGACCTCGCCATCCTCAAAAATTTCTTTTTTCCAGATTGGCACCGTCTCTTTTAACGTATCGATAATAAACCGGCAGGCCTCGAAAGCTGCGGCCCGGTGTGCGGCGGCTACGGCGATTATTACTGGTACTTCCCCAACTTCGAGTACGCCTGTACGATGGTGAACCAACGCCTTCTGTACCGGCCATTTTTCTGCGGCCTGTGCCAGTATCTTTTCTATTTCCAGCAAAGCCATCGGTTCATAGGCTTCAAACTCCAGGCGCACAACGGTTTTGCCTTTGGTTTGATTGCGAACCGTACCAATAAAAACGTCTATCCCGCCTGATTCAGGCGATATGATCCAATCAATGCAGGATTGGACGTTTAATGGGGTGGGTAATATTTGTATTTGGGTTGTCAACAGAAAGGTCTTTAATACTTTATCTAACGTTCCAGTTGTCTGTGTCCCAACAGACAACAACTATCGCGCCGTGAATTTATCGATTGTTTGTCAGCGCACAAACAATGTAAAAGCCTTTATCCCCCGCTCACCGGCGGTATCACCGCAATCTCATCACGTTCATGAATGCTATCCCCCGGCAAAGCATATTCATTGTTCACCGCCAGCATGTACGAGCGCAGTTGTTTTAACCGGGGATACTCGTGCTCTAAAGTGTATTGCAAGTTGTAAACGGTAGAGTCATCAGGCAGCTCCAGGTTTGCGGCGGGCCCGCCGAAAATGTCTTTTGCTATACCGAACGCCAGCACTTTTATCTTCATAATGCAAAATTACGGTAATCCTTGAAAGGTGAGAAGTTAAAAAAAAGAATTGATAGCGATATGCCGAAAACAAGCTGTTTAAAAGAAAAACACCCCAACTTCAAAGCCGGCTGTCATAAAAATCAAACCTCATTTTTAAGTGACGATGACCTGTAACCGGAGTAAAGAAACAGCTTTACTTATAAAACACAGAAGGAGTTAAAAAATCAGGAGCGCCTGGCAGGCCGACCTCTTCTTCAAGAAGTTTTTGGGCAAAATTTAAGTAATTTTAAACAGAATGGAAATTAAAAATCATGATGTTTTTATTAGCTATTTATAAATAAAAGGTTAGGAAAAGTTGATTTTTTTCTGGATTTTCCTCCCAATGTTTACCCAATAAAATCATTCCATTAATAAATCCGTTTTGGCCCCGGATCGAAATCTATTTTAAAATCAAACGATTTTCTTTGCCGAAAATACAGTTTGATGAAGATACTTTTTACCTTCCTGGTCACCTCATTTTTCATTGCAAATTCATTTGCTTCCACCATTTCAGGTTATGTTTTTGATAAAAACGTAAATGAGCAACTTGTTGGTGCAAGCGTCGTAGTAAACCCCGGGGCAATTAAAACCTCGTCAAAATTAAACGGGAAGTACACTATCGACAACCTGAATCCCGGCACCTATTCAATAAAGGTATCATTTATCGGTTACCTGTCAATTGATACGACTGTAACCGTTAAGGCAAATGAAAATTTAAAAATAAACTTTTACCTGTCGCCCAACACATCAACACTAAATACGGTTAGTGTTACCGCGAGAGGCAACAGGGAGTCGGATCAGTATGCCAAGCGTGCAGAGCAAAGAGCGGATAATTTGGTGAATATCGTATCAGCCAACTCGATTGCTATCTCGCCGGATATCACGGTTGCAAACGTTATGGCACGGGTGTCGGGCGTATCTGTGGAACGCGGTAACACAGGCGACGGCCAGTATGTTATCATCCGCGGGATGGACCCCAGGTACAGTACTACTTTAATTAATGGTGTTAAAATACCAAGTCCTGATAACGCTGAACGATATGTGCCGCTGGATATTTTTCCCGCCGATCTCGTCGAACGGATTGAAGTATACAAATCACTAACGCCCGACATGGAAGGCGACGCATCCGGCGGGGTGGTTAATATGGTGATGAAGACCGCTCCCGATGAACTTCGCATCGAAGGTAATGCAGGTATAGGATACAGCCAGTTATTTTCAAATCGCCCATTTGAAAGCTACAGCACTGCAACTGTTAATGCGAAATCGCCGGCGGAAATATTAGGTCTGACCACCCCGGCAACTGTTGCGGATTTCCCTTATCAAAACTTGCTAACTTCACCTATTAGAACCCCGATAAACAGCAATTTTAGTTTGACCGTTGGAGACAGGTTCCTCAATAACAAATTAGGCGTTATTTTTTCGGGTACTGATCAGAACACTTATGCCGGAAATAATACGTCCCGCCTCGTCGAAAATGCTACGCTAACACCTGCTCCAAGCCCCACGTCTCAAATGTTGCAGGTATTTCCGGATTATTTGTCCCGGCAGTATTCTACATTAACCAACAGGTTAGGTTTGATTACAACCATCGACTATAAGTTTAACGCCGATAACTCGATAAGCCTGTTCGGTACTTATTTGCAGTTAAATGAAAACAGGGAAAGGTACACTGACGACCTGTTATTGGGCGACTACTCTTATAATGGCAATATCGGAGGTTTCCAGGAAACATTTGAGACCCAAACAAGAACCGATAATCAAAGCATTGCCAGCGGCATATTGCACGGGAATGACAAACTCCTGAATTCGCTTACGGTAGATTGGACCATTGCTTACTCCGAAGCTAAACAGGAAATACCCGACATGGCTGCATTTAGTACCACGCGGTCGATCAACCCAGACAGCGCGGGGGCACAGCATGTGATGGTTAACGGAAACACAATCGAAGTTGCAAAAACCGTCACATACGGACCGCAGTACACGCAGCCTGAAACCCGGCAATGGGAGCATAATACCGATAAGGACCTTTCGGGATACCTGAATTTTCATTATAAAACTACTATCGGAAAAAATAATGCGCTGATTAGTTTCGGCGGCATGATCAGGCATAAAACACGCGATGATTTTGACAACAGTTACCTTCTTAACCCGGTACCCGATCCCAACTCGTCGCCCCAACAACAGCTATATGTTTCCATTCCGGCAAGCCAGTTTATGTTTGGCGGTACTGGTTCTGATGCGCTCGGCAATGCGGCTAGTAACGCCGGCGTTTATACCTTTACCGAGAATGTACAGGCAGGTTATGGCGAAGTAAAATATTTTATCGGTCCACGATTTGACGCGATTTTCGGTGTGAGGGTTGAAAATACCAGCCAATCTTATGTGACCTCGCTGCCTGCTACCGATACAGGGAAGTATTACAGCAATACCTATATCGATTTTTTACCCAGCATAAATCTAAAATATGCACTTTCTGATAATGCCAACCTCAGGGCATCTTACTTCAAATCGATTTTACGCCCCGCTTATTCAGACCTTGTGCTTTACCCGGATAATACCGGTTTTGGCCAGGACAATTTCAGGACCGAAGGTAACCCATATCTCCAGCATTCAAAAATTGACAATTACGATTTCAGGTACGAATATTTCCCAAGGGGATTGGATCAATATATGATCGGTGCATTTTTTAAAACAATTGTTAATCCAATTGAATACGGCGTGGGCACTACTGGCTTTTCCGCTGATTATACACTTAGCCCGTTCAATTTCGGCACAGCACACAATTATGGCGCGGAAGCTGTTTTCAGGAAATTTTTTGGCAGCATCGGAATAGCGGGTAATTACACCTACACGCATTCATTGATCACTCAAACCAAGATATTTCAATACAGAAACCCTGCGGATAATAGCTACCACAGCGTTTTTGTGGACCAATCAAGGCCATTACAGGGACAAGCTGCTAACGTAGCAAACCTTTCCTTGCTTTATAAAAACACAAAAAATGGAATTGATGCGGAACTGGCGATGGTATATACAGGCGAACGAATTGACCTGCTGTCACCCTATTTAAACCTTGATAATTGGGAAAAGGCTACCACAAATCTGGATCTCTCCGCTCAAAAGGAGTTAGGGAAGCACTTTATTATCTACATAAAGGTCAACAATTTGTTAAATACTCCATACGAGTTATTTGTAAAACAACCGAACCAGGCGTACAGCGGTTATGAAAAGCTGCCTTTCCAGGAAAGCCCGAATTACGCAACCATCGAAAATGACAGGTATTATGCCAGGTATTTATTGGGCTTACGGTTCAAATTCTAAATTAAGTATAAACAGTAAAATTTAAATAATCAGTAAACAATCATTTT
>DASRTD010000352.1:0-3488 GCA_035656115.1 Mucilaginibacter sp.
AAATAGCGACGCTCAATTTGGCCATTGCCGGAATGGCCACAGCCGAACAGACTGTTATCCAAACCCGTTTGCTGGGCCAGTTGACTTTATTAAAATCTCAGTTATAAATTAACCATTAAAACAAAAAATCAAATGAAAAAAATTGAACCTATACAATCAGCAAAATTAGCTGTTTCACCGGGGCCTTTCAGCACAGGCGTAAAAGCCAACGGTTTTTTATTCTTATCAGGCCAGGTGGGCATTGACCAGGACGGTAAACTGGCCGATGATTTTGATTTCGAGGTAAGGCAGATATTTAAAAATATTGATGCCGTACTGTCGGAACAAAGGCTGACGTTCGACAACATCGTGAGCGTTACTGTTTATTTAAAAGACATGGGGAATTTTAAACCCCTGAATGATATTTATAAAACCTACTTTCAAGGCTATTATCCGTCAAGGACCTGTATCGCGGTTTTAGAACTACCGTTAAAAGCCAATGTTGAAATGACTATCACCGCCTCAACCAATAACTGATTATGCCTGTAGTTACATTTACTTTGCTGAAAGGTCAACCGGCCGCCCTGAAGACCAAACTTGGTCGCGCTGTCCATCTCGCGCTGGAAAATGCCGGCGTTCCCAACACCGACAGATTTCAAAGATTCCTGGAACTGGATAAGGAAAATTTCAGCTATGACCTTCATTATCCGGACCTGGCAGAGCCGCGTACAGATCGTTTTTTCCTGATCGAAATACTTTTTTCAGTCGGGAGAAGTGTTAAAATCAAACAAAAAATACTGAACGATATGTTCGAATATTTGCATGCTGCTGGTATCTCTTCAAACGACGTTATGGTTAGTTTTCAGGAGACGGCCTGGGAAAATTGGTCGTTTGCCAATGGGCACATACTTCATAAATAGATAAATTGAATTTATTTAATAACCGTATTAATTCCTTATAATTATGAAAAAGCTATTCATTTTAAGTTTCAGCATCTTTCTAACTTCGCAGCTTTTTGCCCAGCAAACAGCAACCGATTCCATCAAACAAACCATCAACACCTTATTGGATGCCATACGTAAAGGCGACAGCACTTTGTCAATATCTGTTCTCTCAAAAGGTATGATAAAGCAAAGGATTTCAAATGATAAAAATGGGAAAGCGATATTGTCAACTAAATATGCAGGTGATTTAGTAAAAGCAATTGGCACACCCCACGCAGTGGTTTATGATGAAAGGATTGTTTATGATGTTATAAAAATTGACGGCGACCTAGCCTGTGTTTGGGCACCTTACAAATTTTATTTTGGCGATCAATTCAGCTATTGCGGTGTTGATGTTTTTCAGTTAATGCGAACTGCGGATGGCTGGAAGGTGATTTATGTTATGGATACTGAGCGAAAGAATAATTGTACTCCGTAGGCTTATTTAACTTCTCCGGAACCACCGGCCTACCGAAATAGCGACGCTCAATCTGGTTATTGAAATGGCTTAAAAAAAACGACTATTCCGTCGAAATAATCGACCACTTTATCGAAATAATTTAAAATTGATTGCTGATTGGGCAGTTTTATAATAGTGAAATTCGGAAGAGTGGCTTTTACGCCGGGATGGCCACAACGGAACAGGCTGTTATCACATTTAATTAAACCCACAAATGAAGAAAAATTCAATGAAATCCATTACTATCGTCAAGATGTCGATATCTGCAATGTTTGCATGTTTATTTTTCTCATGCTCAATTTTCCACGCGAAACTACCGCAAAAAACAGTTGAGCTTTCTCCTCAAACAACGCAGAATTTGCAGGTCATAAAAGACTTGCAACCAGCAGAAGTATGGCAACATTTTGTCACACTATGCTCTATTCCCCGTTGCTCGGGCAGTGAAGACTCAATAGCTTCGTTTATTGGACAGTTAGCAACTGATCATGGGTTTGAAACCTTCCTGTATAAATCAAATGACGTCCTCGTTCGTATCCCTGCCTCGCATGGGTTTGAAAACTATCCATGGGAATGTTGGCAAGCTCATCTTGATATGGTCTGTCAGTCAAAAACAGGCAGTCCGACAGCGATATACCCTATTATGCTTCACCGGGAGGGCCAATTGATAAAAGCAAACAGCACCACCCTTGGTGCCGATGATGGCTTCGGTGTAGCGGCATTAATGGCGCTTATCACCGATCGCAGTATTAAACATGGGCCATTGGAGTTACTCTTCACAACTGGTGAAGAATCTGGTTTTATCGGAGCCACGGCATTTGATTACACACTACTGAAAAGCAAGATTATTTACAATGTCGATTCTGAAGAAGAAGGTATTGTGACTGTTGGTGGCGCAGGTATTGGGCGGATGGAAATAAACATACCGGTGCACTCGTCTGCGATTGCTGATAATAATCATGTCTATGTGATCAAAGTATCAGGTTTGAAGGGTGGGCACTCCGGTTTCGACATCAATAAAGGCCGTGCAAACGCTATTAAAGTAATAGTGCAGATATTGACAGCTGATCCTGAACTCAATGTTGTGAGCATCTCCGGCGGCAGTGCCATAAACACTATTCCCCGCGAAGCTGAAACAATTATTGCAACGCCTTTGGATAAGCAATCTTTACAAGATGCGCTTAATGGCATTGAAAAGAAGATTGCCGCAAAAGATACCGTGGAAAAGATTGTATTTACACTACAAGATACTACTGCGGGAAAAGTGGTACGGGCACTGAATAGTACTGACAAAGACAGCGTCATATCATTTATCAGCAAACTTCCTAATGGTATGTTAGCAATGGAGCATGGTAGTACCACCTTGGTTCGTACCTCGAACAACGTTTCTATTGTGGATACCCGCAACGATACTGTCACAGTTAAATGTCTGATTAGGAGTTCCTCAAACAAAGATATAGACTCTGTAAAGTCAATTATTGAAGCGGAAACTGTCATCGCAAACCCTAAAGCCATTGCAAAGTTAGTTGGCCGGTATGCACCATGGGAACCGAACTTTGATTCTCCTTTGGTAAAAAAGGTGACTGATGCCTACGAACAGCTATTTCATAAAAAAATGATTGTTCAGACTATTCATGGCGCGCTCGAATGTGCTGTTTTTGCTCAAAACATCCCCGATGCCCAAATCGTATCAATTGGCCCAACCGTTTTTGGCGCTCACACACCAGACGAAGCGGTAAATATGAAATCAGTTGCAGATTATTGGAACCTGGTCTTAGCAATTCTAATAAAAAAATAGCTGCTCCTTCATTCTTCCCGCTTGAACTATTTGTAGATTAAATAAACCGCACAGATTGTTTTGTCCTGATCGAAATACTTTTTCAGTCGGGAGAAGTGTTAAAATCAAACAAAAAATAGAAACCATGGCTTTGACCGAACTATACACAAAATATTAACCATTAAAACAAAAAATCAAATGAAAAAAGTAATCACTATTCTCGCAGTACTTATTTTTTCAAAAATGAGTACTGCACAAAACATCCGGGGGACTTCGAACACTGCTACTATTC
>DASRTD010000353.1:0-18743 GCA_035656115.1 Mucilaginibacter sp.
AAATAGTACGACACTCAACAAATGGTTAGAGGATTATACAATTGATGACCTTTGGAAAAGAAATATTATTATGGGTGGTCAGCCAAACTTTAGTACATGAAACGGGTCATAATAATCTGTGAGGGTGAAACCGAAAGAGAATTTTGTAAAAATATTCTTGCACCATATTTTGCTAAAAAAGAAATTTTTATTCAATCACCATTGATTAAGAGGTCTATGGGTGGTATTGTGAAGTGGAATACTCTAAAAAAAGAAATACACACTTATCTCCAAGAGGGCGATGTTCGTGTGACCATGTTAATTGATTATTATGGATTATACAATAAATATGCTTTCCCAAGTTGGGAAGATGGCGAGAAAATAATTGATAAAAATAAACGAATGGATTTTTTAGAGGCGTCAATGAAACAAGATATTCAGGATGCTTTTCAACATAGATTTTTGCCGTATTTACAATTGCACGAATTTGAAGGATTATTATTTAACGATATTCAGGTTTTCTATGAGCAAGTACCTAAAAATGAATTGGTAGGTAAGACTGAATTGATAAAAACGTTTCAGGATTATGATAATCCTGAAATGATAAATAATAACAAGTACAGTTCGCCATCTAATAGATTAAAGAGAATAATTGAAGGTTACAATAAAATATTATATGGGCACTACTTTGCAGAGGCTATTGGTTTGGACAGGATACCTAACAAAAGCCCGAGGTTTAATAATTGGTTAAATTCAATTGAAGAACTATAGATTTATTTTAAGATACTTAGGATAATTTCATTAACTCCCCTATCCTAAGTTTCCAAATTGCGGGCGACTATGTATAACTAAGGCGACTACAATCAGGTATTACGAAGTAGAGATTGCCAAATACAAAAGCCTCAAGACTTTCGAACTGAGGCTTTTTGACTTTCCCAGTGATCCCGTGAGGATTAGAGCCCAACTCCGGCGACATAGAAGGAGTTAGTTGTTGATTGTCCCTCGAGGCGCTTTATTTTTGTAGCACGCTAAACCTTCCTCGCGATTCGTTGTCTATATGCATATTCATCAACATGAAAAAATTAACCCTTTTACTACTATTGTTTTCCCTGGGCAAAGCGTACGCGCAGCAGCCCAACAATTATACTACTGCACGCCCCCGGGCTTTCAACCCCAGCCGTGTTAAAGCCGACAACAACCAGGGCATTAATGAAGATAACGATTATACCCAAATCCGCATAGTGGACAGCACCCAGGAGATCCGCGCCGATGTGCTGCCCTACAAAAAAGATCCCAAAATAAAAAACGACCGGTATTACTTTTGGTACCTCAATAATTTGATCCACTCCACCCAGGGTGGTTACAACGGCCAACTGCTTAACGGGCATTATGTGGCCTTTTACCCGGACAAAAACCTGAAAGAACAAGGCGATTTTAAAACGGGATTGAAAGATGGCGAATGGAAAACATGGAACAGTAAAGGCGACCTCACGAGCGTTACCAACTGGAACGACGGGGTATTACAGCCGGACAATCAGCAGCCCTTTTGGAAGAAAATACCCTTTGTAAATAAAAAGGGCGATCAGCAGCAACCGGCACAACCAGCGGGCGGTAATTAGCCGGGTTCTTTTAATTGAAAATTTCAGTTTTTACCATCAGGCGGGCCAGCCTTCAAAAAAGTCCCAAAAACTTCTTCCGCTTTTTTTTATGGACTGCCGTACCAGTATTATTGGTATCCGCAGCATTGGCAATTGAATCCGCCAGTCGCTGCTGTCTTAGCCGGTAGCCCCAGCCCGACGTGTCGCGTACCAATACCCTCTTAACTTTAACGATCGTATCTCTTTTTATCACAACTTTTATATCGGGTTTTTTAAATATACCGTAGCTTCCAAAAGCCAGTAAGGCTATCATAACAATGACCAGGCCAACAAGCAATCGTTTGGGTATTCTCAGAAAAAGCGCATCGTTGGCTTCTTTTGCTTTTAAATCCAGTAATTGGGCTTTCAAAGCCGCGTTTTGTTTTTTTAAGGTATCGAGGCCTTGGGCGCCGGCCACAAAATTTTCACGCTCAATGGTGCTTAAAAACAAAGCCTCCTGCAGGGCCATACCGGTTGCATAACGTTTTTCAGGGTCTTTCTGCAGGCAGGTATTGATCACCTCCAGCAGCCGTTCCGGCACAAGCATCTCCAGCTCCTTTTTTTCGTCCGGCCAGGTCAATGGGATATTCCAGCGCCTGAATTCCAACACATCAGGCACCGGCGATTCCATGTGGTCGATCATAACCGCATTGCGGGAGGTTTCTCCGCCGTCGTTAAGTGGGAAAGGCACCTGGCCGGCCAACAATTCAAAAAGTATGATGCCATAACTATAAATATCTGTCTGGAAGTACATCGCCCCGGTATTTTGCTCGGGCGCCATGAACTCTATTGCCCCGGCGTGGCGGATGCTGGTGCGCCGCTGCTCGTCGGACATGATGGCCATGCCAAAATCAAGCAATACATAATTGCCGGTGTGGATATTATACTTTACATTATTGCTTTTTACATCACCGTGTTTTACCCCCGCCAGGTGGCAATGGGCAAGCGCATTGGCTAACTGATCGGCAACTTTCAATACTTCTTTAATCGTGAATATCTGATCGTGGGGTGCATCCAATAGCTCTTCCAGGTCGGGTCCCTCAATAAACTCCATTTCGATGTAAGGGAAGCCCCCGCTTTCGGTGAGGCCGGAACTGAGTATTTTTACAACATTGGGATTGGGCTGCTGGTTAACCTTTTTAAGCTTTTCAACCTCGTTTTGAAAATTTCGAAAGTTTTTGTCGTTGCCGTCCTCCGTGTGGATCGGCGTCGGGAGTAATTTAACCGCCGTGATAATGGGCCCTATCCGTCGCCCTTTATACACCGAGCCCTGCCCGCCCGTGCGCAAGGCGCCCAGGTTCTCCAAACCTTCGGTTATCGAAAAAACCTTACTCACCGTTTTACATTTAGTGTTCTTTATAAGTAAATGCGATCACAGCACCCTCACCAAGGATCACCTGGTCGCCTTCATCCAGCCGGTGGCCAATCTGGGTGGAGATCAGCTTGTTTAGTACCTCGCTCGCCCCCGACCTCACCTTTACCTTGTTACCGGGCGGTACGCCGCCTTCATCGGCATACAGCATAAAGCTACCTGTGTCATTGTTCCATTCGATATGTGCATGCTGCCGGCTGATGTATTTGTTGATGTCATTACTGATCTCACCCGGAAAAGCGATCTGGTTCAGCCTGAAAAACCCATCGGCCGTTTGCACACTTTTATCACGCCCGATATTGATCTTGCCACCGCTGGAATCGATCCGGTATGTTTTCTGTTCGGCATCGCCGCTTAAAATATTAATAAACGCTGTCGCGGATTTTTTGATCGTATTATCCTTTGTGCGGATAAATAGTGCTGCGTCCGCGCCCTTCACCGGTACAGCCTCAGCCGGTAATTCAGTAGCGTAGCTGATCTCGAAGAACCATGTGGCAGGCAAGTCCAGCGCATAGTCATCCGCTATCTTTTGCACCTCATTTTTCAGCCGGCCTGGTTCCTCAGCGTAAATAGCGGCTTCATAAACATGTTTCTCGCTATCCGGCGTTGCAATAAACAGGTCGATGCCTTTTATGTTTCTACCCTCCCCGCCTTCAGCTTTTTGCAGCTCATGTTTAACCGCCTTTAAAATAGCTGCACGCGCCGCTTTAACATCGGTTGGTTGATTCTTTTCTTCGTTTTTAAATCGGTTGAACATGCGTTTATCTGTTAGTTTTGGGTTGTGTCCGGTTGTTCCGCCGGTTGTGCCTGGTCGGTTTGATCAGCCTGGTCCGTTTCCGCAGTTTGTATTGGAGCTATGCTTTTGATATATCCCATCTTCAATAAATAAGGTATAACATCCCTGCCGGCCATGTGCACCGCATCCGAAGAGCCTTTTGTTTGTTCAACCCGGATACAGGTTACTGTAAAGCCGGTACTTTTTGGCTTCGGCGCAAAAAACACATACCAGCCATCATTGATGCTTAGCCCCTTCCAGATACGTTCCGGGGTGCCTGTTTTTCCGGCCACAGCCAGGTTCAATATCGGCACCTTCGGCGCGCTTTGCTCTATCATATATTGCTTAAGCAGCGATGCATAAGCCGGAGCGGTCAATTTTTCGGATATTTTTGTGGTGATAACGGTATCGTTTATTTTCAGCGCAAACCTGTTCTGCATCAATGTGCCGTTGTTAGCCACGCCCGACACCAGCCGCGCCACGGCCGCAGGTGTAGCAATCAACTCGCCCTGCCCCCAGGCCATGCCCGAAATACCTTTTGCCCGTGTGCGGTGAATATTGTTTGGATCGTATCTCGGTTTGGAATTGAATTCGGTTTTGCGCCAAAACTCCCGCCATTTTTCCTGCTGATCGGCATCAGTGTTGTTTGGTTTCTTCTCATAAAAATAGCCGCCTACGCCATGCAAAAACATACCTACCTTAAGGTACAGTGTGGCCATATCTTCCTGCAGGTGTTGCTGGTTAGCCAGCTTGATAAAATACACATTATTGGAATGTACGATAGCGCGCTCCAGCGTGATCGTCCCCGTTTCATCCGGCTCGATGCCTTTGGTACGTATTCTTTCTTCCGTGCTCACATGGTACGTCACTTTGGTCGCATCTACGCCCAGCTTGTTAAAGGCCGCCATGGCTGTCAATATTTTTGCCGTCGAGCCCGGCTGCGTAGCGTATGTAAAGCCCAGGTCGGTCGTTGTTACCCATTGCGAGAGCTTGTTTTGGTCAGGGACGCTCATTGTCAGCAGGTCCCAGTTACGCACCGGCGGCAGCGGGTATTGGGTGGACACCAGAACATCTCCGGTAGCGGAATCCATGATCACTACCGAAACCCGTTTATAATTCACCGCCGTGTCTGCAGCTACGGCCTTTTCGATACTAGTTTGCAAGCCGGCGTCGATGGTTAATTGTACATCGCGGTTTTTGCTTTTAAACGCGGTTACCGCCTCGCTGTTTATCCCGGCTAACAACAGCGGCGCAATGGCGCTGTAATCTTTTTTTGCCACGGTCATTTCCTTTACGCCCCTTGGCAAAAAGCGGTCCTCCTGGTAGCGCGAGGCCTTTACCGTGTAACTCGATATCGGCATTTTAAACCCGCGCAGTTCGGCAGCGTGCTCATATTCGGCAAAATAGCCGTTGGTCCCGCCATCAAATACCATGGTATTGGCATCGCCAAGCCAAAAAAACAATTGGTCCCGGAATGGATAATACCGCGTTAAACGCTTGTGCATCGCCGAATCCAGGTCGTAATTCCCTGCGCCCGCATTGTCCAGGCTGTCTTTTTGTTTGCTGATCAGGTCAGGGTTGCTTGTTGCCAGCACAAGTCCCTTCCTGTCGTATATCGTCCCGGCCTCCAGCTTATTCATCAGGATAGCGATGCGCGGATTATAACTAAACATGCGCGCCCCGCTTTTATCGGCTACCAGCGCCGGTTTAACTACCCATTTTTCGTTGTCGAACGAATAGCTGGAAATATTAACCGTCAATAATATCAGCCCAATCGATGCTGCCAGCAAGGCGGGCACCAGGTTTTTATCCTGCTGTTTGGTGATATAGGCCATCTGAAGCGGCGTACCCCTAACCCTGGACACAGATAAAAGAAATCCCGCTGCAATGAAATTCGCCACAAGGGACGACCCTCCATAACTCTCAAATGGCAAAGCCACGCCCGACAAAGGCACGGCCGCCGTGGAGCCTCCTGCAATGAGCAGGAATTGCACAAAGGTACATATCCCGATACCGGCACACAGGTAAAACAAGAATGGTGTACCAGTTTGCCGGCCGATAATGATGGACCGATGCAAGTAAAACAGGAACATGATAAATATGCAAACAATGCCCGCCCAGCCAAAGTTTTCGCCGATTGCCGGAAGGATCATATCAGTATGCGCTTCGGGAATGGTTTTAGCGAAGGACTCGCCAACGCCCTGTCCGGCTACGCCACCGCCAGACATCGCCCATAAGCCATTCGCCACCTGGTCACCGCCGTACACTTCGTTATTCCATGGGTCCTGCCAGATGGCTTTTCGTTCGATCAGCCGTTGTACCGGGCCCGGAAAAAGTTTATCGAGGTGGGGCACTTTGTCCAGCGTCATAAACGCCGCGATCACCACTACCGCCATGATTGCCGATTCGCTAAGGCGTTTCCGGGCAGAAACCCATAATAAAAATAAAAAGCCAGCTGATAAGGCGGCCGAAAGCCAAATGTTTTTAAATATCCAGGTCACCAGCACATAAAAAACGACGGACATGATCATCGGCATAAAGTCGCCGCGGGAGAAGGAGAACAGGATGATAAACGTAAAACAGATGATCATTGCCGGGCCCAGGTCGCCCAGGATTAAAAAAAACATCAGCGTGGCGCCGATGGCCAGCAAAGCGAAATAAAAAAAGGACCAGCGTTTGCGCCAGCTTGTATATTCGCTGATAAATTTTTCATTCATCGCAAAAAATCCCGCCAGGAACAGGATAACTAGGTATTTCACGATCTCGCTGGGCTGAAAGATGAAAAGGTTCACTTTGACGCCGCTACCCTCGGGGCCGGTGCCAAACCTGATGGTTAAAAACAGCAGGCCAAGTGCGGCCACGATCCAGGGCCAGCCATTGGCTGTTCTTTCAATGCCTTTGAAGAGAAACATCCGGTAAAAACCCGAGTCGGCATTAAAACGGCGCAGGTTGAAAAACAGCATAACGATTATGCTGATAAAACCTATCGCCAAATACTCCAGCGAGTCTTTGGCAAAAAAACGGTCGCGCAGCGGGTCCTGCATGCTTAGAAGGGTCAACAGGGAGATGCCGGTCAGCAGCATCACCATGGGCAGGATCAGTTGGTCGGATTCCGAAAAACGAATATTTAATATGAAATGAATGATGAAAAACCCGGCAAAAAACCCGGCGACAATCACCCAGAACCAATACTCAAACTCCTGTGGCGTACGGATTATAATTGATTTTTCCTTCCGGATAATGTTAAAATCTTTGGTCGAAAGCAACCTGATGGTATGCGGCGCGCGGTGAAAGTCAAAGGTGGCATCGGCATCAAGGCTTTCTGTTCCCTGTGTCTTACCAAATTGATATCCGGGCTGTAGTGGAAGCAATTCAAAAGCCCGGCCCGCCGGCAAATTGTCAAACGAGTATTTCCCTTTTTCATCCGTGCGCGCAAAAGCTACCAGTGATTGCAGGTGTAGTTTTTTAGCGGAGTCCGGGGTTAATGTTTCGGTGAATGATGCGCCTTTTTTTCTGACTCTTTTTGTGAGATCGACTTCCTCGTCGCTAAAAAGGCTATCCTGCGGCAGGATTAGCTGCAGCCTCACCAGGGCTCCGCTTACACGTTCCTTTTTATCAAAAACTGTCCCGCTGATAGATGGGCCGCCCATCTCAATGTCGGCCGTAGCGGAGAACGGCGGCGGCGATCTTCGTTCCTGTTCAAACCGGGTCGAATCATCGCCGGTATAGCCCAAAGTTGTCCTTGAAACGGCTACCCTTTGTTTAAATGACTGACCGCCTTCGGCAAAGGCATCATCTGCATTTACATCAAATCGTTTTTTATTCAGTTCGCCAATGTTGTCGAATTTTACGCCATTAGCTATGCCTGCGGCGATGGTCTTCTTAATAAGGTCGATGTCGCGCTGGTCGTCAAAATAGTAGCCTTTTTGCAGCATTTCAGCCAGGCGCCGGGCAGGATCTTTGGCATTGAGATTTACCATCGTTCCGTCTTTCAGCCGTTTGTCCACATCGGCAAAGCCTCCTTCCAGTACCGCGAACAAGCGAACAAAAAGTACCAGCAACACCGCGGCTATCAGCAAAAGGAACCATCGTTCTTTTTTTCGCGAAGCGGCTATCGGCTCTTCTTTTCCCATGGCTTATTTAGACTTTGGAAGGGAATCAGCTTTAAATAGCGGCGCGACCGGCCCGCCATTGATATATTTTTTGGCAGGAAACAGGTAGCTGTTTAACACAGGTATGGTACAACCCTGAAAGCGTACATTTTTTAATTGTAAAGCCTGGTCGTGACTGGAAATGGCGACATCGAAATTTTGGAACGACACACTGTCAAGCGCTACGCTTTTGATTCCCAACGATATCACAAATGCGGGTCGTTTAAACCCTGAATCACTTTTAAAAGTGATATTTCCTTTTGCCTTTATGTGCAGGCTGTCGCGGCCGATCATTATTGACTGGCTGATGATTATCGGGCTTTTAAATACGGTATCGCTTAATATTACCAGCTTTCCTTTGCTATGGTCTATCGCATTCTGCAGCTTTATTTCCTGGGTATTACGTGGCCGGGCCACTTCTGCCAGCGAATCTTTTTCGGGTCGACTATCGGGTTGTGGAACGATCTCATGGTTTGCATACAACCATATGCAGACAGACATAATGCCGATTACGATCAGCAATAGAAAAATGGCCCAGCCTTTATAGCTTCTGCCCGGGCGCTTTTCGGCCTCTTGGTTTGCGGCAGGGTCAGGGCGACGCTGTTCAGATTTTATTTTAGATTTTTCCGCCCGGGTGTTTTCTGCTGGTTTTGTGGCGGCATATTGCGGTTTTTCTTTATCGTTTTTCAGCAGCACCACGGTAATATTGTCCCTGCCGCCGCCATCGTTTGCTGCATCTACCAATTTGTTGCCTATGGCTTTCAACGAGCCTTCGCCGGCCATGGCAGCTGTTATGGTTTCCCTGTCCACCATATCCGTTAGGCCGTCGCTGCACAAAAGCAAGGTGTCGCCCGGCAAAAACGGCGACTGCCCGGTTTCGATATCATCGCCGCTGCTGATATCCATTTTAAATCCGAGCGCTTTATCTATTTCGTTGCGCTTCAGGTGCTTCATGGCTTCGTTTTCCGAAAGCCGGCCTGAGTCCTCCAAAAAACCCACGAAGGATTGATCGTGCGATATCTTCACGAGGGAGCCGTCCCTGAAAAGGTAAAGCCGGGTGTCGCCGATGTGGGCATAATAAAATTGGTTCGATGAAAGATCGGCCACGGCAAGCGTCACTACGCAGGCCATTTTATTATGTTCCTTAACTGCGTTGCGCTCCTGCCATATCTTTTCATTAGCTGCGGCAAAAGCATCGGTAAGCACCGGGATTACCTCGCCCGAAAGCCCGGCAAGGCGCTGAAGGATGGTTTCGCGCGCAATCGATGCAGCTATTTCGCCCCCCGAGTATCCCCCTACCCCGTCGATCACACAGGCAATAATATAGCGCCCGCCGGCTCCGGGCTCTGCAATAAAAGCATCCTCGTTGTTCTTCCGTTGCCGGCCAGGGTCGGTTATGCCAAAAAAATTGTCAGTCATTTGGTTTACGAGGGGTTTTTATTTCAACAAAATGCATGGTCACCAGCAATACCGCCAAACCTAACAACCCAAATGATAACAGGTGGTACATCCCTTTACAATTTAAAAATATTAATGCCTACAATACCGTTTAGCAATATTTTTGAATTTACCGGCAACTCCACCCATTGCGGCGCGTTTACATCACTTTTGGGTACATCGTTCTCATTCAGTATCGTTTTCTCGCCAAACGAGGCCAGGTAAAACTTACCGTCAGACCGGTTATGCCTTATCTGCAAATGAGGCGTATTCACCCAGTCCGAGGGTATCCGAAAAATGTTTCGTTCCTCACGTGTTTCGTCACTGCCCGACACTACGATCTCGTTATCGATCATCAAAAACTCTACCTTTTTGCCGGCAAATTGTTTTTCAGGCAAAATGGTTTCAAAGCGGGCATAATATTTTTGATTGGGATTGGCGCTCTTCTCGTCTTCAGTTTCCAGCCCTTCATCATAAGGCACTTCATAATACCCCTCGCTGTAATAATGAAAGCCTTTCAAAATATCCTGGCTCACATCAAACGTTTGGGCGATGCCAGTTTGACGCGGAATAAAGGTCACCTTCAGGTTTTCCTCCTTCTGGCTATTACCAGGCATCAGCTTACCGATAAAACCAATATCGCCGGGCTCATAGTCGGGGTGTGAAACAAGGCGGAAGACCCATTTGGAGCTCGACGGTTTCACTGTTTTGCCCGCTGCCCGGTACTGCTTAAGGGTTTCGTAAAACTTGCTGACGGTCTCATTAACAATCAGCCCAAAAATGCCCTGCCGGTTATTTAAAAAAGATGCGTAATCGGCCGCGTTAAAGCTGATAATATATTCATGGTAAAAAACCACCCTGTCGGCAAAGGACAATTCGCGTATCGAATCGTTAAACTTGGAAATCACATAATTATAAACATCGTCGGGTGTAAGCATTTGCTGCTTCTTTTTGGCCGACGTTTGTTCATTAGTCAAAAACCAGTCCTGAATACCGAGGCGCTGCCATAGCGAAGCTTTTTGATCCATGTACGATTGAGCGGGTTATAATTTTACCATTGAACAGTATATCCGAAAAAGATGTTTGCTAAAATTAATACATTCCTGCGGTTAATTGTTTGGCTGTTTTGACGTATCCTGGGCCGCACGGACGCTATCTGCTTTTCGCTGATCCTCCGCTTTTTTAACTTCGTCATTTTTCGCATCGTTTATGGTCTGCATAATGACTGAATCAGCCGGTTTCCGTTTGGCAACGTAAGTCGTTTCTGGCGCGGCTGCTTTTCTTGTTGTGTCTGGGCTTTTTTTTGCCGCCGTATCGGCAGCGAGCCTGTTACCAGGCATGCCTGAGCGGTTTTGGTCGATCCAGAGATATGCGCACGTAAGCAGCGATAACGCGAACAAGCCCATCAACGCAAAAAACAATGGCTTCGAGATGCTCATTTTAGTGCTGTCAAGATAAGCGGCGTCTGCAGCCCTCCAGGACGATTCACTATCGGTCGACGCCACATTTTTTTTATGCGAATGGTCCATAGCAACCGGCGGCGGCTCCATGGAAAGGCTGCCATTAAACAGCGCATCCTGCAGGGCCATTCCACTGAGATAGCGTTTTTCGGGGTCTTTTTCCAGGCAGTTGCTTACCAGCTTCAGCAGCCATTGGGGTACGCGCATTTCCAAATCCTGCTTTTGTTTTGCCCAGCTTAACGGCAGGTTCTTTTTGCGCAGCGACATCAGGTCGGGCACGGGCAACTCCATGTGCGCTACCATCACCGCATTGCGGGCGGTTTCGCCGCTATCGCGCAACGGGAATGGCACCTGGCCGGCTAACAACTCATATAAAATAATTCCGTAGCTGTAAATATCCGTCGCCATGTACATGGCCCCGGTATTTTGCTCAGGCGCCATAAACTCAACGGCGCCGGCATGGCGAATACTGGTGCGGCGCTGCTCGTCAGACATAATGGCCAGCCCAAAATCCAGCAGCACGTAATTGCCCGAATAGATATTGTATTTTACATTATTGCTTTTTATATCGCCATGTTTCACCCCCACCATATGGCAGTTGGACAGTGCGTTGGCTAAATGATCGGCCAGTTTTAAAACTTCCTTAATCGTAAAAACAGGATCATGCGGGGGTTTTAGCAGTTCCTCCAGGTCGGGGCCCTCGATAAACTCCATTTCGATGAAGGGGAATGAGCCACTCTCGGTAAGGCCAGAACTCAATATCTTCACGACATTGGGATTTGGCCGCTCATTTACCGCCTTGAGCTTGGCCACTTCGTTTTGAAAACTGCGGAAGTTTTTATCGTCGCTATCTTCGGTATGGATCGGTGTAGGCAGTATTTTCACCGCGCTGATGATAGGCCCCATCCGCCGGCCTTTGTAAACCGAACCCTGCCCGCCCGTTCGCAGGGCGCCCATATTTTCCAAACCTTCGGTAATCGTAAATACTTTACTCATCGTAATTTCCTTCGGCCAATATAAAAAAGAAGTCGCCGAAATTTATTATCCTTTAACAATACTAAACGTAACTTTTAAAGATATGTTTATTCGGGTAAGGATTATAGTTGTGGTATTAAACCGGAAAACGGCCGACGGGTTTTAATATTGTTCAGGGGGTAAAGTATTTGTGATCATGCTCACGGGTAAAAGAAGACTGTCCGAAAATCGAATCGATCGTACGAAACCCAAACCCGCTACGGGTGTACCACGTGCCACCCGGGACGGGTGAATACACCTGGGACACCTGGCACACTAATTTTTCCTGTAATTTGCTTGCTTTTGCGAAGAATTTTGTTTACGGATTTTCATCTTCGCAGGATCTCTCCCTGTCTTGCATATCGGCGACATTTCGTACCTGGCTTACGCACAGCAAAGGCTCCTCTGCAATCTGCGCGGACGCAATAATACCTTTCACTCATGCTGCTCTTTTAATCGAAAAAAAGGTTAAATTACCAAAATTCCTTATTCATTCATCTTCTGATAAAATTTCCGACATGCTTAAAATATATGTAACTATCGTTTTGCTTGCTGGTGGCGCACAATTAGCTTTTGCGCAAAAAAGAATCATTCTTAGCGACAGCCTCACCGCTAACGCAAACGTGCTTCCGGTAACTTTTATCAAGTCCCGGGGGTTTAATGCCTTTCCAAAATTGCGTTTTGGGGATTATGCAGTGGTATCCGGTAAATGGGGAATGCCCCTGTCTAATACATCGTCAAATGTGTTTGGTACGAAAAGTGGCGAAAAGTTATCCCGAAAATTTTCATTTATTCTCATCGGCACAGCCAACGATTCCGTACAAGTTAAAGGCGTAATGAAAACCGTTTCGGAAACCAGAAGCCCCCTGCAAGTTTCAAAAAGTTTTTCGGTCGGCGGGGATGAGCAAATAGAATCGCTAAATTTTTCGGCAACTATTGCAGTCACCGGGGATTCATCTCACCTGTGGACTTTATCGATGAAAACAGAAAGCGGTGGCGAAACGGCTAAATATGAAGGGTTTTTGACCGATGGGAAAAGAAATATCTTAATAACCCCGGTACGCACGAATCGATATGAAATACCTGCTTACGGCTATGAGTTTACCGAAAATGATCGATTTTACTCAGCTTATCAATACACATCAACAATATCGTATAAAAATCAATATGCTATATATCTTGACAAGAGCCTTGATCCGAAAATGAAACTGGCGTTATCAGGCGCCATGGTCGCTTTATTGGAACTAAAAGACTCACCGGATTTATACTCTCTTAATTACAATCATTAATACACAAAATATCTAAAGCAAAAAAGCCCCAAATCGTTCGGTTCGAGGCTTTCTATTAATTTTCGTGATCCCATTAGGATTCGAACCTAAGACCTACAGATTAGAAATCTGTTGCTCTATCCAGCTGAGCTATGGGACCTTTTGTTATCGCATTTGTCAATGGTCATTGGTCATTAGTTAAAAAACCGCATTCTGCTTTTGACTTTTAACTCAGGATTATCGACCTTAAGAAAACGCTGCAAAGATGCAAAAATCTTAAAAAAATGGCAAGCCATTGTTTTACATTATTCACCGGTTGTTAATATCGGGTTAAAAAGTTTCGGACTTCCACCTTTAATCGTATTTCTTGTAGCCCTTGCCGTAACTTGGGTGGATGATAAAAGTATATTTAAGGCCAATGGAATAAAAGGTATAATAGCTTGATGATTTAGCGTAAATATCATAATAACCGTCCAAACCCCTGCCGTCCACATAATATAACCGCGCGGAAATATCGGCCTTTAAAACCGGCTCATGGTATATATTTTTTACGATGCTAAATTCGTAGCCGGCATTAAATGGGATTATATTAATGGTGTTGTTAATATGATCGGTTGAAATGCGGTTTCCAAGGTCGAAGTTGTTTATGCTGCCCATTAATACCCCGTACCCCACGCCGCCGTAAAAGTTTTTTATAATATTCGAAAATCCATTTTTGTCTCCGTCAACAAAAGCGCCCAGGTAAAGGTTGGCATCCAGCACAAATGCTTTGTAACTGTTGGTAAAACTTTTCAGGTCGATGTTGTTCGGGGGCGCTGCGCCTGATAGCGTTCCTCCCTGCACCTCCAGTCCGACGTTAAAAGCAGGAGTAGGATAGTAGCACATTCCCCCATAAAAGGCGGCGTTCGTTTTATTTTGAGCCGCGCCCGCGTAAGCCGTGGCGGCACCGGCGCCTGCCCCTACCGTAAACTGCTGGTACCGTATCTGTGCACTCAACCTGCTAATCGCAAAAAGAAGAAGAACTAACAAGCAAATTCTGATAAAAACTTTCAAATCCTGACGTGTTTATAATTGATGTCCGAAAATAAAAATTATATGTGAGTTAATATTATAATGTTAAATGACAAAATATTAACCATTGTGCTTCAAAGCATAAAACAACTGAAAATGAACCGGGTACGTTAATACATTAAATGCATTTTAATTATCTTTAATGCATCCGTCTTAACAGGCAACAAAAAAAATTGCAAATCGTTTTCGCCGCCTTCATCAAAAGATTCCGCCGCGCACTTTTTCGCAAATAATATATATAATTGCAAGAATTATAGTTCGCATACGTTTTAAAACCCCGGAAATTAGCATTTGAAACATCTGCCGGCAGAATTGGTAAGTTCACAGTTCACACGCCTGGTAAATGGCTCAATTGACTGGCTTAAGGGTTTATTTGAAGGGCAAAAAATTAAATAACCGGCTTAAAAACACATTTTTACTTTTTTAGAATACAAAGTGTTTTTTTTACAATAAGTAAATCCTACTTTTACAAAATTTTTCCAAAAAATATAAACTTAATTTATGATCATCATTGCTGACGGTGGCTCAACTAAAACCAATTGGTGCCTGGTTACCGAAGAAGGTAAAAAGGTGTATTTCAACACCGAAGGTTACAATCCTTATTTTTCGCCGACGGACTATATCATCAAATCACTGGATGAAACGCTTCCAACCGACCTCGAACGTGACGAAATAACCGAGGTGAATTATTATGGCGCCGGCTGCTCGACTGATGAGATGCGCGAGATTGTAGCGGCAGCGATGAGGGTGATATTTAAGAAAGCAAAAGTTTTTATCGGCCACGACCTGCTGGCAGCAGCCCGCTCACTATTGTTCAACAAAGAAGGATTCGCGGCAATATTAGGTACCGGTACCAATACCTGCCTGTACGATGGCAAGAAAGTTACCCATAATATCGATTCGGGCGCTTATATCCTGGGCGATGAAGGCAGCGGCTGTTACATCGGAAAAAAACTTTTGGTTGACTACCTGAGGGGCTATATGCCCGAAGCCGTTCGCAAAAACTTTTGGGAAACCTATAAGCTTACCCCTGACGACATTAACGAAATAGTATATACCCAACCGCGCGCTAACCGCTTTTGCGCAAGCTTCAGCAAATTTGTGTATGACAGCCCGGTGCACCTGGAGTACTCGCGCAATATCGTACGTACCTCCTTCGAAGATTTCTTCCGCAACCTGGTAACACACTACCCCAATTACCAGAAATATACTTTCAACTGCATTGGTTCAGTAGGCTACAATTTCCGCAATGTGCTGGAAGAAGTGGTGCTGGAAAACGGAATGGTGATAGGCAACATTATCCGCTCGCCCATAGATAACCTGGTGAAATTCCATTTGGAATTGCACCATGTTTAGAGACTAGTGAACAGAGATTAGGACTGGCGACATAATTATTATATTAAACGAAAAGCCGCGACTTTATCGCGGCTTTTCGTTTAATATCAATCTGACATAACTAATCTCTAATCTCTGTTCACTAATCTCTAAACCCTACTTCTCCCCTCCCATTTCGCTATGAAATATCTTGGCATATTTGCGCCGGTCGAATTTATAGAGCTTCGCTGCGCGATAGGAAACGCCTTTTTGCTTTTCATCCAGCTCTTTCAAAAAGCCGTAGCTCAGCATTTTTTTCCGGAAATTTCGTTTATCCAGCTTCCTGTTCTCCACCGCCTCGTAAAGCGATTGCAACTGGGTAAGCGTAAACTTCTCCGGAAGGAGCTCAAAAGCAATCGGCTGGTAATTTAACCTTCGCCTGATCTTGTTGAACGCTGTCTGAAAAATTGCGGTGTGATCGAACGCCAGCTTAGGCAATTCGTTAACCGGGTGCCAGAAAGCCTTGCGGGCATATTGGGTGATCGGCCGCAATTCCTTTTGCCCGTTTATCCTGATCAGCGCATAATAAGCCACCGTGATCACACGCCCCTGGGGGTGACGGTTGACCTCGCCGAAGGTGTGAAACTGCTGCATATGAAGGTCGCGCAGGCCGGTAAGCTCATATAAAATACGCTCGGCCGCATCGTCAATGCTCTCATCCTGCTCCACGATATATCCGGGCAGGGCAAGCCAGTCCTTGTAAGGCTCTTCGTTCCGCTCGATGAGTAATATTTTAAGCTCGCCCGCTTCAAAACCAAATATTACACAGTCGACAGAGAAAACTGAGTCAAATGTCGGTAGTTTTACTTCCAAACTTCGATAACTTTAGGTTTAATAATTAAATTTATTGGTCAAGCGCTAATGTAAAAAAAATAAATTAAATTTAATGGTGTAATTTTTACACACTATATTCGTGCCGAAAAATTCTTTTTATTAAATGCCTAAAATTTCAAAACTTGGGGTACTTACTTCAGGAGGCGATGCACCGGGGATGAATCCCTGTATACGCTCAGTTGTAAGAACCGCCATTTATAACGGCCTCGACGTTACAGGCATACGGCGGGGTTACCAGGGGCTTATCGACGGCGACATGTACCAGATGGACAAGCGGTCGGTGAGCAATATTTTAAATCTTGGCGGTACCGTTTTGAAAACCGCCCGTTGCTTGCCCTTCCGTACCGACGAAGGCATGGAGACTGCTTATCAAAACGTAAAAAAACACGGTCTTGATGCATTGGTGGTTATCGGCGGCGACGGCACCTTTACCGGCGCGCTGCGGTTTTCGCAAAAATACCCGGATATCGCGGTGATCGGCGTTCCCGGCACAATCGATAATGACCTTTACGGATCGACCTATACACTCGGGTTCGATACGGCCACTAACACGGTGATTGAAGCCATCGATAAGATTCGCGATACGGCAGATGCGCACGACCGCTTGTTTTTTATCGAAGTAATGGGCCGCGATTCGGGCGCCATAGCATTGCGGGCAGGTATCTCATGCGGCGCCGAAGCAATTCTGCTGCCCGAAAAGGAGACGGCGATAGAAGACCTGATCGAAAACCTGAAAAACGGTCAAAACAAAAAGAAATCATCGAGCATTGTAATTGTCGCCGAGGGCGATAGGCATGGCGGCGCTTACGATATTGCAAAAATAGTTGAAAAAGAGGTTAAAAACTACGATATAAAGGTTACCATCCTGGGCCACCTGCAACGCGGCGGCAGCCCCTCAGCGTTTGACAGGGTGCTGGGCAGCCGGCTTGGATTTGCCTCGGTAAATGCGTTGCTGGCTGGCAAATCGCAAATGATGGTTGGCCTTGAAGCGAACCACATTAAATTGACCGGCCTGGAAGAGGCCCTCACGGAACACCAATTTAAGCTGGAAGAAGATTTGTTGCTGATGGCTGATATTCTATCTATCTAAAATTAATGATTGCAGTTGTTTATAGCGGATCGAATTATGCCGACTGGCGGCTGGCCGACAAAGACGAGGTGGTTGCTTCTTTTAAAACCGGCGGCATCAATCCGTACCTGAATGATGAAAAAGGCATCATCCAGCTACTAAGCAAAAACATCAACCTGATACATCATGCCGAGGAAATAAAACGCATTTATTTTTTCGGCGCGGGCGCTTCTTCTCCTGAATTAAAGGCAATTGTACATAATGCCTTGTCGGCCTTCTTCAAGTTCGGAAAAGTATCTGTAGAGCACGATATTCTTGCCGCTGCAATAGCCTGCTGCAAAAATACACCCGGCATTATCAGCATTGTCGGCAGTGGCACCAATGCTGCCTGGTACGACGGGCGGAAGATAAAACCAAACAACTATGGCCTCGGGTATATCCTGGCTGATGAAGGTTCGGGCAACTGGCTGGGCCGCCAACTGCTGAAGGCTTATATGAACGAAACCCTTCCGGAAAGCATTCGCAGGAAGTTTGACAAGCGGTATGATTTCGACAGGAAATCCTTGCTCGAGAAGGTTTATCGCCAAAAACAGCCCGCTATATTTTTGAACTCATTCACCGATTTTTTTGAGGAGAACAAGGACGATCATTATGTAAAAACAACTGTGCGCAAAGGGTTTGACAAGCTGCTGGCCACCTATTTATTACCCTTGCATGATGAACATCCCGAAGCTTTTTTGTACTTTGCGGGCTCGGTTGCATCAGTATTTCAGAACCATTTACAGGACGCTGCCACCGATGCAAACCTGACGATCGCCAACGTTATTAGAGAACCTATAAACAATTTGCTAACGTATTATTCAAGTAAAAATTAAATAAAAATCATGAAAATAGGAATTAACGGCTTCGGCCGTATTGGCCGCCTGGCATTCAGGGCCGCAATGGAAAGACCTGATCTTGAAGTTGTGGGTATTAATGATCTTGTTGAGCCGGATTATATGGCTTACATGCTGAAATACGACTCAACCCATGGGCAGTTCAAAGGCACCATCGCTGTTGAGGGCGGTCATTTGGTAGTAAACGGCAAAACCATCCGCGTTACCGCCGAAAAAGACCCTGCTAACCTTAAATGGGATGAAGTAGGTGCAGAAGTTGTAATTGAATCAACCGGTTTGTTCCTTACACAGGAAACCGCCCAAAAACATATCGACGCCGGCGCTAAAAAAGTTGTAATGAGCGCTCCGGCAAAAGATGATACCCCAACTTTTGTAATGGGTGTTAACCATAAAGAACTGAAAGCTG
>DASRTD010000354.1:0-9426 GCA_035656115.1 Mucilaginibacter sp.
CTGAAGAAAACGTAGTAACCCGCGAAGAGTTCCCTTTAGCAAAGGCACAGGAAGTATTGAAGAACGAAGTGGTAGCGGTAATTGGCTACGGCGTTCAGGGTCCCGGCCAGGCGCTCAATCAAAAAGACAATGGCATCAACGTAATTGTCGGCCAGCGTAAAGGCACCAAAACCTGGGATAAAGCTGTAAACGACGGCTTTGTACCCGGAGAAACCCTTTTTGAGATTGAAGAAGCCCTTGAAAGGGGAACAGTGATCTGCTATTTATTAAGCGACGCTGCACAGATAGCCTTATGGCCAACCGTTAAAAAACATTTAACAGCCGGCAAGGCTTTGTACTTTTCGCATGGCTTCGGCATCACTTTTAAAGAACAAACCGGCATTATCCCTCCGGCTGATGTGGATGTGTTCCTGGTAGCGCCAAAAGGTTCTGGCACTTCGTTACGCCGGATGTTTTTGCAGGGTCGCGGCTTAAATTCAAGCTATGCAATCTTCCAGGATGCAACCGGAAAAGCTAAGGACAGGGTTATTGCATTAGGTATTGCGGTAGGCAGCGGTTATTTGTTTGAAACCGATTTCAGGAAAGAAGTTTTCAGCGACTTAACCGGCGAACGCGGCACGCTGATGGGCTGTATCCAGGGCGTATTTGCCGCACAATATGAAGTATTGCGCAAAAACGGCCACTCGCCTTCAGAAGCCTTTAACGAAACGGTTGAGGAACTAACCCAATCATTAATGCCACTAGTTGCCGAAAATGGTATGGACTGGATGTACGCCAACTGCTCAACCACCGCACAGCGCGGCGCTTTGGATTGGTGGAAAAAATTCCGTGATGCAACCAAACCGGTATTTGAAGAATTGTACAAAAGCGTGGCAACAGGCGTTGAATCACAAAAATCGATCGATTCAAACAGCAAACCTGATTACCGCGAAAAACTGGATATCGAACTAAAAGAGCTTCGCGACAGCGAAATGTGGCAAGCCGGTAAGACAGTGAGAAGCCTTCGTCCTGAAAATCAGGTAGTGGAAGCATAGATTAATTAGTGGCAGTTGCAGTAGCAGTAGCAGTCGAAAATACTGCTACTCACCACTGCCACTGCTACTTAATATAACGTGATGACTTTAGAGGTAGCCATACTAAATGTGATCCCCGGCAGGGAAGATGAATTTTTAAATGCATTTTCCATCGCAAAAGAGATCATATCAAAAATGGCAGGCTATATCTCGCATCAACTAAAAAGATGTATTGAAAATACCAATCAATTCATCTTGCTGGTTGAATGGGAAAAATTAACCGATCATACTGAAGGTTTCAGGAAATCGGACGAATACCAGGAATGGAAAAAACTGTTGCATCATTTTTATGATCCATTTCCAACGGTGGAACATTATCAGGATGTGCAATTATTAGATTAATAAGCATTGCAGCGGCAATAGCGGATGGCAAAAAAACTGCTACTGCTACTGCCACTGCCACTTAAAAAGCAATGGGACTATCAAAGAAAATATTAGTAATACCAGGCGATGGCATAGGCGCGGAAGTAACCACCTGGGGCAAGGCAGTTCTGGAGAAGATTGCCGCGCTTTACGGGCATACTTTTACCTACGATGATGCGCTCATGGGCCATGAGGCGATTGAGGCTACCGGCAGCCCGCTGCCTGATGAAACACTTGCCAAAGCGAAAGCCAGCGACGCCATTTTATTTGGCGCGGTAGGCCATGCCAAATATGATAACGATCCGCATGCCAAAGTACGGCCCGAGCAAGGTTTGCTGGGCATCCGTAAAGGTTTGGGCCTGTATGCCAACCTGCGTCCGATCGTGCTTTTTGATGAACTATTGGACGCTTCGAGCTTAAAGCCCGAAGTGTTAAAAGGAACGGACATCCTGTTCTTCCGCGAGTTGACGGGCGATGTTTATTTCGGCGAGAAAAAGCGGACTGAAGACAGCGGCTCGGATTTGATGATCTATCATCGGTACGAAGTGGAGCGCATCGCCCGCAAGGCTTATGAAGCGGCACGCATGCGCAGTAAGCGACTTTGTTCGGTGGATAAGGCTAACGTTTTGGAGACATCACGTTTATGGCGTGAAGTGGTGCAGGAGATCGCCAAAGAATACCCAGATGTGGAAACTGAACACATGTTTGTGGACAATGCCGCTATGCAACTGGTTAAAAACCCAAGAAAGTTTGACGTGGTAGTAACCGCCAATCTTTTCGGTGATATATTGACCGATGAAGCATCACAGATTGCTGGTTCTATGGGTATGCTGGCATCGGCATCTATAGGTGATGGCACCGGCTTTTTTGAGCCGATCCACGGTTCGGCGCATGATATTGCCGGGCAGGATAAAGCGAACCCACTGGCATCGATATTATCGGTAGCGCTGATGCTCGAGATCAGCTTCGGCCTGAAAGAAGAAGCAAAAAGGGTTACCGACGCGGTGGATAAAACGCTGAAAGCAGGTTACCGCACAGGCGATATTGCCGACAGCAAAACAGATAAAAGCAAAATATTAGGCACAACAGCCATAGGGCAAAAGGTGGTGGAGCTTCTTTGATGTGCGGATGTGCAAATGTGAGGATGAAGAAAATGAGTCAATAGTCGATAGTCCATGGACCATAGTAGAAAAAATCGGTGAAATCATAATATAATCGGTGAAATCACAAAAAAAATGAAATGGAACGCTGAACTATATGACTCAAAACACGACTTCGTATTTCAATACGGGGAAAGCGTAGTGGAGTTGCTGGATATAAAACCTGGCGAGCGTATCCTTGATTTGGGTTGCGGTACCGGTCATTTAACGAATAAGATAAAAGAGCGCGGTGCCGATGTAACCGGTATAGACGCTTCGGAAGATATGATCGCAAAAGCGAAAGAAAGCTTTCCGGAAATAGATTTCCAGGTTGCTGATGCTATTGATTTTCATTTTGATGAACCGTTTGACGCGGTATTTTCCAATGCGGTGTTGCATTGGGTGCATAAAGCGGATGAGGCCATAAAATGTGTTTATGATAGCCTTAAACCCGGCGGCAGATTTGTTGCCGAAATGGGTGGCAAAGGAAACAATGCCCATGTATTGGCAGCGTTGCGCCAGACGCTTGAGAAATACGGCCATGCTGAACTGGCAAAAAGGAAGATGTGGTATTTCCCTTCGCTGGGAGATTATACCACCAGGCTGGAAAATGCAGGTTTCAGGGTAACTTTCGCCGTTCATTTTGACAGGGCCACATTGCTTAAAGACGGCAGGGAAGGGGTTGCCAAATGGTTGGATATGTTCGGCTCAAGCTTTTTTGAAGGGATTGATCAAACAGAAAAAGAACAAATATTAACCGAAATAACTGACATGGTGGAACCATATTATAATCAAAACGGTGATTGGTATATCGATTATGTGCGGTTGAGGTTTGTGGCTGTTAAAGAGATGTGAGATATGAGACGTGAGATATGAGGTTTTGTCTTCTGTCTCGCGTTACTAAAAAGAAAATAAAAAAGCAATAATAACCGATGTTAGGTTCACGATGTGCGACAAACAAAAGTCTCAAATCTCAAATCTCACATCTAAAAATCTAAAAACGATGATACACGATCCGAATCGAGTCTATGTTTTTGATACCACGCTCCGCGACGGCGAGCAGGTACCGGGCTGCCAGTTAACCACCCCCGAAAAAATCGAGATTGCCAGGGAACTGGAAGAATTGGGGGTTGATATAATTGAGGCAGGTTTTCCCATATCAAGCCCGGGTGATTTTCAAAGTGTAGTTGAAATATCAAAAGTCGTCCGCAACCCTACCATCTGCGCACTCACCCGTGCCAACAAAGGCGATATCGATGTCGCCATCGAATCGCTGCAATACGCAAAACATCCCCGCATCCATACCGGCATCGGCGCCTCCGACCAGCATATCAAACATAAATTCAACAGCACCCGCGAAGAGATATTGCAACGTGCCGTTGATGCCGTTAAATATGCCAAAAAATCCGTGGAGGATATCGAGTTTTATGCCGAAGATGCTGGCCGTGCCGACATCAACTTCCTGGCACAGATGGTCGAAGCGGTGATCGCCGCCGGCGCAACAGTAGTAAACATACCCGACACCAATGGCTATTGCCTGCCCAACCAATACGGCGAAAAAATCAAATTTTTAAAAGATAACGTACAAAATATAGATAAAGCGATCATCTCGGCCCATTGCCATAACGACCTTGGGCTGGCTACTGCAAACTCTATCGCAGGCTTGCAAAACGGCGCAAGGCAAGTGGAAGGCACTATAAACGGCATTGGCGAGCGTGCCGGCAATACCTCGCTGGAAGAGGTAGTGATGATCCTGAAAACACACCCGGTTTTGGGCTTGCACACCAATATCAACGCGCGTAATTTTTACGAGATCAGCCAGCTGGTGCGCACCCAGATGCACATGCCGGTACAGGCCAACAAGGCCATTGTGGGCGCAAATGCATTTGCCCACAGTTCGGGCATTCATCAGGATGGGTTTTTAAAGAACCGTGAAAACTACGAGATTATTAAGCCCGAGGATGTAGGTTTCCCAAGCGCAAGCATCGTACTTACCGCGCGCAGCGGCAGGCACGCCTTAAAATTCCATTTGGAGCGTTTAGGGTATAAACTGGATAAAGCCGGTTTGGATGTTGCCTATAAACAATACCTGGAAATGGCCGACGCCAACAAAGGAATTCAAGATGCTGACCTGTTAGCGCTGATGAGCGGCATAAACACTTACAGTCAGTCGTAACCAATATGTCTAATAAAAATTAAAAAAATGAGTAATACATTATTTGATAAGGTGTGGGACGCGCACGTAATACGCAAGATTGAAGGGGGGCCGGATGTGCTGTTTATCGACCGCCACCTTGTTCATGAAGTAACCAGCCCGGTGGCTTTTTTGGGACTGAAAAGCAGGGGGATTAAGGTTTTATACCCTAACCGGACTTTCGCGACGGCAGATCATAACACACCCACCATTAACCAGCATTTGCCTGTTGCTGACCCCCTGTCGGCTAACCAACTGGACGCATTGGAAGCAAACTCCCGCGAATACGGCATTAGCTATTGGGGACTCGGTCACCAAAAAAATGGGATCGTACACGTAATCGGCCCTGAATACGGCATTACCCAACCCGGTGCAACCATCGTTTGTGGCGACTCACACACCTCAACTCATGGTGCTTTCGGCGCAATTGCGTTTGGTATTGGTACCTCTGAAGTTGAAATGGTGCTGGCTACCCAATGCATTATGCAGCCCAAACCCAAGAAGATGCGCATTACCGTTAATGGCAAGCTCGGTAAGGGTGTTATGCCGAAAGATGTTGCATTGTTCATTATATCGCAATTAAGCACTTCAGGCGCTACCGGCTATTTTGTGGAATACGCCGGCGAGGTTTTCGAAAACATGAGCATGGAAGGCCGGATGACTGTTTGTAACATGAGCATTGAGATGGGCGCCCGCGGCGGGATGATCGCCCCGGACGAAACTACCATCAATTATGTAAAAGGGCGTGAATTCAGCCCCAAAGGGGAAGGCTGGGATAAAGCGTTGGCTTATTATAAAACTTTGAAGACGGACCCTGGTGCTGTTTTCGACAAGGAATTTACCTTCGACGGAAGTAAGATCGAGCCGATGATCACCTATGGCACCAACCCGGGCATGGGCATGGGTATCTCGCATGATATCCCTGATGCGGCTGATGTGGAAGGCGGCGCCGCTACCTACGACAAATCGCTCAGCTACATGGGTTTTCATGAAGGCGACCACATGTTAGGCAAACCGGTTGACTATGTGTTTGTAGGCAGCTGCACCAATGGACGTATCGAAGACTTCCGGGCATTTACCTCTCTGATAAAAGGAAAACATAAAGCCGACGGCGTTACGGTTTGGCTAGTTCCCGGCTCGCACATCGTGGAAAGCCAGATAAAAGAAGAGGGTTTGCTGGATATTTTAACCGAGGCGGGTTTTACACTCCGCCAACCTGGTTGTTCGGCGTGTTTGGCGATGAACGACGACAAAGTACCAGCCGGAAAATATGCGGTAAGCACTTCGAACCGCAACTTTGAAGGCCGCCAGGGCCCTGGTGCACGCACCATGCTGGCCAGTCCGCTGGTAGCTGCTGCTGCAGCAGTAACAGGTAAAGTGACTGATCCCCGCACGCTAATTGAAGAGTTGGTTTAAGCTAGAGACTGGAGATTAGAGACCAGAGATTAGGAAAAAATAAATCGGTGTAATCAAAAAATCATCGGTGTAATCAAAAAAAATAAAATGGCTTACGATAAATTTAATATACTGACAAGCACGGCGGTACCGCTCCCCATCGAAAACGTGGATACTGACCAGATCATCCCGGCTCGCTTTTTAAAAGCGACCGAACGCGTTGGTTTCGGCGACAATCTTTTCCGCGACTGGCGTTATAACAGCGACAACACCCCGAAAAAGGATTTCGTACTGAACGATCCAACCTATAGCGGCAAAATTTTAGTCGGCGGTAAAAACTTTGGCTCCGGCTCTTCGCGTGAGCACGCCGCCTGGGCCGTTTATGATTATGGCTTCCGCTGTGTGGTATCCAGCTTTTTTGCAGATATTTTTAGAAATAACAGCATAAATATCGGTGTGCTGCCGGTGCAGGTTAGCCCGGAGTTTTTGGAGAAGCTATTTACAGCGATCATCGGCAACCCAAAGACGGAAATAGAAGTTAACCTGCCTGCGCAGACTATTACTATCCTGTCGACCGGCGAAAAAGAAAGTTTCGACATCAGTCCGTACAAAAAAGATAATTTAACCAACGGCTTTGATGATATCGACTACCTGCTGAACATCAAAACTGAAATAAAGGAGTTTGCCGCAAACTTGCCGATATAAGGCCTCACCCCAACCACTCTCTTAAGAAGAGATGGTTTAAAAATAAATACACCGCCTCTTAAAGGCCTCTCCTTTGGAGAGAATTTAGGTGAGGCAACCAAACCAGCTCCGGCTCATGAACAGAAGAAAAATAGAGATAATGGATACCACGCTCCGCGATGGCGAACAAACCTCGGGCGTATCATATTCAATATCAGAAAAATTGACCATCACCCAGTTATTGCTGGAAGAGCTCAATGTTGACAGGGTTGAAATTGCTTCGGCCCGCGTGTCAGAAGGGGAATTCCAGGCGGTACAGGGCATTTTAAGCTGGGCTGCTGAGAATGGTTATTCGGAGCGGATTGAAGTGCTATCGTTTGTTGATGGTGGCGTGTCGATTGACTGGATGGTAAACTCAGGGGTGAAAGTGCAAAACCTGCTGACCAAAGGCTCATTAAATCATTTGACCCATCAACTTAAAAAAACACCCGAACAGCATTTTTGCGAAATAAAGCAAGTTATCGAACTGGCAAGCGACAAAGGCATAGTAACGAATGTTTACCTGGAGGACTGGAGCAACGGCATGCGCAATTCGCCGGACTACGCGTACGCCCTGCTCGATTTTTTAGCTACCCAACCCATAAAAAGAATATTGCTACCGGATACACTTGGGATTTTAACGCCGGATGAGACTTTTGCCTTTGTAAGCGATATAAAAACAAGGTACCCAAAGCTGCATATCGATTTCCATGCCCATAATGACTATGATCTGGCCATTGCCAATGTGCTGGAAGCGGTAAAGGCCGGTTGCGATGGGTTGCATCTGACAGTAAACGGCATGGGCGAACGGGCGGGCAATGCCGCCATGGCCAGCACCATCGCTGTTTTGAATGATTTCGCGCCTGATGTACGCATCGGCCTCAGGGAATCTTCTGTTTATAAAGTGAGCAAGCTTGTTGAAACATTTTCGGGCGTACGGATACCCTCCAATAAGCCCATCGTTGGCGCCAATGTTTTTACCCAAACGGCCGGTGTGCATGCAGATGGCGACAGTAAGCATAATTTGTATTTTAACGATCTTCTTCCGGAACGTTTTGGACGTAAGCGCGAATACGCACTCGGAAAGACATCAGGCAAAGCCAATATCGAGAAAAACCTGCAGGAGTTGGGCCTGAAACTTAACGATGCTGATCTCAAAAAAGTTACTCAGCGTGTTATTGAGTTGGGCGACCGGAAGGAAATGGTAACCAAGGAAGACCTGCCCTATATCATTTCTGACGTGCTGGACAGCAGCTTGTACCAGGATAAAGTTGTGGTTGAATCGTATGTGCTGATGCATGCTATGGGTTTTCGCCCCTCGGCAACTATTTCGGTAAATATAGAAGGCGAAAAATTTGAAGAGAGTGCCCAGGGGGATGGCCAGTTTGATGCTTTTATGAATGCGCTGGCCAAGGTTTACAGCAAGAAGAAAAGAAGTCTGCCAAAACTGATCGACTACGCCGTGCGTATCGCGCCGGGTAGTAGCTCCGACGCACTTTGCGAAACCATTATCACCTGGGAAACTGAAAAAAAGAAATTTATTACTCGCGGATTGGATTCGGACCAAACAGTATGCGCCATTAAAGCCACGCAGAAGATGCTGAATATTATTTAACGTAGAGACGCGATACTTCGCGTCTCCCACTGGCAGGTTACCTTTGTATTTTGTTTTGTATTAAGGGAACCAATGTTAGACCTATGAACGCAGTATCCTCAATAATAAAAAAACACCCGATCATTCTTACATTCTACCTGATTATCACGTTATATTGTGTCTGGGTCACTATGAATACATGGCGTTATTATGATTATATAAGACAACATCCTGGCCTAAGTGGCCATGAAGCCGAGGGCGAAGCCATTACATGGGGATATTTTGGCATGCTTTTTTTTGGTTGCATATTCTTTTTGGTGTGCGGATGCTTGGCGATTGCCTATAGGGCTGAAACTAAGTTTTACTTATGGCTTGGGATGATCGCGATAATTCAGCCAATTGTTTTCCTGCAAATCAGCGATATTCATTCTATTTAAATTGAAGCGTTTTTAAATCGATTGGCAATTCCCCCTTTAGGGGGCCAAGGGGTTAAAAAAGTAAAGCCCCTGATGGGCAGGGGCCTTTACTAACCAATTATAAACCTAAATTATGAGAAGACTTTTTTAAAATTTTTACGGTGTAAAAGTAACACTAACTTTTAATATTTACCGTAGTTTTTTGTAATCTTTTTGTAAAAAACCAGTTAACTCCGATTTGATTCTCAAAAATACAAACATTTTGTTATAAATATAATAAAATTTAAAATTTTTTTCGATTTCGATTAATAATTTGATTTTACCTGTAAAAATGACGCTTTTGGTTATATTTTTTAGTAATTTTATTAAATTAATGAGAATTGTGACAAAAACTATTCCAAAAATTGAGTTTAACTGGCTTTTAACGCAGTTATAAATGAATAATCCAGCAAAAATTTCCAGCAAAATTACATAATGCTTGATTTGCGTGACATTTTTAAAAAAATAAGATGTTTTTTGGTGTTATTTG
>DASRTD010000355.1:0-8852 GCA_035656115.1 Mucilaginibacter sp.
GTTGACACCGATCTGTATATTTTAGCCTGGACAACAACGCCCTGGACATTGCCGGCCAACTGTGCTTTAGCCGTAGGAAAAGACATCAGGTACGTAAAACTAAAAACGTTCAATCAATACACCGGTATTCCGATGACCGTGATCTTAGCGGACGCTTTAGTGGCCAAAGTAGCCGGGCCTAATGTCGTTCCAACCTTAGAGGGCTTAACCTATGACCCTAAGCACAAAACGCAGCCATATGCGTATGATAGAGGTGGATTGACAACGGGGTATATTTCAGGTTCGGAATTAGTCGGCCTGCACTTTGAGCAACTAATGCCCTATGTAACCAATGCCGACCTGGAAGCAAACGCCTTTAGAGTGATTGCCGCCGATTTTGTGACCACCGAAGATGGTACGGGCATCGTGCACACCGCCTCTGTGTTTGGCGCGGATGACTTCAGGGCCTGTAAGGAAAATGGCGTGCCATCGGTAATGGTGAAGGACGAAGCAGGTAAAGAAGTGCCGCTCGTGAACAAACAGGGCCGCTTTGTGGATGAGGTGTACGATTTTGCCGGCCGTTATGTAAAGGAAGAATATTACAGCAAGGAAGAACGCGAAGAACCCGGCTTTAAGCCGACAGATGTGCTGATCTCGATCAAACTAAAAGAGGAAAACAAAGCGTTCGACGTTAAAAAATACGAGCACAGTTACCCGCACTCGTGGCGCTCGGACGAACCGATATTGTATTACCCGCTCGACAGCTGGTTTATCCGCACCACCGCCGTTAAAGATAAAATGGTGGAGCTGAACAAAACGATCAACTGGAAACCTGAATCGACCGGTACCGGCCGCTTTGGCAACTGGCTGGAAAATTTGGTGGACTGGAACCTTTCGCGTTCGCGTTTCTGGGGCACACCGCTGCCCATCTGGCGCGAGGAGAATGGTCCTGAGGAAAAATGCATCGGGTCAATCGCCGAGCTTGAACGGGAGATTGAAAAATCTATAAAAGCTGGGGCACTGCCGGAAGGCTTCGAAATAGTCGACTTGCACCGGCCGTATGTTGACGATGTGATCCTCGTCTCATCAACAGGCAAACCAATGTTCCGCGAGCCCGACCTGATCGACGTATGGTTCGACAGCGGCGCCATGCCTTATGCGCAATGGCATTTCCCGTTTGAAAACAAAGAAGCATTTGAAAATTCATACCCGGCAGATTTTATCGCCGAAGGCGTTGACCAAACCCGCGGCTGGTTCTTCACGCTGCATGCCATTGCCGTAATGCTGAGCGAGGCCAGTGATGAAGTGAAGGCGGTTAATACTAAAGTAGGAAACAAAGGGGTCGCCTTTAAAAATGTGGTTTCAAACGGCCTGGTGCTTGATAAAAACGGCAATAAGATGTCGAAACGTTTAGGCAATGCGGTTGACCCATTCTCCACCATCGAGCAATACGGCCCGGATGCTGCGCGGTGGTATATGATCAGCAATGCATCACCCTGGGACAACCTGAAGTTTAACATGGAGGGGCTGGATGAGGTGCGCCGCAAATTCTTCGGCACGCTTTACAACACGTATGCCTTCTTCGCGCTGTATGCCAATATCGATAAATTCAAATACAGTGAAGCGGATATTGCGATAAAAGACCGGCCAGAGATCGATCAATGGATCATCTCGCTGCTGAATACGCTCAGCAAAGACGTTGACGCATTTTATGCCGATTTTGAACCGACCAAAGCCAGCCGCGCCATACAGGATTTTGTAGACGAACACCTGAGCAACTGGTATGTTCGTTTAAGTCGCCGCCGTTTCTGGAAATCGGAAGACTCTTATGATAAACTATCGGCCTACCAAACGCTTTACACCTGTTTGGTCACCATAGCCAAGCTGATGTCGCCTGTAGCGCCATTCTTTGCGGACAGGCTGTACACTGATCTTAACAAGACGACCCATAAAGAAGGATTTGAATCGGTTCACCTGGCTTATTTTCCTGAATATCATAAGTCTCTCGTAAATAAAGCATTGGAGGAGCGCATGCAGATGGCCCAGGATATTTCTTCGCTGGTATTGTCGCTGCGCAAAAAAGTAGGTATAAATGTACGCCAGCCGCTAAGCAGGATATTGCTGCCTATTTTGAATAAGAACTTTGAACACCAGGTAGAGCAAGTAAAGGACTTGATATTATCCGAAACTAATGTTAAGGGCATCGAATATATCACGGATGCTTCGGGCTTTATCAAAAAGAAGATCAAACCAAACTTTAAAGCGCTTGGGGCGAAAGTGGGTAAGGATATGAAGGCTGTTGCAGAAGCGATAGCTAACCTGGTCGCTGATGAGATCGCCCAACTGGAAAATAAGGGCTGTTTAGTGCTTTCAACCGGCCATTCGGTATTGATCAGTGACGTAGAGATCATCGCCGAAGATGTTCCCGGCTGGCAGGTTGCAAATTTGGGAAAACTAACTGTGGCTTTAGATGTTACGCTTACCACCGGATTGAAACAGGAAGGTTTGGCGCGCGAGGTGATCAACCGCATCCAAAATCAACGGAAGACGATGGGCCTGGAGGTAACCGACAGAATAAATGTGCGTATAAGATGCGCGGACTGTATATCGGAAGCGGTGAATAATAATTTATCTTATATTTGCGCCGAAATTTTGGCAGACAGTATTCTTACTGATAATGAGCTAACTGAAGGTGAAAAGACAGAGATTGATGGAAACGAAATTTTGATTGCTATTAGTAAAACGTAAATGAAACAGGAAAACGAAAAAACCAGGTACTCCGAATCGGATCTGCAGGAATTTAAAGGCATCATACTCGATAAGCTGCGTATGGCTAAGGAAGAGTTAAGTTCGCTGGCTACTTCGTTAAGTTCGCCCAATGCCAATGGTACAGACGATACCGCAGGCACTTACAAAACCCTGGAAGACGGGTCGGCAACACTGGAGAAAGAACAGATAAACCAACTGGCGGCGCGCCAGAAAAAGTTTATCGAGCAACTGGAAGCTGCGCTGGTACGCATAGAAAACAAAACCTACGGCATTTGCCGCGAAACAGGCAGACTGATCCCAAGGGAACGTTTGCGCGCTGTGCCGCATACTACCCTGAGCATGGAGGCAAAACTGCGGCAATAAATGAAGGCGGCGTATACAAAACCCTTCCTTTTAATTGTCGTAATCCTTATTGTCGACCAGCTGATAAAAACCTGGGTCCGAACGCATATTGCGCAGGACCTGGGCGAGGTTCACTTTTTAGGCGATAAGGGCATGCTGCGTTATACGTTAAATAACGGCATGGCCTTCGGCTGGGAAATTGGCGGCGAGGGCGGCAAACTTACGCTAACCATATTCAGGATACTGGCAGTAGGATGTATCGGCTGGGGCCTGGTTTACCTCATTAAGCATAAATACCATCGCGGGTTGATCTGGTGCGTGGCGCTCATCTTCGCCGGCGCGCTGGGCAATATCATCGACTCGACCTTTTACGGCCTTATTTACCAGCACCGCAGAATTTTTGAGGGCCAGGTGGTAGACATGTTTTATTTCCCCCTTTTTAAAGGAACCTACCCCTCGTGGTTCCCGGGATTGCATGGACAATATTTTGAATTTTTTCAACCCATTTTTAACATGGCCGATGCATCTATATCCGTCGGCGTGATTACCATCTTACTTTTCCAAAAACGCTATTTTAAACGGGAACATCCCGAACCAAGTGCGCCGAATAGCGAGATGGTGGAGGAGTGATCCCATTCTTTTAAAGCGAAATTTTAATCGCGATACTGGTTGTAAATTTGCCGCCTTTTTGTACATTTGATAGACGCAATCTCCTAACTATCAATAAAATAACCTATAGTTTATTTTTTATTGCGCCACGTGTTATCGGGATACCCCTGTTATAAGGTTATACGAAGTTTTACAAACGGCACATCGCCTTGTAGCAATAGCAACAATAAAATAAACATACATGGAAACGGCAGGCAATAAAACAACGCCCGGTGACTACCTGAACAATTTTTTTTGGCAGGTCATCCCGGCCTATTTTAACGGCCGGCTTCCCGGCGCAACAAATAAGGGTTTGGCTGATGGTTCGTACCTCTCACACTTTATCAAGCCGCTTTACCTTTTCCCGGTGATATTATTTTTTGTTGGCCTGCTTATCGGCGGCGATCATTTCGGTTTTGAGAGCGGCTATCCTGATTCCCTGTCGTCAGGCCTTGTGATTTTTATGTTGATATTGGCTGTTTGGGGATCAGGCTTCGGTTTTTGGCTTTGGCTGGGCTACACAATTGCCGATCTGTTCATTTTTTCCTACAATGAGTTTGCCGGAAGCGGGTATTACTCCAGCTCGGCTTCCTTTACTGATAATTTTGAAGGTTTTTTGGCGCACTATTTTCTGCCTAAAACTATTGTCTGCGCGTTGCTTTACTTTTTGCTGGTACTAACGCCTGCATTCGCCGACAATTTGCGTGTGAAGATAACAGGCGGAAAAGGAACGGAAACCATTGATAAAGCACTTTTAAACGTTGGCCTTTATGCCATACTGCTCGCATTTTTAACCTGGTGCTGGGCTAAAATGGTGCCTTCACTCGTTTCCCCTGTATATAACTGGCGTAACCAGGATTGCCCTCACCCGGCAGCGCAGTCGCTTTATATCAATACCTCCGATTTGGTTTGGGCCGCTGCCGTTCTCGGGCTTGCAAGGTTCTATATCCAGTATATCCGGGCAAAGCAAATCAGCCCGCAGCAATCGGTTTTGTATATACCATTTGGTGATTCAGGGCCGTTTGCTCTGCGAAAAATCCTCTTTATTGTTATTAAAAGTGTTCTTACTATTTTTTTGCTATGCGGACTGATGATTGTCGGCAATGATGATCTATACATTTCACGGGCCTGGCACCTTGCATTTATTTCGCTGGCCGTAGTGCTGGCCGTCAATTTTTTTAAGGCTTATTTCAGTTCAGTAAAGGCCGGTAAAAACTGGGCGGGCATTGTTCAAAGGGTACCATTTGTTATCCGCCTGGCGCTTTGTTTTGTCATAGCCTACTTTGTTGCGCAGTTTATCCTGTCGACGCCTTTTGATTCATCTGATACGGAGGTGCGCAGTTCCTACATGACTTATATGCTGGCGGCGATATTCGTGTCGATGCTTTTATTTTATTTTTTTCTGCCCGACTTAGGTACAGTCGCTTCTGTCGGGCCAAGGCCTTTAGGCGGAAGCAAAAAGCTTGCGGCGGTTACCGTCTTTATAGTCGCATTTTTTTGGTGTGGAGCAGCCCTGGCCAGCAAGTTTTGTGTTATCGACCCAAACGTGTACGATAAACCTAAAAAAGATATTCCCAGTACCACCACCGCTATTGCCTTAACCTTAACACTGGCGGCTGCAGGCGGACTAAAAAGATCGATGGATGCGGACGGAAATGTCACCATTACGATCGACGCTGACAACAACACAGCCAGCATTACGGCCATGGGCCAGGGCGGCACGCCGGGCTACACCTATACATGGGTGAATAATACAACCGGCGAGAGCGGGGTTGGTGACACTATAACCGACCCCAAACCCGGCACGTACAGCATAACGGTTACCGATAGCAAGGGTAATACCGTAACCAAACAAGCGATAGTTAAGAATCCTGACATGGGCGATGAAAAAGTTTCAGGAGGGAGCGACGATGACGTTGGATAAACAAATTGATAAACGCAGACACCGATTTGCGTGGATGGGGATCATTTGCCTCGCGGTCTTTTTTGCAGCGCTTAACCCCAAACCCTGCGCGGCATACGAAAAAGACACGCATTATTATCTCACCTACTGCCTGGCGCGGCTGGTGGGGTACACCTACCGGCAAGCGCATGACATTGCCGATGAAACCTGGAGCGTGGACATGAACGTGGCCACCGAGCCTGTGCAGGGTTTTTTTGCTAACGACAGCATCAGGGCGATTCGGGCGCGTTTTCACGCAATGCCTTTATATAATTCGGAACTTGTATTGCCGCATTTTTACATCCCGATAATCAACTCTCTTGACGGTCGGTCGGTGCCATTTAGCGGCTTTGCTCATAACCTGATGTATAGTGATAATTTATACAACCAGGCGGTAAAACAGCAGGAAGATGCGCTCTGGCGCTCGGCATTAAAAACCGGAAACATCGGCATTTGCATACACTATCTGCAGGACGAATATGCGCACCGGGGCTTTTATGCCTCCTGGGGGCATCCGCCAAGCAATGGCGCAACGGCCGACTATGTTAGCCACAACATCAATGCTGCTTACGCCATGGCATCGGCAGTGGTGGATAAATTAAGCGATTTTATGCGAACCTATTTGAAACAGCAACCCTGTCCCGTAGACCTGGGGATAATCTATAAGCTTGTTCAGGCGCTTTACGATGCCAATCCTTACGCCGGGATTGATGTGCCGTTTCTGTCACTTATTGCCGCAGGTTTTGGGCAGATATCGGCGGCATTCAAATCAGTGGCAAGCAGTGTAGCGTCTGGCGTAAAATCTGCTGTCACCGGGAAATCTACCAGCCATGACTATAACCCCTGGCAAGCGGACGAAACTCCCTATGTTTCGCTATTGGGCAATACCGGCCCTGATGTAGAAGCAGCAAGGGGGCCTTTGGGGAAGATCATCAAGGAAACCCTGCCCGATTTTGTCTGTTACCACTACGAACGCATGGGCTGCGTTTACACAGGGCAGGGAGTTACGGACAATTACGACCCCGTTTGGCAGATACAGGGTTTCTGGCTGTATCCAAAGGCCATCAAAGGCGCCGCATGCAGCGGCAGCAATACCGAGCTGAGGGTACAACCCGATATGTATGACTCTATCCATGTATCGGGCCGTTTTTGCTGGACAAACGGGAAGTATGATGCTGTAAAAGATGAATATGATTTTAGCCGTTTCCCGAAGGCGGAAGAAATGGACGATACCCTGCCGATGATTGCCCGCCAAAAGGTAGCCGGCAAACTGAAGTGGTATATGGTGCTGAAACTCGAGTGCAATAAAAATGGCGGCAAAGACCTTGTTGAATCGCTCTACGAAGGCGTAATCGATATTCCGGAGGAAAAAGATGACGCCGGGAAAGTGATCCGTAAAAAGTACAGTGAAGCAAACGTAAACGAACAAAAATACGGGCGCGGCCAGGAAAAAAGAGTTACGCTTTACTGGTCCAGGCCAAACGGGCCTTGATGCGGCCTGCCTGCGCAGCGATGCCTTGATCTCAAACCAATGCTTTTTTCAGCGCATTTTTCAAAACCGGCTTTGTTTTACCCGCAAAAGCCTAAAGCTGAATTACCACTTACCTGTTCCAATCATCAGAGGCGACGGTATTTCCGATAACATGTTCAAACTGGATATTTTGATAGGTCATGCTTACCTCCTCATAAGTATTGCCGGTACTGTTCAAATTATAACCGTTGTCGCCTAAAGCGGTGCCGCCATATTGGGATAATTGGGATATAGAGGCATTGCTAAGGGTTATCTTGTAGTATAACTGTAACCGCCCGTCTGATGCTTTTTTGTAAAATTCAATCACCACCGATTTAAGTGTCTCATTTGTACTTGCCGCCTGCAGCAGTTGTGGGGTTGAATAGTCGATGTTTTTAATGAGCACGACTGGCATGTGCTGACGTTTGCCGCTTGAACGGCCGCTTTCCGGGTCGTGAGGAACGGAAATAAGATATCTGAATCCTATACACTCTATCTTGCCTTCGTTGCCTTCGGTAATGGCATTGCCTTTAAATATCCCCGATTTTTGGCCTTCGATGCTTACGTAAGCGATAACCGGCTGGCTGCTTTGCGCCGAGGCGACAAGGAAGGTGAACTGGCAAAGTACAAACAATACAAGGAAATGGCAAAAATGAATCTTTTTCATAACAGGTTGTTTTTAAGGTAAATAATTAACGTAAATTAAAATTAGAAATAATAAGTGTAATAAAGAGCAAAGAAATTTGATTTTTTATTTGCGGAAATAAATAAGCGGACATGCTGAATGGGAAGCAAATTTTTATTGTCGCAAGAGTGCTTGTGCTGTTGATCTTTATCTTCAAAACTTTTGCTATTTTTGCCCATCAAAAATTAAAAATTATGGAATTTCCGGCAGGGTTAAAATACACTAAGGATCACGAGTGGATAAAAGCTGATGGCAACGTGGCTACCATTGGCATCACCGAATTTGCGCAACGTGAGTTGGGCGATATTGTTTATATTGACATCGCCGGGCTGGGAAAAGAAGTTGGCAAGGATGAGGTTTTTGGCACGGTTGAGGCTGTTAAAACAGTTTCGGACCTCTTTATGCCAGTTGCCGGAACGATAGACGAGGTTAATACCGCTCTTGACAAACAGCCTGAACTGGTGAACAGCGATCCTTATGGCGAGGGCTGGATGGTAAAAGCAACAGTGAACAACCCTGCCGACCTGGACGGTTTATTATCCGCAGAGGCTTATCAATCGCTGGTTGGAGCTTAATGAGCGACCGATTTAAATATTACGGGCCCGCTATTTTGTGGGCCTTATTTATTTTTATCATGTGCAGCGTTGATTTGGGCGGTATCACGCATTCATCTTTGTTTTTTCCAGGGTTCGATAAGCTGGCCCACTGCGGGTTCTTTTTTGTGCTGGTAATTTTTTGGAACAACGGCGTAACGAGGCAACATTCTGTCACCGATATTTCGTACAAATGGTTAGCAATAATTTTAACGCTGTCCATATTATACGGCGGGCTTATTGAGTTATTACAATTAACGGTTTTTACCTGGCGCAGCGGCGAATGGGGCGATCTTTTTGCCGATGCAGTAGGGGGATCGATGGGTGTTTTTGGCATAATAGTAACCACTAAAGCAATAAATTATAGTGAAAAATAAACTTATA
>DASRTD010000356.1:0-7275 GCA_035656115.1 Mucilaginibacter sp.
TCATACAAATAGCCATACAGCCCGGTAGATTCGACCGCCAGCAGCACCATAATAAAGCCGCGAAGGAAATCGAGGGAGAGGAGACGGTTAGCAACTGCCCCCGGATTTGGTGAAGAAGTCATGATACTGAGCGATTGAAATTGTTACCCTAAGATATAATGTTTTGATAACTATTTCGTTTTGATTTCAAACAATTGAAACTCAAAACGTGCGCGGCTATTGACAAAAGGCTACTAATCCTTAATTTTGGGCATCGTTTTTCTACCTCCTGATGAAAAAGCACCACCGGCAAATCTTTTTCAAATCGATAGTGGCCGTTTTCCTTGCGGCTTACCTTATTGGGTCATTTACCAATATGCTTTGCATCCCGCGGTATGTGCCCGATTGGTCGAAAGTTTCCGTTTCGTCAATGCAGGAAAGCCTGCAGACGATCAACACTAATTTTAGCCGTGCTAATTTTTTGCTGGTTTTCGACAAGTCCAATGTCGACAACGAGGACATAAACGAATTATCCTTTATGCCGAAAAGTTTCGATATCAGCTTTCGACTCAACGGCCTTTCGATGCAGCCGGCAACAAACATCCAGCCCCAAAATCACCCATATTATAATTACCAACATTCTTATCTTTCCTTCTGCACGTTCCGGATTTGAAGAATAATTCTGCCGGCTTTCCCGGAAAACAATTTCACACCAATATTCCCGGCTAAGCAATTCAGGTGTTGTGGATTTACTGTAAGGTCCCATCAGCCTGTTTGCAGATCAAACCCGGATGAGTGTCCTATTTTTTATGCCGCCGCAGGTAACCACGCGGCTCAATGTTTAGTTTTTATCAAAATAGCAAATTATGAAATTTTTAAGATCAGGATTAACGCCTGTAGTTATTTTATGTGCATTAATTTCCATGGAGGCTTGCAAGGCAAAAAAACTGCCTGCCAAACCGGCGCAGCCTGTTGTAGCAAACACTCCGCCGGCCAGGCCCGTCGAACAGCCCTCGCAGCAACAACAGCCGGTGATGGCGCAAACCCAGCCTGCCCCGGTTGAAAAACCCGATTATAACTTCAATAATATCCAGTTTGAGTTTAACTCGTCGGTTTTAAAAACGGATTCATACCCCCTGTTGGATAAAGCTGCCGCAGCAATGAAGGTTGACCCCACTACCACATTTAATTTGAACGGTTATGCCTCTATCGAGGGAACCGAAGAATATAACCTGACCCTGTCGCAGGATAGGGCTAATTCTGTTAAAACTTACCTGGTAAATTCCGGGGTACGCTCAACGCAGCTAACCGCCCAGGGTTTCGGCACGACAAACCCTGTAGGCGATAATAGTACGGAGGCTGGAAGAATACTTAACCGCAGGGTGGAGATACATAAGCAATAAGAGTCTATCCTAAAAAAGCCCACTCTAAATTTCCCCAGGTAGGGGAGACTTTAAAAAATCACCCAATTTAAAGCCCTCCCTACCGGGGAGGGTTGGGTGGGGCTTGATCTCACTCACTTCTCAAGCTATTCACCGGGTTAACCAAAGCCGCTTTTACCGATTGGAAACTAACGGTAATAAAGGCAATAACCGCGGCTGCCCCTGCAGCCAGCACAAATACCCACCACTCGATACCCACGCGGTAGGCAAAACCCTGCAGCCATTTGTTTACCAGCCACCAGGCCAACGGCGAGGCAATCACAGCCGATAGCAGCACCATTTTAAGGAAATCGGTTGAAAGCAGCAGCATAATTGACGACACATCGGCGCCCAGCACCTTGCGGATGCCGATCTCTTTGGTGCGTTTAACGGCGAGGAAGAAGGCAAGACTAAACAAGCCCGAGCAAGAAAGCAAAATGGCGGCGAGGGCAAAGCAACTGATCAGGTGGCTGAAGCTTTCCTTGTCCTTATACTGGCTGTCGATGGTTTTATCCAAAAAGCTGTATTCGAAAACGCGCTGCGGGAATATCTTGTCCCAGGTTTGTTTTATTTTTTGGATGGTTTGGTTGACATGATCTGGCTGTATGCTGATGGCGAACTCAGTTAGCCGCGGCACATTTACGTCGATCACCAGCGGCTCCATGGGGTTGCTGAGCGGGTTGAAATTAAAATCTTTTACGACCCCGATGATATAGCCTTTTTTACCATCGGATTGCTTGCCGCGGATAAAGCTTTTGCCAAGGGCGTTTTTTGGCGTGCTCCAGCCAAAGGCCCGCACGGCCGATTCGTTAATAATAAAAGCGTCCAAATTATCGTGCCCGCTCTCCTTTGAAAAATTGCGGCCGGCTATTATTTGCATGTGCAGGGTGGTAAGGTAGTTATAGTCCACCGAAAGCCAGGGGGCAAACTCGTTATCTTTTTCGTTATAACCCTGCGGGATAATGAGGCCGCGCACAAAGCCCTGGCCGGGTATTTCAGATGATGCCGTTACACCCTTTATCTTACTATAGGAATTTAATTCATTGTAAAAAGTATTCATGCGCCGGCGAACGGCAGTATCAATGCTGATGCCGAAACTGAAAGCTCCGGTGCCAAAAATAGGTACCACTACCACTTGTTGTTTTTGAAAGCCCAGGGGCTTATTGCGCAGGTATTGCATCTGCTGGTAAATAACGATGGTGCCGATAATCAGCATGATAGATACGCTGAACTGCGTTACCAGCAATACTTTTTGAATGGTATTACGTTTGGCCTGGTCGCCCGATTTGCCTTTTAAAGCCAGCGAGGTATTGAACCGGGTGATAAAAAATGCCGGATACAACCCGGCCAAAATGCCTGCCGTAAAAAAGATGGCCCCGAAAACAAGGATATTGCCAGCTGTGGCCCAATCCCCCCAGGTAAAATGTTTAGCGGTAAGCTGGTTTAAAACGGGTATGGCCACTTGGGTTATCACAATTGCCAGTAAAAAGGCAATGGCGCTGGTGAGCACCGTTTCGAACAGGAACTGGAAAACCAGCTGTTTTTTCTCAGCACCTAGCACTTTATGCATGCCGATCTCCTTCACCCGGTTGATGGAGCGGGCGATGGACAGGTTGATAAAATTCACATTGGCGATAAGCAGGATAAGAAAAGCCACCCCCACAAAAACATACATAAAAGTAATATCGCTGCTGCTCCCATTACCGAGGACCGATGCGGCGTGAAGGTGAATAATATTTAGTGGCTGTAAAATTACCTTGTTCATTTGCCGGGCGCGCGCCGAGCCATCGCGGTACAGGTGTTGGTTCAGTGCCGCCTGCACATTGGCCGGGTTTACGCCCGGTTTTAGCAATATCCAGGTATCGGATGGGTTAAAGGTCCAGTCGGTTTTTATAAAATTGGCAAAAAGGGGCGTTTCTACATCATAGATCGTGGCGAAAGATACCAGGAAATCAAATTTGACATCGGAGTTATCGGGCATTTTTTTCACAACGCCGGTTACCTGCAGCAAGGCCTTATTATCGTATAACAGCGACTTACCCACCGGGTTGCCCGGTCCGAAATACTTGGCGGACATTTCGTCTGTGATTACCACCGAATTTGGGTTGTTCAAGGCTGAATTTTTATCGCCATAAACAAAAGGAAGGCTGAAAATGCTGAACATGTCCTGGTCCACAAAAAAGATATTTTGTTCCTGGAAGCGTTTGGCGCTGGCGGCTTCTTTGGGGTTATCGCCAGCCTCCATTTGCCCGCTGCGCGGGAATAGCTTTACTACTTTTTCAATTCCGGGAATTGTCGACTTGATACCTTCCGAAAATATAACCGGCGATGCGGAATAAACCGCCGTTTGGCTGTTGTCCTTGCTAAGCCAGTTGATGCGGTAAATATGATCATGGTTGACATTGAAACGGTTATAGCCCAGTTCGTCTTTTACGTGGATAAGGATGAGCATACAGCATGCCATCCCCACGGCCAGGCCGGTAATGCTGATGATGGATGACGTTTTATTTCGCCAGAAATAGCGCGAAGCGATCTTTAAGTAGTTTTTGAACATAACGGAGCGAATTTGAGCGTAGTTTTAAGCGTTGGCGAAAATCAACCAATAAAATTATGCCAAATAATTAAGAAATTGATTATGAGAATTTTTTGAACCGAAATTGAACTGTTATTTGTACGATAATGAACGGGCAATGTGCGCAAGCGGTACAATAGATTTGGCAACTTCTAAAAAGTTGTCAAATCTGATAATATTCGAGGTGGATTATGATGAGAAATACATTTTCAAGCCGTTGGAATAATGCGGCTAAGTGTTGCACCTACGGCGCAATTTGCGGTGGGCGATGTTTTTTCTACCGACGTGTTGCACCTACGGCGCAAAAGGAGGAATGTTACTTTGAATAAAAATGGCTTTGTCAACTTTTTAAAGTTGTCGAAACTTTCGCTTTTAGCCAAATTTAGTTCGTCGTGCCGGGCATGCAGGTTAATTCATACGGCCCCGTAGGGGTCGCAGGTCGGTAGAAAAAAGCAAAAAAGAAATATTTGTGCCGTAGGTACAAAACATCGCCGCAATATCCGCCAAATACAAATAAATTAGGCGGATAATACCAAATCTTAAATCATTATGGCAAACACCTACACGCAAATCCACATCCAATGTGTTGTGGCCGTTAAATTTCGCTTATCCCTGATCGAACCTACCTGGAAAGAGCGTTTACACCAGTATATTACCGGTATCGTTCAAAACAACGGTCATAAAATGATCTCCATTAACACCATGCCCGACCACATGCACCTGTTTTTTGGCTTCCGCCCCGATCAGTCGCTTTCCAACCTGATGATGCTGGTAAAAGGCGAATCGTCCGAATGGATAAACAAGGAGAAATTTAATCTATCGACATTTAGGTGGCAGGAGGGATATGGCGCTTTTTCGTATTCCCGTTCGCAAATAAAACCTGTTGCTACGTACATTGAAAACCAGGAAGAACATCATCGTAAAAAGACCTTTTTAGATGAATACCGGGAGTTTCTCCAAAAATTCGAGGTGGATTACGATGAAAAATACATTTTCAAGCCGTTGGAATAATGCGGCTAAGTGTTGCACCTACGGCGCAATTTGTGGCGGGTGATTTTTTTCTACCGACGTGTTGCACCTACGGTGCAGCCTGGCAGTTTTAATCTCATTTCTTCACCACCGGAAACGCCACTATCCTCACCTTCGTAAACCCGTAAGGTATCAACGTAAAATGCGAAACCGTATCGCTTACGGTACCCCTGTAGCCGCCGTCGCGGTCGGTGACGGGTTGGTTTGCTACGCCATCGGTTAGCTGCCAATTCGGAATCAGGCGGCCTTCGGCTGTTATTTCGATGGGGGCATGTTGCTGGTTCCACACAAATTTGCCGCTCCGCGGTTTTTCGGTGATTTGAAGATTTTTCGCAGGGTCGGCTACTATTTGCTCCGATAAGCCATAATTCCAATTGCCGGTGGGGTAAATGCTGAAATAATCGCCTTCATATTTATCGTTGCCTTTTTCCCATCGCTCGCCCAATTTCAGGGCGTACACCAGCGGACCACGCTCAACAGCCCGCGAGTTGCGGCCCCATTCGGATGTGCTGACATGGATCGGCAGTTTCAGTGTTACTTTATCGCCGTTTTTCCAAAGCCGGTTGAGGGTGATCAGTTGCCCGCCTTTGCTGGTTTGTATTTTTTGTCCCTTGATACTGATGGTTGCTTCCGCGCACCATGACGGCACCCTGAACTGCCAGTCAAACTGAACGGGATTTTGTGCCGAAAATTCAAAGCCGATCTCATCACTGAAGGGGTAATCGGTGATTTCATTTATGCTGACGGGCGTGTTGCTTTTGCCGGCGGTTGTTTTCAGTGTGTTTGGTGAATAAACAAGCGAGGCCAGGCCGTTATCCGGCGTTTTGTACCACAGATGGGTGGCAAACTTGGTCCAGCCCTGGTGCATATTGGCCAGGCAGCAGGTATAGCCGCTGCGCATGCCCAGCACATTGTTCATCTGGCGGCCAAAGGGCAGCGAAAAATCAAACACCCCGCGGGCGATCTCCACCTGGTTGGCCATTTGAAAGTATTGCTTGTTGTTGTAATCGTCGGTGGTTTGGGCGGGCAGCGCGTTGAATGCCAGGCGCTCCAGGGCGTCCATATAGTGTGTGTCGCCGGTGACGGCGATGTCCTGCTCCATCGAGAACATATCTTCCACAATTGCGCACAATTCGGTACCCTGGGTTGGCAGGTTGCCGTGCAGGTCCTCGTCTGCACTGAAAGCGCCGTTCGGCAAACCGTTTAGCGTCATAATATCCTTAAAGCCGGTTTTCAGCGCATCAAGATATTCCCGTTTGCCGGTGCGCTGGTATAGCAGGGCGGGCGCCTTAAGGGCCATGCCCACGTTTACGCCATGACGGCGCATCCAGTCGCTGTCGTTTTGGTGCGCGGCGGCGTTGATGGCCCAGTCGCGTTCGGCAAACCATGCCGTCCATGCGTAGCATTGGCCGTTTATATCGTCGGCAAGCGTCAGCAGGCTTTTGTCGTGCGTTTTTTGATAAAGCCACTGCGCCACCAGTATATTTTCGGTTCCGCGCGATGTGGCCCAATCCGTCCAGTGCCAGATGGGGCTTACCTGAATTGCCGCCAGTTCATAATGAAAGTATTTGGTGAGGAAGGTGAGCACACGCGGGTCATCGGTAGCTGTATAATATTGCTGCATTACCTTCAGCATAATCATTTTAGGCCACCAATCCTCACCTTTGCCCGAGGTGATGGGTGTAATCACCGCACCGCTGTCGCGCTCCGCTTTGGTTATCGGCCCAAAATAGCCGGATGGCCGCTGGTGTTCTATCGTCCAGTTAATGTATTTTAAAACTTTGGCTTTAAGCGTGGCATCATCCAACAGGTAAGCCAATGGCACAGCGCCGTCCAGCCAGTAGGGCGTTTCCTCCCAGCCATCGCCTTTGCCGCCCAGCCAGCCGTTATCGTTCTTAAGTTTCCAGTACACTTCGTCCAAATGGCCGGTAGTACCGTCGCGCATCGTCTCCAGCTGGTCGCGCAGCCAGCCGGTTGGTCGGATGGAACCAAGGGAAATTTCGGTGTAAATGGGTTTGGTGAAATGGTTGGTGTTGGGCTTTTTGGTGGAATGAAAGGCAAAGCAAATCCCCGCCACTAATGGGAGCAATATCGGCAACAGAAATGTCTTTTTAATTATCGAAAGCATCGATAAAAATAGCGAAAGACTTACAAAGTTTTCAAAACTTCGTAAGTCTTCCAGGGCTGACGCATTAGAAATTTTTGTTAGCGATAAGTGTTAAGAGGAATTTATGGTTCCAGCCAGCCATTTTTCTTTTAGCTTTCAGGCTGGCT
>DASRTD010000357.1:0-23320 GCA_035656115.1 Mucilaginibacter sp.
CAGCAATAAAATTCAACTCTGCGTCTCGGATGATTTGATGTTTGAATATTATGAGGTTTTGAGAAGAGAGAAATTCGCAAAATATACAGATTTTGTTTTCCGCGCGGAAATGTTACTTGCTGATATAGAAAGAAGTGCAACTTTCTGTCAACCGAAAATGACTCTTCAAATAATCAAAGATTTTGCTGATAATCGACTTTTGGAACTTGCAGATGAAAGTGCTGCGCAATTCCTGGTGACAGGCAATACAAATGACTTTACCATGAATAAGCATAAAGAGTGTAGAATAATAACTCCAAAGGACTATTACGAAAGTTACCTTCTGTTTTAAATATAAAATACCCCGTCATAAAGATTATTTTCTATTCTTAATTCCGAATTCTGAAATCAATACCGCATGCTCATAAAGATCTACCCCGAAAACCCAAATCCAAAAACCATTGAGCAAGTGGTGCAGGTGCTGCGTAAAGGCGGCCTCATCATTTACCCAACGGATACGGTTTATGGTTTGGGCTGCGATATTACCAATCACAAGGCAATTGAAGCGATTTGCAGGATACGGAATATAAAGCCCGAAAAAGCTAATTTCTCATTTATCTGCTATGACCTGAGCCATATTTCGGACTATATCAAACCCATCGATAACACCACCTTTAGGGTGCTAAAAAAAGCACTCCCCGGACCGTTTACATTCATTTTTAACGCTAATCATAATGTTCCCCGGCTGCTCAGCACAAACAAAAAAACGGTCGGTATCAGGGTGCCCGATAATAATATCGCCCGCGAAATTGTAAAGGCCCTGGGAAACCCGATACTTTCCACATCCATCAAAGATGATGACGAAATTATCGAATACTCCACCGACCCCGAACTGATCCACGAAAAATATGAAAACCTGGTCGACCTGGTGATCGATGGCGGCTATGGCGAAAACGTGCCATCAACCGTGGTAGATTGTACCGAAGGTGATTTTGAAGTTATCCGCGAAGGAAAAGGGGAGTTGGAGATGTATTTGTAAAGGTGAGCATGGCGCCGGGAGTCGGCTCATTCAAATCTCACGCAAATCACCTTTCAGCAGCGCAAATATTTTTTCATAAAGCTCATTTGTGTCAAACGGTTTTGAGATAAAATCGTTCATACCGATGCTAATACAATGTTCAATTTCGCCTTTAAAAGTATGCGCCGACATGGCGATAATGGGGATGTCTTTTTTGCAGTTTGGCAGCTGCCGTATTTTCCGTGTAGCTTCATAGCCGTCCATTTCGGGCATTTGCAGGTCCATCAGGATAATGTCGTAGTCCTTTTTTTCGTATTTCTCAAGTGCGATAAGGCCGTTTTCGGCCACATCGGTGTCAAACTGTTGTTTTTTCAGCACCTTGATCACCAGCATCCGGTTGATCACATTGTCTTCAACTACCAGCACATGAATACCCCTGCCATCGGGAAGAGCTTTTTCGGCAATTTCTGCCAGCACATCTCTTACCGGGGCCGTTTGTTTTTGGAACGTTAGTATAAAGTGAAAATCCGAGCCCTTGCCCGGTTCGCTGTTTAGATAAATTTGGCCGTTTTGCAGCATTATTAATTGTTTTACGATGCTCAACCCCAGCCCGGCGCCGCCGAACTGACGCGCCGTGTCATTGGCGGCCTGTTCAAAGCTTTCGAATATCTTTTCCTGTTTTTCAACCGATATGCCGATCCCGGTGTCCTTCACGCCGAAATTGAGCATAATATGCCCGGCGCTTTCTTCAACGCTGCTAACAGAAATCCTTATTTCGCCTTTAGCTGTAAATTTTACAGCGTTGTACACCAGGTTCAGCAACACCTGGTTTAGTCGTACCGAATCGCCTTGTATTGTTTCCGGTATATTTTCATCTACGTGGTACCGTATAACAACTCCTTTTGGTGTGGCCTTTGCTTCCGTCATCAGTACGGTGGTCCTCACGATGTCCCTCACCTTAAAAGGCAGGTTTTCAAAAGCTATTTTACCGGCTTCCATCCTCGAAAAATCCAGGATATCGTTCAAAATAACCAGCAAGTCCTCGCCTGATTTGATGATGATCTGGATGTATTCCTTTTCTTCAATTCCCTGTATTGATTCTTCCAGCAGCTTTGCAAAGCCCAGTATGCCATTCATTGGGGTGCGTATCTCGTGGCTCATCTTGGCCAGGAAAAGCTGTTTTGCCTGCTCCGATGCTTCCGCCCGTGCTTTCTCTGTTTTCAGCTTCTCTTCGGCGTCCTTCAGCTCGCGTATATGGCGCATGTTGCGCTCAAGCGTATCAGTCATCTGGTTAAACGAGGAAGCCAGCAAGCCGATCTCATCACGCGAATAAACTTTTACCCGCGTATCCAGCAACCCCAGGCTAACCTGCAACGCTCCGTCAATGATTGATTTAACACCCTTTTCAATCCCCCGGCTGACGGAAAAGGTGATCAGGATGCTTGTTGTGGCAATTGTTAGCGATAAAGTAAGCAGTATCCTTAAAACAATATGCTCCATCCAGCGCGAGCCCTCGCCCAGCGTGAAAGAGAAATCGTCCTCCAGCTTCGTGAATTTCAGGTTAAGAACCGCCGCCTGCGCCATCAGCTTGTCAATTTCTGCCTGCGAAGCCGTATTTGATCGGATCATTTGATGCAGCCGGCCGCTGATGGTAATCAACTGCTCCATGTTTACTTCTGCTTCTCCCCATATATTTATGGCTTTATGCAGATAGGAAATATTATGAAAACGTTGTATCAACCCGAGCATGCCGTCTACGTCGTCAGGGTGATTGCGACCTTCGATAAACCCTAGCCGCGCAACGGCCAGGTTCGGATTAGGTTTTTGCAGCTCCAGCCGGGTAATGTTATCGCCCAGCGGCACTTTTAAAAACGAGCGGAAAGATTGATAGTCTGCCTCATTATGCGAATAAGAATAAGTAACCAGGCTATTGACCGCATCTTTCTGCGCTTTTGACCACAAGCCCTCACCGTTTACGAATGACCGGACAGAAGACAGCGTACCAACGGCAAACCAAAGCGTGCACAACTCAACCGTAACCAACAAAGCCATAATGCCCACAGTGAAGTATAACTTCATCGAGATGGTAATGTTGGCGAACTTGCGCTGTAAAAATGATACGATCATGGTAGTAGGTATTATGCCATATCGTTGTACGAAATTTTAGAGCTATAAGTTGTAAAAAAAGGCAACTATTTTGGCTAAAAGCCCTGTTTTAAGGACTTTAACATAAAATCTTCTTTAGAAAGAAAGATTTTCTACGAGGTTAACTTTTTGTTTGAGGTAATCGAAAAAGTAGATTTTTTTAATTAAAATGATCGGCCCGCAAGCACAAAAGAATTGTGCCGAAAAGTTCAGTTTTGTAAATATTAACCGAAGTTGGTTGGATATTGATCAATTTGAAAAACAGGCGCAAACATTACGGCCTTATACGCTTAACAAATTGCGGTATTTTATCCAGGTAGTTTTCCTCAGCCAGCATCTTCACGAACTTCGTACCCACAATTGCCCCAGCGGCATATTCGCAGGCTTTGTCAAAGGCTTTTTGATCAGTAATACCAAAGCCGATGATAGCCGGGTTTTTAAGGTTCATCGCCTTGATGCGCTTATAATAATCTTCAATATTCACAGATAATTGCAGCGCAGTGCCGGTGATTGACGAAGACGACAACAGGTAAATAAAACTGTTGCTCAACGCATCGATCTTGCGTATGCGATCTTCGGAAGTTTGAGGGGTAACCATGAAGATATTGCTCAGGTTATTGCTTTTAAATATGCCGGAATACAGCATTTCATACTCGGATATTGGCAGGTCGGGCACGATAAGGCCATCGACGCCAACTTCGGCAGCCTTTTCGCAAAATCGTCCTACACCATATTGCACCACCGGGTTAAAATAACCCATAAGCATTATGGGAATGCTTACCCGCTTACGAAGATCTTTTAACTGCTCAAACAACAGGTTGAGGCTCATGCCGTTTTGCAATGCAATTTCGGAGCTATGCTGAATAACCGGCCCATCGGCCACAGGGTCGGAGTATGGAAAACCTATCTCTAAAAAATCAACACCGGCCTTTTCCAGGGCCTCTGCAATATCCAATGTGGTGTTCAATTGCGGGTACCCGGCGGTAAAATAGATAGATAACAGGTTATCTTTTTTATTTGCGAAAAGCTCGTTTAAACGGTTCATTTTTTTAGTCAATAGTCCATGGTCGATAGTCCATAGTGTCTTTTTGTTTTATAAAGGGCTATGGTCTATGGTCTATCGACCATGGACTTTTTAGAAGCCAAAATATTTAATATACGTATCTAAATCCTTATCTCCCCGGCCCGAGATGCAGATCACAACGGTGTCGGTTGGTTTGAAATTCATTTTTTCAAGATGGGCCAGGGCGTGCGCAGTTTCTATGGCCGGGATAATGCCTTCCAGTTGGCAACAAAGCAGGCCGGCCTGCAATGCCTCGTCGTCGGTTGCGCTAACATAATCAGCCCGGTGGATTTTATACAAATAAGCGTGTTGGGGCCCAATACCGGGGTAGTCCAACCCGGCTGAAATAGAATAGGGCTCAACCACCTGTCCGTCATCGGTCTGCATCAGGATGGTGTGGCTGCCGTGCAATACGCCCTCGCGACCCAAAAAAGTAGTCGCCGCCGAGTGGCCGCTATCAACGCCTTTGCCCGCGGCTTCAACGGCTACCAGTTTAACGCCCTCATCGTCCAAAAAATGGTAAAACATACCCATGGCATTGCTGCCGCCGCCCACACAGGCCATAACGTAATCCGGTAATTCGCTGCCGATATGCTCTTTCAATTGTTTTTTTGTTTCGAGCGATATAATGGATTGAAACCTGGCCACCATATCCGGGTAAGGGTAAGGTCCCACCACCGAGCCAATAATGTAATGCGTATCCACCGGGTTGGCTATCCAGTCGCGCAGGGCTTCGTTGGTAGCATCTTTTAGCGTTTTACTGCCGGAAGTTGCCGGAACCACCTTCGCGCCGAGCATTTTCATGCGCGAAACATTGGGCGCCTGCCGGGCCATGTCAATTTCGCCCATGTAAACTACACATTCAATCCCCATCAGCGCACAGACGGTAGCCGTTGCCACGCCATGCTGCCCGGCACCGGTTTCGGCAATGATGCGTTTTTTGCCCAGCCGTTTGGCTAAAAGTATCTGCCCGATAGCGTTGTTGATCTTGTGTGAACCGGTATGGTTCAAATCCTCGCGCTTGAAAAATATGTTTGCGCCATATCTTTCCGAATATCTTTTTGCATGATAAAGCGGTGAAGGCCGGCCCACGTAATCTTTTAAAAGCTGATCAAATTCCGCCTTAAAATCTTCATCATCCAAAATTAACAGGTATTCCCGGCGCAGTTCCTCTACGTTAGGATAAAGCATTTCGGGGATATAGGCCCCGCCAAAATCGCCGTAATAGCCCTGGTCGTTAACCCCGTATTTCATTGGTGGTTTGTTTTATAATATCAAATGCTTTTTCCAGTTTAGCAATATCTTTCATCCCGTGCGAGGTTTCAAATTTGCTGTTTAAATCCACGCCGTATAACTGCGGATGATCGATTGCTTTTATTTCTTCCAGGTTGTCTAATGATAAACCTCCGCTCAGGAAGAACGGGACATCCAGTTGATACCGGTTTAATAAGCTCCAGTCGAACGTTTTACCCGATCCGCCGTGTATAGCTGTTTTGGTATCGAACAAGAACAGGTCAACAGCATCCGAAAAATCATCCAGGACGCTAAAATCAAAGCCCTGGTGTAGTCCAAATGCTCTGATTACTTGTACTTTATCCTTAAAATAAGCACAGAATTCCGCATCCTCGCTGCCATGAAGTTGTATGGCATCAAAGCCATATTTGCCGATCAAGGCGCTTATTGTTTCCCGGTCCTCGTTTACAAAAACTGCAGTTTTTATAATGGTATCAGGGATATTCTCCATAATGTCAGCATCTAATTCCCCGGCATACCTTGGCGACGGAGCATAACAAACAAAGCCCTCATAGTCGGGCTGCAATGCCGTTACCGCATCAATATTTTCAGCATACTTTAAACCACACACTTTTATCTTCATCTCAATTCGCGATCAATGTTTTAAAGCTTTTCAATGCTTTTTTGCTTACCAGCGATTCCTCCGCTTCGTAAAAGCAATCAGCAAAGCTTTTTTCGGGACTCATGGTTTTTATAGCCAGCGCGGCATTGCAAAGCACCACGTTTTGCTGGGCTGCTGTGGCTTCGTCGTTCAGCACCCTTGAAAAAATACCTGCCGATTCAGCTATTGTGCTGCCCCCCAGGATCTCCATTGGTTTTAACTTTTCAAAGCCGAGACTTTCGACGGTGTTGATCTGCTCGCCCGTAGCCGAAAACGTTTTGAAATCGCAGGTTAGCGATATCTCGTCGTATCCATCCAGCGCGTTTAGAATAGTGTAACGTTTATCCGATTTTTGATACAGATAAGCATAAATTCTTGCCAGCTCCAGGTTAAATACGCCTACCATTTGGTTGTTGGGTTTAGCGGGATTCACCAGCGGCCCCAACATATTGAAAAACGTTTTCACGCCCAGCTCCTTACGTATGGGCGCCACGGTTTTCATCGCCGGGTGGAACAGCGGCGCATGTAAAAAGCAGATATTCGCTTTATCGATACTGGTTTTAAGCTTGTCTGCGTCGTTTGTAAATGTATAACCTAAAAACTCCATCACATTTGAGGAACCACAACCAGATGAAACGCCGTAATTGCCGTGCTTAGCTACTTTGTAACCAGCCCCGGCCACTACAAATGAGGCGAGGGTCGATATATTGAAGGTATCTTTGCCATCGCCGCCTGTGCCGCACAGATCGATGGTTTCGTCGGTTTCAAGGTCAACCGGCAGGCAAAGCTCCAGCATTGCGTCCCTAAAGCCTTCCAATTCATTAACCGTAATACTCCGCATACAATAAGCCGTCATAAAGGCCGCCATTTGCGAATTATTGTATTTACCCTGTGCTATGGCTGTCAAAATCTCTTTCGACTGCTCGCGGCTAAATGTTTTGTGCTCAAAAAGATGATTTAATATCTGTTTCATACCCCGTGGCTCCCTAAAGGGGAACTTTAATTTGTCATTCCTGCGTTCCACCCCGCAATTGTTCCCCCTTTAGGGGGTTAGGGGGTGGGGTAAAAAGAAAGGGTTACCTAATGGCAACCCTCCTGTATATCCTGTAAACAAAAATGGAATTGCCTTACGATCACTCGTTAAGCCACCACCAATTGTTGCTTAATACTTTCATCTGTTTATGCGGCAAATATGGAAATATTTTTCCTAAAAACAAGAAGAATGATATTTTTACATACTTCTTGATTTGAAAACATGCAGAAAAGAAAAATAAATCCCGAGGACGATCTTGGGTTCGGCCCTCAGCCCGTGTTAAAAAACCAGTTTTTGCTAAACAAAGATGGCTCGCCGAACGTGAAGCGCATCGGGCTGCCATTTTTTAATACGGCAAATAACTACCATACGCTCATCACGATGAGTTGGACCAAATTCTGGCTGATGGTGTTGAGCTGTTACCTGGCGATCAATATCGTGTTCGCGTTTATTTATATGTCGTTCGGCCCGGGAGGCCTTGACGGTACTTCCGGAGGCACCTCTTCATTAAGTCACTTCTGGGATGCCTTTTTCTTTTCGGCCCAAACCATTTCCACGGTTGGTTACGGGCGCATTAGCCCAAAAAGCATGGGGGCGAATAGCGTTGCGGCGCTTGAGTCGATGATGGGCCTTTTGACATTTGCATTAGCTACCGGTTTGTTATACGGCCGTTTTTCCAGGCCATCGGCGCAGATTGCCTATAGTAAAAATATCCTGGTCGCTCCATACCAGGAAAACAGCCGAGGTTTGATGTTCAGGCTTGCCAATCTGCGACGGAATATATTAGTCGACCTGGAGATTGAGATCATATTCTCCTACAACGAAATGGTGAACGGTAAGCCACAACGCAGGTTTTTTCCTTTGGAATTGGAGCGAAAAAGTGTTAGCATACTGACAATAAACTGGACCGTGGTGCACCCAATTGACGCCAATAGCCCGCTTTCAGAAATGACGCATAAGGAACTTATCGAGAGCGAGGCCGCATTTGCGATATTGCTAAGAGCATTTGACGATACCTTCTCACAAACCGTACATTCAAGGACGGCCTACCAGGCCAGGGAAATTGTTTGGGGTGGAAAATTCAAGCCGATTTTCGACAGGGACGAAAATGGCCGGATCGTATTGGATTTGAGCCGGATCAATGAGCATGAAGTGGTGGTGGATGTTTAGACAATAAATGACCGCTTGATTTGAATTTTTTTTATTTCGGGATACAATGGGTATATTAGCATATGAATTACGCGGAGTATATAGAAATTAACCCGGAAAAAAGATTTGGTAAACCTATTTTAACAGGTACCAGGATTTCGGTATATGATGTTTTAAGCTGGCTTGCCGAGGGAATGTCAATCAGTGACATCATTTCAGATTTTCCGGAATTAAACGAAGAGCAAATTAAGGCTTGTTTGGCCTATGCAGCCGATAAAGAGCATAAATTAAGAGTCGTTTCGTGAAATTTTTGCTTGATCAAAATATTTCGTTCAAGGTAGCTCCGCTTCTTGTCGAATCGTTTCAAAATGTAAGTCATATAAAGCAGCTAAATCTTGTTGACGCATCAGATTTACAAATATGGACCTACGCAAAAAGAACAATTACTCTATTATAACTTTTGACAGTGATTTTATTGACCTCTCTAATTTGAAAGGTTTTCCACCGAAGATTATCTGGCTGAGATTTGGTAATTCTTCAAATCTAAAAATTGCAAATAAACTTATCAGCAAATCAGCACAAATAATGGAGTTTGTGGTGAATTACGAACTAGCCTTTCTTGAAATCGACTGAAATTAACACACTATTTCAACAATGAATTCTTCTCCTTCGCTATCGTATTATAAACCAGTTTATCCACCAGCTTTGGGAAAAATTTATTTAAAAATACCATCAACTTTCCCTGCCCGGTCATGATCAGTGTGCGGGCGCGGTTTTCAACACCATCAGCGATAATCCTGGCAACTTCGTCAGCCGTCATCATCTTCTCTTCGTGCATGGTGCTTTCGCCCTGTTGTTTGCCGCTCTTATCCAGCGATCTGTTGCGGATATTAGATGCGGTGAAGCCCGGGCAGGCGGTAAGCACGTTGACGCCGGTTTTCAGGTTTTCCACCCGCAGCGTATCCAAAAAGCCATTCATGGCAAATTTTGAGGCTGAGTAGCCCGTACGCCCCGGTAATCCCTTATATCCTGCTATTGATGATACACCAACAATGGTCCCTTTAGTTTTTAAAATTTCCGGAAGGGCATATTTGGTGCAGTAAACTGTGCCCCAAAAGTTTACATCCATTACCGTTTTTAAAACTTCAAGATCGGCGTCAACAAACAGCGCCCGCATGGATATACCGGCATTATTTACCAGCACATCAATTTTACCAAAAGTGGTGAGCGTTTGTTTTATCAAATGGTCGCACTCTTCCTCTTTGCTCACATCACATTGTACGGCTATTGCTTTTACATTATGCTGATTGATCAGCTCGTCGGTAAGTTCACACAAGGTAACATACTGGCGCGCTGCCAAAACCAAGTTTGCGCCGCGTTTGGCGAATACAAATGCAAGTGATTTACCGATGCCCGACGAGGCGCCGGTGATGATGATGATTTTATCCTTTAATGTCATATGATGCCGGGTACAACTGCGGCATTCCCTGAACTTTTATCTCAGGTAAGCGCAGCAAGTATTTGAGGGCGAATATAAGCATCGTGCCATTAAAATACCTCACACGGTTCCAACTGAAGTTATTGGCTTGTTGATCTTCGTATTTAAAGAAATAAGTTTTTGGGAAATAAAAATTCTTGTAGCCTGCAAGGCGAAGGCGATAGGAAAGGTCGACATCATAACCGCACTGTGCAAACCGCTCGTCGAACAAGCCAACATCCGCCAGGGCTGAGCGCCGCAAAAACATACAGGCGCCATTGATAATATCAATCTCAGTTATTTGAAATTCTTCCACCCAGTCTTTACGGGTTTTGTCGTACAACCGCGTTTTTGCCAGGTGTTTAGCAAAGCCGATCAACTTAAAAAACGCAGCCCAACCTGGGTTAAGCCCATGGATAGACTCGGGGATAAAGTGCCCTTGTGGTGAGATCATCCGAACGCTTAAACCGCCCGCAGTTTTGTGCTCATCCATAAAAGCAATCATCTTTTCGAGCGAGTCCCCGCCGCATTTCGTATCCGGGGTGACCAATAAAACATACTCGCCCCGGCACATTTTAAGCGCCTGGTTATTTGCTTTGGCGATACCCCGGTTTTCGGTATTTTTGCTTAGCTGTACTGAGGGGAATTCGTTTTCAAGCATTTCCTTTGAACCATCTGTCGAAGCGTTATCAACTATAATTAGTTCATAATCAATGTTTTTGCAAGCATCAATTAAAGCGTTAATTGCCTGCTTTAGCAATGAACATCGGTTCTGATTAACAATAGCTATTGATAGCTTCATGATCATTTGGATAGCGAATTGATATACGGTACACGTGTTGCAATGGATCGCCCCAATGTAATTTCGTCTACGTACTCCAATTCACCACCAAATGCTATGCCACGGGCTATAGTTGAGATGGTTATGTCAAAAGATTTTAAGCGTTTATCAAGATAAAATAGAGTCGTATCGCCCTCCATGGTAGCACTCAAGGCAAAGATCACTTCTTTTACCTCGTCGGTTTTGAGCCGTTCAACCAGCGAATCTACTTCCAGGTCAGACGGCCCTATGCCATCCATTGGGGAAATCAGTCCCCCCAAAACGTGATACACTCCGTTATATTGATTGGTGTTTTCGATGGCCATTACGTCGCGCGTATCTTCCACCACGCAGATCATACCATGGTCGCGTTTGTGCGAAGCACATATCTCGCAAACAGGGCTGTCCGAAATATTCAGGCATACCCGGCAAAATTGTATTTCGCTTCGCAGCTTGCTTATCGATTTACTAAATCTTTCTACATCCTGCACATCCTGGTTTAGCAGGTGAAGCACCAAACGCAATGCTGTTTTTTGCCCAACACCCGGTAACCTGGAAAATTCAGTAACCGCGTCTTCCAATAGTTTGGAGGAAAAGTTCATGTTGCGAAATTAAGAAATAATAGCTAAATCGCCCTTAGTTCATGGTTCATAGTTCATGGTTCATGGCGGAACGCCGGAAAACTTCGAACAGTTGTGATCGCCCATGGACTTTACCAAATGTCGCCAGCTATTCTACTTTCATTTATCATTGGTTACTTCCTCGTCCTTATGGTCATTTCCTGGCTTACCTCCCGGAAATCATCCAGCAACGATACGTTTTTTGTGGCCAACCGCAATTCAAAATGGTACCTGGTGGCGTTTGGGATGATCGGAACTGCATTGAGCGGCGTGACGTTCATTTCCGTACCCGGCAAAGTGGGCGCGCCAACGGGCGACCAGTTTGAATATTTTCAGTTTGTTTTGGGCAACGCCGCCGGCTTCATCATCATCGCAACAGTGCTTTTGCCGCTTTACTACCGGCTAAAGTTAACCTCAATTTACAGTTATATCGAAGGGGCTTTGGGCGCCTGGAGCTATAAAACGGCCGCCGGGATATTCCTAATCAGCCGTATTATCGGCTCGGCGTTCAGGTTGTACCTCGTGGTGATTGTATTGCAAAAATTTATTTTCGATAGTTACCACATTCCCTTTGTAATTACCGGTTTAATATGCCTGGTGCTCATCTGGTCGTACACCTTTAGAGGCGGTTTAAAAACGATCATCATCACAGATAGCCTGCAAACGCTATTTTTGGTTTCTTCGGTGTTCTTGTCCATCTGGTTCATCTGCCAAAGTCTTCACTTTAACATTTTCCAGGCTGCCGAGGCGATCAAAAACAGCAGCTATTCAAAAATATTTTTCTTCAGCAATTTTATTGGCAGCAGGTTCCATTTTATAAAGGCGTTTTTGGGCGGCCTATTTATTACTGTGGCGATGACCGGACTTGACCAGGACCTGATGCAAAAAAACCTCAGCCTGAAAAATATTCATGAGGCAAAAAAGAACATGTTCAGTTTTACGGCGGTGTTTGTGGTCATCAATATTTTCTTTTTAAGTGTGGGTGCTTTGCTTTGGATTTATGCGGCGAAATACGGCATTACTGTTGGTAAAATCACAGATTACCTATATCCAACCATTGCCCTGAAATATTTAGGACTGATACCCGCCATGGTATTCATGCTCGGCCTTACTGCGGCAACTTTTGCAACAACCGACTCTGCTTTAACCGCATTAACCACTTCTTTTTGTGTCGATTTTTTAGGGTTTGATAAAAAGGAGGTTACGAATAGCAAAAAGCTGGTAAATACCAGGCATTGGGTACATGTTGGGTTTTCCGGCTTGATGTTTTTAACCATAGTCATTTTCAATTCAGTTAATAATTCGGCCGTTGTCACCGCCATTTTTAAGGTCGCTTCATATACCTATGGGCCACTGCTCGGGCTCTATTCGTTTGGATTATTTGCCGGCAAAAGACAGGTGCTTGATAAGGCCGTACCATTTATCTGCATCATCTCGCCGGCCATTTGTTATTATTTGAGCATTTACTCCAACAAACTACTTGGCGGTTACGTTTTTGATAACGAACTGATATTAGTAAACGGATTAATTACCTTTATAGGTCTGTTAATAACATCATCAGCCAAAGCACAAAAGGCCCAGGCCGACAAATCACTAATTCGCTAATTCACTAACTCACTAATTAGAATGACCGGTGAAGAAAAAATAAGACACGCATTTGATAATAAAAACTGGCAGGAAATAAAGGTAACCGACTCCTGGCAGATATTTAAGATCATGGCCGAGTTTGTGGAAGGCTTTGAAAAGCTGGCCAGGATTGGTCCTTGCGTTTCCATATTTGGTTCTGCGCGCACGCACAACGACTCTGACTATTACAAGCTCACGGAGGATATAGCCCGTTTACTGACCGAGCATGGTTACGGCGTAATATCAGGCGGTGGCCCGGGTATCATGGAAGCGGCAAACAAAGGCGCTTACGAAGCCGGAGGAAAGTCGGTAGGGTTAAACATCGAACTGCCCTTCGAGCAATTCCACAATAAATACATCGACCGGGATAAGATAATGGAGTTTGATTACTTTTTCGTCCGCAAAGTAATGTTTATGAAATATTCGCAGGGCTTTATCGTGCTGCCGGGCGGATTTGGCACCATGGACGAATCTTTTGAGGCGATCACCCTGATCCAAACCGGTAAAATTGCGCGGTTCCCTATTGTATTTGTAGGCCTGGAATATTGGAAAGGTCTGTTTAGCTGGATTGAGGAAAAGATGCTCAACGAACAGCATAACATCCAGCCGGACGACCTGAACCTATACCGCCTGGTAGATACTGCCGAGGATGCCACCGGGCACATCTTCAAATTCTACGAGAAATATGTGCTGAAGCCGAACTTCTGATTTGATAATTTGAAAATGTGCCGATTTGAAAATGAAAAAGCATCTTCAAATTTTCAAATCAACACACCTTCAAATTCATTGCTTATTTTGAACCCGATTTTCCATTATCTGCCGCAGGCGCTGAGGTTACCAAATCAGGGTTGTTGGTCATATCGATCATGGCGCTCACTTCATCAACCAATGCTTCCGGGGTGCCGGTATAGCCGATATGGGTTAAACGGATATTACCGTTTTTGTCGATGATGAATTTGGTTGGTATACCTGTCACTCCAAAATCGTCCACCACTTTTCCTCTTCGATTACCAACCATTTTGTCGTCTAACAGCACATAAAAACTGTATTTGTTGTCGCCAATAAACTTTTTAACGCCGTCCACGTAGTTTTGATCGCTTTCCCAGGTATCTAAAAATAGAAACTTTACATTTGGGTTATCCTTATATTTGTCCACGGCCATTTGCATGCCGGGGAACGATGCCTTGCAGGGCCCGCACCAGGTAGCCCAAAAATCAACAATTACTATTTTGCCTTTAAAATCGGCAAGCGACACATCTTTTCCGGCCAGGTCTTTCAACGTAAATGCAGGCGCAGGTTTGTTGATCATTTCCTTGGCAAGTGCACTCAATGCTTTATCTTTCCAGGGTTTGCCAAGCGCGGTAACATAGGCATCATAGCCATTATCATTACCATGACTTCTTATGTACTCTATTTTTAGCGCTTCCTTTATCGCAGCTACGCCCTGGCCTGCTTTTACAGCAGTTTCGGCAGCCTGTTGTGCCTTGTCGTCCATTCCGTTTCCAATCAATATATTGATGTAATTGCCATAGATATCAGGGTCAACGGCATTGGAGTGGTCAATCACCGGCTGCTCATATGTAAGCGCCTCTGCAAACTTGTTTTCCTTAGCCAGTACGAAAGCATAAGTATCGGCATCCATATCATAGGTATATTGATACATCGCTTTCACTTCCCATGCAGCTGTAAACGGAGTTGGTTCCGGGTTGTTTATTTGCTCGTTGACAATATCCAATGACTCTTTTGATAGCTTCTGTGCATCGTCCAGGTGTTCCCCCTTCTTCGCCCACTCATAAGCAATATTGTTCAATTCCGTGGCCAAATTTCCTTTATTTTTCAGCTGGTTTTCGTATTTGTAATAATTTGGCATATCACCTTTGTCAAGGTAAGCCAGCGCTAATTGCATCCTGAAATTATCCTGTATCGTATTTTTTTCTGTTTTATCTTCGGGGTACCTGTTTATGTAGACATTATAAAGGGAATCTTTTTTTGCGGGATCTTTTTCTTTGAAAATGGTTGCGCCCAGGTCATTTCGTACAAGTGTGCCGTTTGGAAACTTAACCCGTATCATAGCGTCGAGTGAGTCAGCGGCTGTTTTATTTTTTTGAAGCTTCAGCAGTGCTGACGCCAGGTTAAGGTCTTTTTCATTTGTGCTTTTTTCCAGCTCCACGATCTTTTTGCTCACTATTCCCTTAAAGTCAGGCGCCCGGGCAATTGTTGTGTAATAGCTGCTTACATAGGCTTTATCGCCATTTGGATATAGTTCAAACTCTTTGTTAAATAAACCTACGCCTTCGTCATTATCAATTTTTATTTTGGCGTAGTGGTTCTCGACGGTTGGCAAAAACACGAGTCCATTCATCGCGTATGCGCCCTCAACCGGTTGTTTGTCTTTGTAGATACGGTAGATATACCCTTTGTCGTTGTTGTTTTCAAAAACTTCGCCGGCGCCAACGTTAATAAAAAATGCTTTAGTAGAATCAGGAATTGTAAACTCGCCGCCCAGGCCTGTTCCGACGGGGTTCAGGGTTAGGTGCGTTACCGGAAAATGCTTATTATCCAAAAAATAAATTGTGGCGGTGACATTATCTTTTCCAGCGACTGCAGTCCCGGCCGGATCGTAGGTTATTGAGATTTTTTCTCCTGCGGCGGGATATTGATCCGATAAGGTAAGATGCGTGCTGGTTTGCGACATTGCGCATTGTACTGCCAGTACTGCGGGCAGTAAAACTACAAGCTTAAGGCCTTTCATAAGGGTTTGATTTTTAGGTAAGTTAGGCAAATTTTAATTTGAACGATTTTTTTTCTTAAAAAATATTTAAAGTTTAATCTTTATTTTGCGGCATGCATAAACCGAAGGGCGAGGCCGCTTTAGGCTTTATTTTTGTTACGCTGCTGATTGACGTTATGGGTTTTGGGATCATTATCCCGGTATTACCCAGTCTTATCCAGCACATGATTCATGGTACTATCAGCGATGCCGCGCCCTATGCAGGGCTGTTAACTCTCGCTTATGCTATTATGCAGACTTTATGTGCTCCGCTGGTCGGTAACCTGAGCGATAAATTTGGAAGGCGACCGGTTCTATTGGCGTCATTACTGGGTTTTAGCATCGATTATCTTTTTCTGGCGTTTGCGCCGACAATATGGTGGCTTTTCCTGGGCCGTGTAATCGCCGGTATAACCGGCGCAAGTTTTACTACCGCTTCCGCCTACATCGCAGATATCAGCCCGCCGGAAAAAAGGGCTGCAAATTTTGGACTTATTGGCGTTGCATTTGGCATTGGATTTATCGTCGGCCCGGCGTTAGGGGGGCTGCTCGGTACTTATAGCGTTCGCCTACCGTTTATTGCAGCTGCAGTTTTAGCGTTGTTAAATGCAGCCTATGGGTTTTTCATATTGCCAGAGTCGCTTTCCATTGAAAACCGCAGACCGTTTAGCTGGCTAAGGGCAAACCCAGTAGGAACATTGGTGCAATTGAGCAAATACAAGGAAGTTATCAGTTTGGCAGTTTCCTTATTCCTGGTATATGTTGCAGTGCAGTCTGTACAAAGTGTATGGACCTTTTATACAATAGAAAAGTTTCATTGGAACAATGCCTGGGTTGGCGGCTCGCTCGCATTTGTAGGGCTTTTGATCGCCGCGGTGCAGGGAGGGCTGATCAGGATCATTATCCCGAAATTTGGCCAGCAACGCAGTATATGGATAGGTTTACTGCTTTACACCATCGGCTTAATTTTATTTGCCTTTGCTTCAAAAGGATGGATGATGTTTGCATTTTTAATCCCTTACTGCCTCGGTGGAATAGCGGGTCCGGCGTTACAGGGATACATGAGCACTAATGTGCCGACAAATGAGCAAGGCGAGCTGCAAGGCGGCTTAACCAGCCTTGCCAGCTTTAGTACTATTGTCGGCCCACCATTAATGACCATCGCCTTTCATTATTTCACCAGCCCAAACGCCCCGTTTCAGTTTGCCGGCGCCCCGTTTGTTATCGGATCGATATTGATGTTGTTAAGCACACTCCTGGCAGTCAGAAGCTTTCGGAAAAATTAAATTATTCGGCCGGCCTTAAATAATTTAAGACATTTGGCGAACGTTCGCATTTATATCCATCTATGCCCAAAATCAAACAATCCGCAGCGCTCGCTTTTATTTTCGTCACTATTTTTATCGATGTGCTGGGCCTGGGTATCATCATTCCTGTATTGCCAAAGTTACTCCAGATATTAGGGCATATTAACGTAAACCAGGCGTCCAAATACATTGGCTGGTTAACTTTTGTGTACGCAACGATGCAACTGATATTTGCCAGTATAATGGGCAACCTAAGCGACCGTTATGGCCGCCGGCCAGTTTTATTGATCTCGTTATTTGGTTTTGGTTTAGATTATGCAGTGATGGCCTTTGCACCCACGATTGCCTGGCTGTTTGTAGGCCGGATCATCGCCGGTATTTGCGGAGCGAGCACCTCTACGGCGACCGCTTATATTGCTGACGTGAGCACCGGAGACAGGCGGGCGGCAAATTTTGGGCTGGTCGGCGCTGCTTCGGCCATTGGGTTGATATTTGGCATAGCACTGGGCGCCTACCTTTATGCTATTAATATCAGGTTACCTTTTATTGCGGCAGCAGGTTTCGCGTTTGCCAACACATTCTATGGGCTGTTTGTTCTGCCCGAATCCCTGGGAAAAGAAAACCGCAGAAAATTTGAATGGAAACGCGCTAACCCGCTTTTATCTTTAATCAGGATATATAAGCAGCAACCGGCTCTGGCGGCCTTGCTGACCGCCACATGCATTGTGTACATCGCGCAAAAGGCTATAGAATATTTGCTGTCGACGTTTATTTATGAGAAATTCAATTGGACCCCGGCCAGCGTCGGAACGCTGGGCCTGTTTATTGGGGTAGTTTTATTTGCCATACAGGCCGGATTGATCAGGTACACGATGCCGAAATTCGGCAAGCAAAAAAACATTATAGCCGGATTGATTTTTTACGCCCTTGGTTTAATATTTCTCGCTTTTGCATCCATGGGCTGGATGCTTTATTTGTGTGTGATACCGTATTGTCTTGGTGGTTTGTCCGGGCCGGCTATGCAAGGCATCGCAAGTGAAAAAGTTGCAAAAAATGAGCAAGGTGAATTGCAGGGAGCTTTTTCCATATTGAATAGTATTAGCCTTATCATCGGTCCGCTTTTATTCAGTTATGTATTTTTCTTTTTTACGAAGAAAGCATCTTCTGTGTATTTTCCGGGTGCGCCGTACCTGCTTGCCGCAGCCCTGATGCTGCTCAGTACTTTTATTTCTATCCGGGCCTTTAAGCGCGCCTGAATTTTGTAAACTTGTCGTATGAAGCAGGTCACCTTACGCGCTAACCGACGAGGGATATCATAATCCGCTCACCCCGCCCGATATCACAAACTTCATCATATCGGCTGCGCTCTTGTCTAGCGGTTTTACTTTGTCTGCAGAAATGATGACCACTTGCCCGGCAAAGGAGTAGGAGTAAGGGAAATAAACCGCTACTTCGCCGGGCAATTGCAGCGCGGCAAGGTCCTTTTGCACCAGGAAACCGATCTTTTTCAGCCCGAATTCGTTGCACTCAACCAACACGGGTTCGTTAAATTTCTTTTCCTCACCCACAAAGGCTTCAGTAAGGTCTTTTATGGATGAATATAGAAATTTAAAAATGGGCAGCCGGTTGAGCCAGCGGTTAAACCAGCGTTTTATCGGCTCTGTTACTACATTGGTGACCAATATCCCGGCAATGAGTATAATAACGACCACATTGGCAATACCCCAGCCCGGTATGTACAAAGGTTTGCCGGTTTTGGCATTGCTTAAAAATACGCCGCTCAAATTAAGCGCATTGTCAATGCTCTTTATGGTCCAGAAAATTAAAAGGAATGCCGCCCCCAGCGGTACTACAACCAACAGCCCTTTGATAAAATAATTTAAAAGGGCCCGCACTATTCTTCTCATGGTAAAATTCAATTGTTACTCATAAAAGTACACTCTTTTTACCCGCTGTGAAATATTAGTTAAAATTTCATAAGGTATGGTACCTATCTGCGCCGCCAAATCTTCCACGCGCAGCTCCCCGTTGAAAATGATCACTTCATCGCCTTCCTGCACGTTGGCGATGGAGCTTACATCCAACATGCACATATCCATGGTGATATTGCCGACAGTCGGCGCCAGTATGCCCTTCACAAGCATTTTGCCGATGCCGTTGCCGAAGGCACGCAGGTAGCCGTCGGCATAGCCAATGCGTACCGTTGCTATCCTGCCATCCTTGGCCAAACTGCCGCTTCGGTTGTAGCTGATGGTTTCGCCTGCGCGGACCTTTTTTACCTGCGATATACTCGTTTTTAAGCTGGCAATAGGCTGTAAACCGTTTTCGGTGGCCGGAATGGCCGCGTCGATGCCATACAACCCGATGCCCAGCCTTACCATATCATACTGCGCATTGGGCCAGCGTGTAATTCCGGATGAATTGCACAAATGCTTGATTACCTTGTAGCCCAGCGTTTTTTCAATTTGTTTGAAAGCTTTCTCAAAGTTTTTGATCTGGGTTTTCGAAAAATTGTCATGTTCGGCCGCTTCGCTGGCTGCCAGGTGCGAGAATACCGACCTTACGTTTACATAGCGGTTTTGTTCCAGCAAGTCGCAAAGGGTTTCCACTTCAAAGTTTTCAAAGCCAAGGCGGTGCATGCCGGTGTCGACCTTCAGGTGAATGGGATAGTTCAGCACATTTTGTTGTTGTGCGTAGCGGATATAGTCGTCAAACAGCCCAAAGCTGTAGATCACAGGCTCCAGCGTGTATTCAGTTAGCTTGTCAAATGCCGATGTCTCCGGGTTAAGTACCATAATGGGCAGGTTTATGCCGTTTTTACGCAGCGATACCCCTTCATCGATATAGGCTACCGCCAGGTAATCAACCTTGTTATACTGCAACATATTGGCAACCTCGTAGGTGCCGCTGCCGTATGAGAAAGCTTTAACCATCGCCATTACCCTTACACCCGGTTTTAGCTTGCTGCGGTAAAAATTCAGATTGCCGAGCAGGGCGTTCAGGTTGATCTCCATCACCGTTTCATGCGCTTTTTGTTCCAAAGCACGGCTGATGCTTTCAAATTCAAACTTCCTCGACCCCTTTATCAGTATCGTTTCATCCCTGAAATTGAGCGACCGCAAATGTTGCAGCATTTCAGGGGTATCTCCATAAAAGTATTTTTCTGGCACGTCAAACTCATCCTGGTATTTGCTGAGCGATTCACCCACGCCTACCAGTTTGTCCACTTTTTTGACCTTCATCATTGCCGCCACTTGTTTATACAGCACATCGGCCTGCAGGCCTGTTTGAAAAATATCCGACAGGATGACCGTCTTTTTAGGATGCTGGTTTTGCTGAGACAGGAAATTCAGTGCAATCTCCAGCGACTGCACATCCGAGTTGTACGAATCGTCGATGATCGAGCAATCGTTTATCCCGGTTTTCAGCTCCAGGCGCATGCTTACCGGCGTTAGGTGTTCCAGGCGTTTGTCGGCGTCTGCCGGGCTGTAACCCATGGCCAGCAGGGTTGCCCAGCAAACGATGGCGTTTTCAGCGGAGGCCTCGTCCTTAAAAGGGATAATGCACTCAATTTCTTTTCCTTTGAACTTTGCCCGCAGGTAAAAATTCCCTGATATAGTCGTCTCGCTGAAAACATACAGGTCAGCTTGTTTAAATTTAGTGCTCCAGGTAAAACGTTCCTTCGCCTGGATGTCGTCCTTAAAACCGAGCAGCAAGTCATAGTTGTGTACCAGCAGGCGGCAATGTTTAAAGAGCAACAGCTTTTCCCTTATCTTCTGCTCCCGGTTTTCAAAACCTTCATCATGCGCGGTGCCTACGTGGGTTAAAACCCCGATTGCCGGGTTGATCATCTTTTCCAGCCGCTCCATTTCGCCGGTAGTGGAGATGCCCGCTTCGAAAATACCCAGGTCATTTTTAGCGTTGATCTGCCATACCGACAAAGCCACGCCGATCTGCGAATTATAGCTCTTCGGGTTGCGCACAATGTTTTTATCGGCACACAGCAACTGGTACAGCCATTCCTTTACAATGGTTTTGCCGTTGCTGCCCGTAATGCCGATCACCTCCAGCTCAAACTGCGCCCGGTGATACGCAGCAAGCGCCTGCAAAGCAGCCAGTACATCCGGCACGATGAGGAAGTTGGCTTCAGGCACTTTTATCTCGGGCCCTTGCCGCACCACAAAGTTGCGTACGCCGGCGGCAAAAGCCTCGGCAATAAACTCATGTCCGTTACGCCGGCCGCTAAGGGCAAAAAACAGGCCTTCAGCGGCGTTGCTGATGCGCCGGCTGTCGGTGAGCAGGGTGCTGATCAGATACTCTTTAACCACCTCGCCTTCCGCCCTGATGATCTGTTTAATTGCTGATGTAGTGTATGGATTAACCGGCATGCCACGAATTTGCTTATATTTTCCGTCAATAGAAGAAAATTTTAACAACTTTGGTTTGATGGAGGAGCCGAAAAGAAAAAAAATAATCGACGGGCAGGCCGCCTATACCAAAGCCGAGCACTATTGCGCTTACCAGGAACGCTCCCAGCAGGAGGTAAGGGATAAGCTGTATGAGTGTGAACTAAAGCCAGCAGAGGTGGAAAACATCATTGCAAGGCTCATCGAAAACAATTATTTAAACGAGGAGCGCTTCGCCAAAGCTTATGTGCAGGGAAAGTTTAACCAAAAAGGGTGGGGGAGGATAAAAATAAAACAGGGCCTTAAGCTAAAACGGGTGCCCGATGGGTTGATCAGGAAGGTCCTGCAAACCATTCCTGATCACGAGTATTTCCAAACGCTGCAAAATATCCTCGCCAAAAAAGCAGCCACGCTGGCTGAGAAAAACCCTTTAAAGCGCCGTTACAAACTGCAGCAATATGCGATGGGGCGGGGTTTTGAAGGGTATTTGATTTGGGATGCATTGAAAGCGGTTGAATGAATTTGGCTGCAAACGTTCCAAAACAAAGCAGTTTCCCTCTATTCGGCTTCGCGCTTTTATCTTTTTATCCGTGCAGAAAGAAGAAAGCCCCAGACAACGAACGCAAAACAGCCCAGTCCGGCAACAATAAACAACGGACTCCAGTAATTTGTAGTCAAAAGTGAATAGGTAATGCCAATAGTTGGCATCAATGCAGCGAGTGCTGTTACGCGCAATACATTGCGGCTGACGGTTTCACGTGATAGGGCAAACAGCAATAAACAGAACGCTAATATATCCAGTCCGTCGTGCATCCAAACGTGATTAGAAAATGCCGTTTTTGCCTGAACTCCATTCGCGGTTTGAAACAGATCCATCAGTCCCGGTTTGAAAACTGTGATAAGGCCAAAAACGAGCCAGAATGCACCCATCGCAAGGTAATACATGCGCGTAGTAGTAGTGGTAGTAGTCATTTTTAGGTTGAGTTTAGTTGAATAGTTTGTTATTGTTAGGATATTGGTTGGCTTCGCCTGCTGACAGAGCCTGCCAAAAATAAAGAAAAAACAATTGGGTGTATATACAAAAATATCGCGGTGTTTTGAAATTAATAAACATGCTAAACGCAATGATTCGGCGGGTTTATTTGTATAATGCCGCGGAACGAACACTTGCGCAACCTCGTGGCCAAAAAAACGGCTACATTAATCATTTAAAACATCGGTACAAGGTGCAGCTATACGCCACGTGCGGGGGTTTTGAGGGGGATTTGATTTGGGAGGCACTTAAAGCATCTGATTAACAGCCTTTTCGAAAAAAATGAAAATCTTGTTTGCAGAAGTTCCATTTCTGCCTATATTTGCACTCCGCAAACGCGAAAGTAGCTCAGTTGGTAGAGCACGACCTTGCCAAGGTCGGGGTCGCGAGTTCGAGTCTCGTCTTTCGCTCTAATCCCTTCCACCAAAAGAAGGGATTTTTTTTAAAAGGTTAATTACCTGCTCGGGTGGTGGAACTGGTAGACACGCCCCGATTGAAATCGGGGTTCCCGTCAAAGGAGTGCGGGTTCGATTCCGAGCAAAAAGTCAATCGCCTGCCTGGGTGGTGGAACTGGTAGACACGCAGGACTTAAAATCCTGTTCCCGTCAAAGGAGTGCGGGTTCGATTCCCGCCCCAGGTACGAAGCCCCGATTTATCGGGGTTTTGTTTTTTAATCTTTTTCAAATGTTTTACACCTATATTTTGCAATCTAAGAAAAGCGGTAGATATTATGTTGGGCACGCTGAAGATATTTATAAAAGGTTAGAACGGCACAATGCAGGAAAAGTGACTGCTACCAGAAATAAGGGGCCATGGGTTATTGTGTATTTTGAAACTCACGAGACTAAGGTGGGTGCAAATTCGCGAGAACTTCATATAAAGTCAATGAAAAGCGGGATTTACATTGAAAATCTAATAAAAGCTTTTAATAATAAAGACTGAAGGACTAGCAGACACACCCCGATTTAAATCGGGGTTCC
>DASRTD010000358.1:0-8526 GCA_035656115.1 Mucilaginibacter sp.
CATTCCATTTTAATAACAGGCAATCGGTCACGCGCATACCTGCGAAGTAAAATTCGGTGAGCCAAATATTGCGGGCATGGTTATAGATTTCACTACGCTTTGATAAATCGATTTCTTCAAGTTTCTTGATCTCTGACTCATCCAGGCCCATCTTGGCCGCCCCGGTTAACTTGATAGGAACTTTCCCTCTTGCGCCAAATGGGTAATCTTCTTTCCTCGCAAGATTTATCGATATGGCCCGGTTATAGATTGTGCGGATGGTAATCAGGTGATTGGCAATCGTTCTACTGCTTAATGGCTTGACAGGGGTGTTTTCATTATACCTGACCTTTTTTGTTTGTTTTAAAAATATCAGATAGCGTTGCATAAACTCAACAGTTATTTCTTCAAATGATATGTTATCGTTTTTGGCAAAAGCATAGAATTTTTTCAAGTGCCCCTTTTTAGTTTGATAACACTCATAGTTTCCAAGTGCCTTTTGATCGGCGAGGAATTGATCAGCTACATCTCTAAAGGTAGTTGGTTTGTCGTCGACAGGTTTGAGTCCTACTTTAACTTGTTTGGCAGATGCGCGGCCTCTCGCTTCGAGTTCCAAAGCTTTGTCACTTGCCTTCGCTAACTCATTTCGCAAATAGTTATTTAAACGAACGGAGTTAGGGTGTGATTTTTTAACGCGTTGTGCTTTTGCATCCCATTGTTCCAGGTTATCTAATTTCTGGCCTGTTATGATATAGGACGGCTTCCGATTAATAGTAATACGAATGGAAATTGGAAAGCGGCCATCTTTTGCTGGGCGTTTCCAAATGTAAAAATCTACTGTTGCCATTATTTATATATTTAAGGTTAATGGCTGGCTAACCACAGTAACAAAATTACCTGTTTTGATAAAACAATGTTTAAACCGGAGGTGGTCTCAAATGGGTTCTAATGGTTTGAAATGGTTTTGAAAAGTGCCTCCTTATATCATTTAAGGCCATTTTTACTTTTATTAAACCATTTTTACCCCGCCTCATAACCCGAAGGTCTTAGGTTCGAGTCCTGCTCCCGCTACGGAACGAGACAAAGCGGTATAATCGAGGTTCAACTCGGGTATGCCGCTTTCTTGTTTCAGCATAACTTGCTTTAAATAAGCAATGTACGAAAAGACGGAATTTATCCGGGTGGTTCGACACCTATCTGTTTCGCGGCTATAGCTGATACCTTCAGGAAATACCAAAAATTGCAGTCTTTGCTTGGTCGAATAATCGGCAGAAAGCCACTTTTTAGGCAGATTAAGGGCAAAATTGACTGCCAAGTCGATGCATTCATCAAGGTTCGACACTTTGTTTGAGGCCTTTGCAAGTTGGGCCTCGATTTCTTTCAACTCGTCAGCATATTTAGCCGCGAACTTATTGTACAAGTCAGCATTTATTTCCTCTTCTATAAAGCGTTCCTCCAATCGGTTGATTTTCTTTTTTAACTCTTTGTATTGTTCTTGTAGTTGGATGCAAGCATCTTCATTGCCTTTCGTAAATTGGTTGAAGGTTGCTATCGCTTGTTGCTTGATCAGGTTAATGAGGTCATCTCCCATATCTAATTTGAACACTTCCAGCAATTCAGCAAACCTTTGGTTGAGGACGTTGGCGTTACGGTTGTTGCCGCAGCCAATAGAGCAGCATTTATAATAATGAATGTTCTTTTTGTGGACGATATAGCCGCGCATGGCTCTGCCACATTTTTCACACACCAAGAAGCGCTTTAACGGGATATGCTCGTTTTCTTCTTGGACAGTGTATCCATGGGTATTTTGGTCCAGCAATCCGTTGACTCTTAGAAATAGTTCCTTAGAAATCAATGGTTCGTGATTACCCTGAACTAACTTTCCCTCCAACATGTTATGAGCGATCATTCCACAATAAAACGGATTACGGAGGATTGCCCCTACTCGCTGCCGGCATAGTTTGATGCCTTTTTCTGCCAGGCGGTCCCGGATGGCATCATAGGTAAATCCTTCCTGTTTCCAGGTAAATGCTTGCTTCAGCAACTTGCCCTTTGCATTAATAACTATTTTCCGCTTGCCGTTAACGTTAATGCTGTCATAGCCCAATGGCGGCTTTGTAGGCCAATCGCCACCTGAGAGCATTTCTTTAATGCCGGTAGTGCACTTCTGCTTGCGTAACTGGTTATCAAACTCGCCGAAAAGAAACAACAATTTTTGCTGCATCTGACCCGAAGGGCCGGAGGTATCAATTGGTTGCGTTACGGATACGATCTCAATCCCTAGTTTTCGTAGTTGGCCACTTAGCCAAATAGAATTGTCGTTGCGGGAAAACCGTTCAAGGCTTGCAACCAAGATGTACGACACTTTTTCTTTAGACTTTTTGACAAACGAGAGCATCGCCTGAAATTCTTTCCGCTCATCATTGCTTGCGCTTTCATGCGTACCACCGAAGGACGCTAAGACCCCATAGCCACGTTTTTCCGCATAGGCATGGCATGTTTTACGTTGTGATGCCAAGCTTAAATTTTCAGTCTGTTCTTTACTTGAAACCCTGGTATAAATAACGCAATTTGTACCCCTGACAATTCGCAATTGTGACCCTTTAGCAAAGGTGGAGAATAATGCAACCTCATTCATAAACGATAGATTTTCAGTGATTTAATGAATGTAAGGTACGAAATAATTATGACTTTTTAGCCTTATGTTTATAAAAATCGTAAACAATTTTTGTAAATAATTTCAGGGTTTCAATGACTTGTTCGGCTTCCTGATCGGTTAAGTGAGAAAATAGTGGACATGCTTTTACTTCCTCGACAGTTAGGTCGTGATTCCGGGTGTAATCTATGTTTTTTGATAAACTCATCGGGTGTAGCATTTCGTCAATTGCATTTACATTTACATTTCCATCTCATCGCGATCATTGTCGTCTATTTCATCTCTGGAACAAGCATCGTCTATTTCTTTTTCTTCTTCAAGGATCGGGGCCTCATCGGTTTCCATTTCTTCATATTCAGAAACTATGTCGTACATAGCGTCCAATTCGACTTTCTCATCGACAGATAGTTCCATTACATCAACCTGTTCTTTGCCTTCGGGATCGCGGAATACCGTTTCCTTTGCATAGTCATTGTATGATACTATTCGTATCCCGCCGGATTCCTCAAATTGCAAGACTCTGTCATTAAGTCCTTCCATTTCCTGTTCGTTGCGGATAAGTCGTATCTCGCGCAAAGCTTTTTGCTCTTCGGCCAAAATATGCTCAATACTTGGTTGCCGTTCTATTGTCCGTCCGTTCATAATCTTATGCCTTTAAATAGTGTAATAACATTTGTTCTGCCTGGGCAAGTTGCTCTGATAGTTGCCAGGATGGAATGTTCTTTGCCGAAGCGATAGCAGCCATGCTCATTATCTGTAATACTTTTAACAGCGCTTGCTTATTTGGAATTTGTTGCGTCAATGCTATTGACGACAGAATAACATAACGTGCATAGGCAGTATGGCAGTTGCCTGATTCCATCGCTTTGGCTTTAATCGTTTCAAATTCCTTAAGGGTAAATTCAATACGGATTTCTTTTCGTGGCCTTCTGCGTTGCTTCCATTGCCGTTTGTATATCTCCCGGTAGGTACGCTTAGCCTGGGCAATATCTTCCTCTGTCCCGTACAGTACGCCGGACTTCAAAAGATAGTGGTAGAGGGCCTTGCTCCGTATTCCCATGTCATTGCAGTAATGAAAGCGGTTCATCAGGAATATCGCCCTTCAATGATGTTGGTGGAATCTTTGCATATCCTTTGTATCGAAGTGATTTGTAGTACGGTGATGTTCTGCCTTTGATGAATGGGTGGTTGCCCGAGAGGATGAGAGTTCGGTTTTCCGGCAACAGGCGGATTTCATCGACAGTCAATAATTGCTTAACACGCTCTTGCTTTTTTTCATCGATATATATGCATTTCCCGCTTAGCGATTCCAGATCGCGTAATACTTCCATTGATGTCTGCCCGGGCAGGTATATTTTCGTAACACAATTTGAAGCGATATTGTCAGCTTCGTCTTTGTAAAGGGTCTTTAGCTGATTTGGGCTTTGGACACAAATCAAATTTCCTACCCGATGCTTGCGCGTATTAGCCAGTGCAAGTGGTAACATTGGAATGTACATGCTACTGGCTTCCTCCAATATGATGAAGGTATCTAACTCATTCTTGCCCGGCAATTCTTGCAGGATATGGCCGTATAACTGTTCAAAAAATATCGAATTGAGGATGCTTATGTACTTCTGATCGCTTATAGAATTTTGCAAAAATATAATCGTTGGTTTTTGCCTCAATTGGTCAAAATCGATGGTATCATAGGCGGTTGTTTTAGCGATTTCAGGGTCATCGAATAGTTGTAGAGCAGCTTTTGCCGAAGCCACTATGTTCTGTAGCGTTTTTTCAGGCGTACTGATCAACGCCTTGTAATCAAGGATCAGCTTCTCGTCTTTGGTTTTGGCAATCCATACATCAACCTTTTTGGGTTGGGCAGCAAAGTTGTTCAACACATGAAGCACATTGGCCATATTCCGATACTCTTCCGGCTGATGAAGTATTAGGCGAATCAGAATCTGCAACAAACTTTTGCTTTGGAGCGACCAAAATGGATCGCTGCTATTGCCTTTATCCAAACTTGAGGCTACCAACAAATGCGCGATCTTATTCACATCGTTGGGCTTTTTAATCCTTGAAAGGACATTGAACCCGGAACTAATCGTGCTGTCTGAGAAGTTGAGCGTGAGGATATTGAAGAATTGATTGAGATGGCCTGAAACTAACAAAAAGAGCTCTTTAGAACTATCGTTGATGATGATCGAACAATTTCTTAGAGTGAACAAATTTTTGGCTATCAACCGCACGGTCTTGCCGCTACCTGTGGGACCGCTCAATAAAATATTTTCAAACGATTTTCTCCGGGTAAGTTTACGGTGTTTAGAAATCAGAAATCCTTTATTAAACCGTGAGGCAATATCCGATTCCTTGCCAAAATTTGCATTGAAGCCTTTTTTCTTCTCAAAAGCATCAATGAGTGAATTACATAAATCGCCCAGGAGGGTGAGGATAAAGGAAAGAAAAGCTTTCATGATTTGATAATTTTATGGTTATTGAAATCCTTTTTTCATCTGCATAATGATGTCTAAAAGCATCGTTAAAATAAACTCCACTACAGTGATAACACTGTAGCAGAGGAATTTTATGAATTGGACAACTACTTTCATTGCTGTACATATTTGTTTGCAATGTGTATTTCAGCGCCATTAGCGCTAAAGAGGTGCTGGTAGAACCCAGCAATACTCATATAAGTGTTGTTTTGCGTAAATGAGACCGGATTGTAGATTAGCCATAGTTGTAACCCGTTAAGCGGTTTAAGCCGTGCAGTCGCTTCTAGTTGTGTGACAACACTTTGTGGATTCTTTTGTATCCTGGTCATGACTTTTGAATCGTAGAAATTTAAATCAACGTCATTTTCCTTCAAATCAGAATACACTAATAATAGCTTGCTATGTGCCGGTGAAATCATTAATCGATTTGCTTGCCTGGCAATCGTCCGATAAATAATGGAATAGGGACATGTGCCAGTATTAACCATTGCTGTAAGGCAGCGCTGCAATTGTTTTATGAAATGTTGAACTTTAGCTTTGCGCATCATGATGTTACCGCTCCATTCATTTTCAGCTTCCAGCGTCAAAACAGTTACATCGTTAACGTCCTTATCGGATATGTATGTGGTGGTAATCCGCAGGCCTTGCCAGGGATTATCCTTTAATCCCAACTGTCCGGTAATTTCGTCAGCAGTGGGATATGCCGTCATTCGATCCGTTTTGTCAACTATGATTGTTATATCATTATCAAATAGTGGTTTATTGTCATCGCAGCTTATTAAGAGCCACAACGCAATAAATAGCGGGATATATTTAATTGTAAATTTCATGGTTGTTTTGGGTTTTGATTTTCTGAAAGTTGGTTCTAAAAGGAAGTGGATAGCCTGGTTTGTCAAATGAGCGCGGGCGGCAATTATCCTTTCGGTACAGCATATTATGTTTTTTCCAAAGGGCGAAACCTTCATGCGCTTTAGAAATAATTAATTCTTCTAATGAGCAGCCATATTCGAGGATGGATGCATTCATGTGTCGTACTTCTACATGATCATTTTCGATGGCAGCCTCTTCATTCTTCAGGCGGGCATATTCATCATCAAGTTCTTGCTTTTCCTTAATCAATCGTTGATATTCAAGCATGGCATCACGTTGCACTTTCGAGGGGAAATAGAAATCATTGATAACCACAGCTCCCAAAAACAGCAGTAACGATATAATCGCAAACGGTATTGGTGAAACAGAGATCGTTTTAGCCGCATCATCTGACGCTTGCACCTCAAGGAATTGCGCCCGGTGCGCCGCCATCGTATAGAACAGAACGACCATTAGCAGGAGAAGCCCAATAGCAATTATTCTTTGCTGCCAGACTGTTTTACCCCATGAGATAATCCGTTTAAAGAAATGGGCTAAAATGCCTAAGAGGAATGCGAATATTAAACTCAAGAAAAATGCCTCTGCTTTATTATAGCCGTATGTTACGAACACAGGGATATTAAAAATAACATCGCCAAAGATTAGCACGGCAGTTGCAATTAGTATAAAACGTAGGATTCGTTTACTGAATGGTGGTTTTTTACCGTGTAATTGAGCAGTGTTCTGGTTTTGCTTTTGTCTGACAACAGATTGTTTGTTGAGCACTTCGCGCACCTTGTTTTCAGTTACCTGCTTATGCTCAACAACGTGATGAATACTGGTGTTGACTTGTAGTGACTGGTTTACTTCATCGATAAGACCTTGAAACTTCAAATGATCTTCCTCGAAAAATGATTGAACGTTTTCATTGTCGGCAGCTGGCTGGTTACGCCCGCCATAGTTTTCAGCATTCGAAATAATTCCTAACTCGATTTCTTTGGGCCGTGACGCGACACGGGCATCCAAATCTGGCTGGTGGTAGCGGATTTTTGTTAGTGTTTCCATAATATTTACTTTTATCTTTACCACAAAGGGGTTAACTTTATTTAGCAAAGAGAGCGCTATGAGCGTACAAAAACGAGATTTTAAACCCAATAAAAACCCCGTAAAAAGACATTGGAGATTTTAGCGTCATAACGATGGATTCAAGAGTACCCACAGACGTAGAATATCTTAATTCGTTGAGAGCTGAGGTTAAATTGGCTTTTTTTAAGTCAACTGGTAGAAAACTTCAGGTATCAGACACCAGGACGAACCCTTACTTTAAAAAGCTACGGCAGGACATTATCAACAAGCTTAGTCTGGAGAACAATGCTGAACACAAGCCCCCGGAAGTGGGGACAATAATAAAATTCCTTTGTAAAGAAGAATCTGTAGATTTTACCCCGACTAATATTATGATTTTTGAAGACTACGTTTTTGCGGTCAAGGAAATCGAAAAATTATCCAATCAAGTTTATGCTAATAACATTATTCATGGCCTAAATTCTAAAGGCGCACGTCTCATCAATTCTGTATTTAGAGATAATTTAAACAAGGATCGGGACATAACTTATACTGACTTCTATATAGGAAAAAAAGATAAGGATTGTCAATGGTACGGGGTAGTCAGGAATTGGGATTATAAAAGAGAATCCGTCAACACAGTAAAAAATGAAATATTAAAATGCTTTAGTGGGGAAAGCAGGATTGCAGCGGTAATAACCGGTCCAGGGGGGTGCGGTAAGTCCACGTTTTTAAGAAGGTTGGCCATAGATTGTATCGACGAGGCCTTTCGAATCCTGTGGATTGATGATTTTGGTCTCTTTTGCAATGATTTATTGCACATTGGCAACAATACAGAAAAATATGTTATTTTCCTTGACGACTGGCCATCAGTTATAAAAAGCTCAGATTTAGTCACTTTCTTAAATAGGATTTCAAATTATAATAATGTTCGAGTAATTATCGGAGATCGTCTCAGTTCCGACGAAAAAGGATATGAAAAATATCTATCAGGAAAAAATGTTTTTGAATTGCCAACAAGTGAAAATGAAAAAATAATATCAAAAATAATTGCCCTTAACCGCAGTTGGAGAAAGTCCGCAGATAAAATACTACCTTCTACTAGCCTTGCTGAAATTTATAACGCGCCCTTATACATGATATTATTTGTCTTCGCGAGGGACTCCGAAGGACTAGAATATACCGACATAAAGGATATTGCGTCTATATTTCGTGATATTGTTGCAAGCGACCTGAAAAGAATAAGTGAATTATACAAAGGTTTGGCCTTGGCACTTTATTATTGGTCTTGCATTTATATCAAATACAACATTCATATTTCGTGGGAAGCGTTCTTAAAACTTGCTGACCATTACAATGGCGATATGAAGATAAGTAAACGGTTATTTGATTTTAACCAAAACACCTTCATTCATCAAATCTTATTTCACTATGTCTCGATAAAAGGATTTCTTAACCCAGATTTACTTAATGTTCATATTATTATTTTTCATCATAATTTAC
>DASRTD010000359.1:0-8747 GCA_035656115.1 Mucilaginibacter sp.
CCGGGGCATTTGACCCGACCGGTAGGCCGACTGTCGCACTGACGGCGTTTTAAAATAATTACATCAACCTTTCATCAGGCAAGACTATTGGATTAGTCTTGCTTTTTTGTGTACAAGAATAGTCGCTTCGGTCAAATTACATACATTTACATAGTATGAAAATCAGCCGGAAAGCACTTCTGAAAGTGGCATTCTTTGCTTCACTAACGTTAATATTTGGTTTCAGCAAGATAAAGCAGGTTGAAGATGACCGATTTATTGCTTATACGGGCGATTGCAAAAAGCAAAACATAGTTATGTACTGGAAAGACGACGAGGGCAAAAATTTTGGCAGTATCAGGAACCTTCAATCATGGCTGACAAAGAGCGGGCGAAAGCTGGTATTTGCGATGAACGGCGGAATGTATGGACTGGATCAGTCGCCCAAAGGGCTGTTTATTGAAAATGGGCAGGTCCGATCTCAGTTAGATACATCTTCTGGCAACGGAAACTTTTATATCAAACCAAACGGTGTATTTTACATATCCAACAGCGCCGTTCCTGCTATTTGCGATACCAAAAACTTTCAGGACGATGGTAAAATAAAATATGCCACACAGTCGGGGCCAATGCTGGTGATCGATGGATCGGTGCCTGCTACTTTTAAACAAGGTTCAATCAACCTGAACGTTCGAAACGGGGTAGGGCTGCTGCCGAATGGTAATGTGGTTTTTGCGATATCAAAAGTTCCGGTAAACTTTTATGATTTTGCCAGTTATTTTAAATCCATGGGTTGCCGGGAAGCGTTATACCTCGACGGTTTTGTCTCGCGTATGTACCTGCCTGGAAAAAATTGGACACAAACCGACGGCGATCTTGGCGTAATAATCGCGGTGACCACAAAATGACACGTTATTATAGCAGCGCCGTTATAAATGTCAGCAAAGTAGTGCATACAATGAGGGCACCCATATCCGCTAACGATAGGCCGATCATTTTAGTAATAGTTCTAAACCTGCTACGCTCATAAACTACTTTGAGCGATTTGTAAAAGTACCAAAGCCCATAAATGAAGGCTGCAAAGCTAAGCCATTGTTTTACCTCTTTCCAACTGCCGGGCAAAACCATCTCGATCAACAGGATTATGGACGCAAAAAGAAATACAAAGCAATGGAAATGAAAGGTGTAGATGAGATGCTCGACATAAAACTTTTTGTTTTTGCGGAAAGTAATCCCCAAAAAAACCGCGAATAAAGGCAGCAGCACAAACATCATTTTGGGTACGTTATGCTGAATATCCTCAACAAAATGCTCACCGCCGTGCTTGCCATATTCCTCGTTGTAACTCAATAGTTTCTCGGCAAACACCCGGGTTACAAAGCCGTCCCTTTGTTCAGGGGGCAGTTTTGCCTGTGTTGCATGGTATTGTGCCAGGGTGGTATCGTTAGAAACGGTAACAGTCCCGGAATCAACTTTGGTGCGTTTTATGCCACTTTTATTGCCTGCAGGCTTTTTGCCTGTTACTATGCCAGACGCCGGCACTTTTTTATCTGGATTAGTATTTACTTGCGCAATCCTCGCCCCGCTGTTAAACAACAATAGAAAATAAACAACACTGATAAAAATATACATCTTAACAGGGTGCAGAAACTGGACCCGTTTACCGGCCATGTATTCTTTTGTCAGAAATCCGGGTTTAAATAGCAATGGTTTAAGCGTATGAAAAAACTGGTGGTCGAAGTGGAAATAATCACTGATGGCATGGTTCATCATGTGGCCGAAGCTTTCCTTTATCTCAAGGTTTTCCTGGCCGCAAACATGGCAATACTTACCCTGCAGGGTGGCGCCGCAGTTTAAACAATTATCCTCTTTTCGGTAGTGCTTTTTCATTTGTCAGGAAAGCTTGCAATAATTAAAGGTATTTTAAACATGGTAGTTCAGGTTAAATCCGCCAATTGTTTGGGTTCGGTATCTCGCTTATTTCTAAACACGAGTGGAAATATTACCGCAATCACCAGGGCATAGGCAGCAAAAGTAAGCCAGATGCTGTGCCAGTCTTTCCTGTGATCGGTATGTGTAAAAAATCGATCAATCATATAACCGCTGGTAATACTTCCGAAAAAGGCGCCAAAGCCATTTACCATCATCATAAACAATCCCTGTGCGCTGCCGCGTATTTCCGGTGGTGTATTCGTTTCCACGAAGAGTGATCCGGAGATATTGAAGAAATCAAAGGCCATCCCATACACAATGCATGACAAAATAAGCATCCACAAACCGCCCGCCGGATTGCCGTACGCGAACAATCCGAAACGCAGCACCCAAGCCAACATGCTGATCAGCATGACATATTTGATGCCGAATTTCCTGAGAAAAAAAGGTATGAGCAGAATGAAGCCCATTTCAGAGAATTGAGATATCGACATGATCAGTGCCGGATGTTGCACCGGGTATAAACCAGCATAGGCAGAAATATTCTTAAAATCCTGTATAAACGTATCGCCATAAGCGTTGGTAAGCTGTAGCGCGGCGCCTAATAGCAACGAAAAAATAAAAAACGTGGCAAATCGCGGGGTCTTGAATAAGGAAAAAGCCTGCAAACCAAGCGACTCCCTTATCGTCTTATTAGTTGATCTGCCCAACAATGGCGGGCACCGCGGTAAACTAAACGAAAATACTCCCAGTGCTAATGCCACCGCACCGGCAATGTAAAATTGATTTGCCGAGGTTTCGTTATTGCTAAATGTTACCACCCATAGGGCCACAATGAACCCAAATGTGCCGACGGTTCGTATTGGCGGGAAATCTTTTACAACATCACTGCCTGTGCTTTTTAAGCCCGCATAGGCGACGGTGATGGATAGAGACAGAGTTGGCATGTAGAAGATCATATTCAACAATATCACCCAAAAAAAGGTTGTTGGGTTCGTCACAAATGGGATACTGCACAAGGTTAATCCGCCTAAAATATGCATCAGGCCATACAATTTTTCGGCGTTGATATATCTGTCGGCGATGATGCCTGTGAGTGCCGGCATAAATATGGCCGAAATTCCCATCGTTGAAAATATGGCGCCAAATTGGGTACCCGACCAATGTTTGTTTTGAAACCAATATGCCCCGATGGTAAGCAGCCACGCCCCCCATATAAAAAATTGCATAAAATTCATCAGTATTAAGCGCAGCTTAATGCTCATAAGGCTGGGATTAAAGTAAGAGAATTACCCGAAGTCATATTTGTCGGGAAAATAAGGAATTAAATATGAAATCGAAAGCGTAGGAAAAAATTGATGGAATATAGACTTTTGACCCGATTCCCCAACCCGAATTAATTTTCTATGGAATCGCTAAAAAATAAGATAAACTCTTCATTGCTGGCGCACGTGGTGGCAATATTTTGTCATTGACAAAATCTTGTCAGTAGCTAAATGATTGATTGTCAATTCTGTAGCGCTTTGTAGCAGGGTGTAGCGCTACAAAATTTTATTCCCACTCGTGATATTCCCCTGGATGAAGCAAAAGGCAAAAAAAGCCCGATTCATAAATCCGAATCATATTCCTGAAATCCGACCCCCGATAGCGCTCGGGGTGAACATCTGAAATCAAGACGATTTCCGCCGGTTCAGTTCATCACGGATCTTCGCGGCTTTTTCGTAGGATTCTTCGGCGAGGGCTTCCTTTAGGCGGGTTTTCAACTCGTCAACGCTGAGCGAGGTAAAGCCACCCGCAGGGGAAACTACTTTTTCTTCCGGCGTATCGTTTATATTTTCCAGGTACACAAAGTCGTTCCCTTCAATTACAATGCCCGCGGTTGAAAGAATGAATTCGTAAGTATAAATAGGGCAGTCGAATCGCACGGCGATGGCGATAGCATCGGAGGTGCGGGCGTCTATTTCTACGGTTCTTTTACCGTCGAAACACATCAGCTTTGAGTAAAAAATACCGTCGACAAGGTTGTAGATCACAATTTCCTGTACCGTAATATGATAGGCTTGTGCAAAGCTTTTAAACAGGTCGTGGGTTAGCGGCCTGCTGGGGGTCATTTTTTCAATTTCGATGGCGATGGCTTGTGCCTCGAACGCGCCGATGATTATCGGTAGCCGGCGGCGGCCGCTTACTTCGCCTAAAACCAGGGCATAGGCGCCGGATTGTGTTTGGCTGTAGGATAAGCCAACAATATCCAGCTTTATTTTTTTCATGTCGTTACCCATCTCAACGGATCCTTATTATGCCGAAGCTTTGTATTCTTTTATTGCTGCAATCAATTTTGGCACTACTTCAAACGCATCGCCTACTATACCGTAGTCTGCCACCTTAAAAAACGGCGCTTCGGCATCTTTGTTGATCACAACGATCACTTTTGACGAACTTACACCGGCCAAATGCTGTATAGCGCCCGAAATTCCTATCGCAATATACAAATTTGGACTGACTGCAATACCTGTTTGTCCAACATGTTCACTGTGAGGACGCCATCCGGCATCGGAAACCGGCTTTGAACAAGCCAGGGCAGCGCCCAGCAGGTCGGCCAGTTCTTCCACCATGCCCCAGTTTTCCGGGCCTTTGAGGCCCCTGCCGCCGGATACGACGATATCGGCATCGGGCAATGAAACCTTATCGGTTGAGCGCACAATTTCTTTTATAACTGAACTAAGGTCGGATTGCTTTATTTCGGGAGCAAAATCTTCGATAGTTACCGCCGCACTTGTTTCCACAACTTTGTAGGAGTTGGGGATAAGTGAAATAATTTTTTTTGCCGAGGTCAGCTCAACCTTTGCGAACGCTTTGCCTGAAAAGGCTGTTTTTTTGACGATGAATTTACCCCCCGATTGTTCAGGCAGTGAAACAACTCCATCAGCAACGCCGGCTTCCAATTTAACCCCAATGCGCGGCGCCAGGCCGCGGCCGGAAAATGAATTAGACAACACGACAATGTCAGCCCCCTCTTTTTTGGCGGCTTCTGCGATTACAGAAGCATATGCCTGGTTGATAAAGTTTTTTAACTTATCGTTCGAAACATTCAGCACTTTGCTGGCGCCGTATTTGCCCGGCAACTTTAAGTCGTCATTCGCTACATTTCCAATCGAAACGGCGGTTAGGGTTGTGTTATTTTGATCGGCAATGGCGCGGGCATACGAAATAACCTCGAAGGTTGATTTCTTAAACTTCCCTTCAACGTTTTCCGTGTAAACTAAAACAGGCATATTGGTTTATAATCGTAGTGTACAATATTAAATAACCCTGGCTTCTTCGTGCAATAATGCTACCAGTTTTGAAACATCATCAGCGGGCACTAATTTCACCTGGCCCCGAGGGGCAGGCGTTTCATAGCTCAATACTTCCGAGAATGTTTTTACTTCGGTTGCCTCAATAACAACCAATGGCTTTGTTCGCGCCGACATAATACCCCGCATATTCGGTATTTTAGGCTCGGCAACCCCCTCGGCACAACCAGCGACAATGGGCAGCGGTATTTCCAAAACTTCTTTGCCGCCTTCAATTTCACGTTCAACGGTTACCTTGCTGCCGTTGGTGTCAAGTTTCTTGATGATGGAAACTGAAGGCATATCCAGCAATTCGCCCAGCATAGCGGCAACCTTCGAGCCGTTATAATCGATGGACTCGCGTCCGGTTAATACCAAATCGAATGGATTTGCTTTCACGTATTGCGCAATTTGATAAGCAACAAACCAGGCATCGTGTGGTTTTGCGTTTATCCTAACCGCATCGGTTGCGCCGATCGCCAGCGCTTTTCGGATGGTGGGTTCGGTGCTAATTTCCCCAACATTGATCACCGTTACCGAACCGTTGCCCCCATCGGTGAGCTCAATAGCGCGTGCAAGTGCAATTTCATCGTAGGGGTTAAGTATAAATTGAACCCCTGCTGTATTAAATTGCGTGTTATTATCGGTAAAAGTTATTTTTGTGGTGGTATCGGGTACGTTACTTATGCAAACCAGTATCTTCATGGAACGTTTTATTAAATAATCGAACCTATAAGTTGCCGGTGACGGACCATCTCACAAATAGGTTTGTGCAAATTTAATTAAAAAAGATAGAGTTTAAAATGCAGATAAACAGATTAGAGAAACTGCTTGAATTTATAAAGAACGAGCCTGACGATCCGTTTTTAAAATATGCGCTCGCAACGGAATACCTGCGGCTTAACCAAACGGACAAAGCGCTGGTTTATTACGAGGACCTGGTAAAGAACCATGCTGATTATACCGGAACCTATTATCACCTGGGTAAGCTTTACGAGGCCATTGGCCGCACTAAGGATGCAATAATGACTTACGAAGCCGGCATGAAAATTACAAAGGAGAAACGTGATAATCATGCTTATTCGGAGCTGCAAACTGTTTATGATGAATTGATGGATGAATAGTCCATGGTCGATAGACCATAGTCCATGGCTGTGGAGCTTTATGCTTTGGCAACGTTTTATCCTGAAACAAGTTGGCGATGGACTATGGTCCATGGTCTATGGACTCAACAAATAAATGAAGAAACGACAATTACTTTTCCTGCGCGATGTGATCATCTATACGTTTACGGCCTTTGGCGGGCCGCAGGCGCATATTGCTGTTTTGCTGCGCGAATTTGTCGAGAAACGGCGTTATGTTACCGAGGAAGAACTGATAGAGTTGAACGCCCTGGCCCAACTCTTGCCGGGGCCTTCGTCAACGCAAACACTTGTTGGTATTGCCTGGAAGGTAGGAGGGCTGCGGCTGGCGATCATCACCTTTCTGATATGGATGCTGCCCTCCGCCGCCTTTATGTGCCTCGCGGCCATTAGCTACAGGCAATTTGCGGGAAGAACCAAATTTGCCGAGGTGCTGCGGTTTGTGCAGCCCGTAGCGGTAGGCATTGTGGCTTATGCGACCTATACTTTTGCCAACAGGTTTTTAAAAAGCCGGGTGAGCGCCATGCTGGCCATTGGTTCGCTGGTTGCTACGCTTATCCTGCAAAGCGCATACGCATTCCCTTTATTGATTTTGCTGGGCGGCATCATTTCCTCGGCGCTCGAAACGCCGCCCCAGGAGACGGCCTTACGCGTTAAATTGTTCGCCAACGTAAACCCCAATAAAGTAGGCTATTTTATTGGTATCCTGCTATTTTTTGCTGCTTTGGGTGCCGTAGTGAACCAAACATCCCCATTTAGCTTGCCCATACGCCTGTTCGAAAACTTTTACCGCAACGGTATCATGATATTTGGCGGCGGGCAGGTACTGGTTCCGCTATTTTACACCGAATTTGTGCAGGTAAAGCATTACCTTACGGGCTCAGAATTTCTTTCGGGCTATGCCCTTCAGCAAGTCTTGCCGGGGCCTACCTTTTCCTTCTCTTCGTTTTTAGGCGGCCTGAGCATGGGTAATAAGGGCCATGGCATTTGGGGCCAGGTAGCGGGCAGCGCCGTTGCGGTGGTCGGCTTAAACGCCCCGGGCCTCATTTTGATCCTGTTTATTGTGCCGTTTTGGGAAGATCTGAAGAAAATAACGATGATCAAAAACTCCCTAAGCGGCATAAATGCGGTTGCTGTTGGTTTTATGGCGACGGCGCTTATCCTGCTCACCAAGCCTTTTGGTTTAAACTGGTTGGCTTACGTGGTGATGGCCATTACATTCCTTTTACTAAACTTCACCAAAATAAAGGCGCCGGTGATCATCATTTTAGGCGTTGCCCTGGGATTGATATTTTAACCAAGTCGAACCAGAGCAAAGTAGCAGATGGCGGTGAACAAAAAAGCGAACGAATATCAACCGGGCAAAGACGATCTGGGAAAAATTATTGCTGAAATTCGGTCAGATATTGAAACAACCGGCAAAAAACCGCTGCTTTATGATGAAAAGAATTTTAACGACCGAGCCAACGCAATAGATTTCCTTGAGTTCCATGTTATCGACAGGATCGAAGGGATTTTATCCGACTCGAATCCGCCTGGTGAACTTTTCCCGCTAAAACAAGAGGCAGAGGGACTAAAATGTAAACTGGAAGCAATTAACGAAAGGGTGTTTCAGCGCCTGCGCGCAGACATCCGGTTGGGTGACTGCAAAGGCAAGGCGTTTCGTGGAGCGCTGCGCGAATATTTCGGTGATGACTTTAACGACCGTCGAGGTGAAGGCAAACCCGGCTATGATAACCTGGATATTTTTGTAAACGGATTGTTGCTCATAGAACCAGTTCCCGATGAGACGTTAACGCGCTCGCCCGAAATGGTATTTTACCAGCAAACGCCGGTGAGGGTCATCCTTGAGTTGATCGAAAAAGCAAGCTTCAAAACCGGTGATGCTTTTTACGATCTCGGCTCCGGCCTGGGGCATGTGCCGGTATTGGTTAACCTGCTGAGCGGGATAAGGGCTAAGGGAGTTGAATTTGAGCCGGCCTACTGCAATTATGCTACAGCATGTGCTGCTGAATTAAATTTGCCCGGCGTGCAATTTATAAACGCGGACGCCCGCGAGGCAAACTATTCTGACGGAACGGCATTTTTTATGTACACTCCGTTTGAGGGCCAGATGCTGGATGAGGTATTGGAAAAGCTCTGGCTGGAATCGCAAAACCGGCCAATCCGACTCTTTACTTACGGACCTTGTACGCTTCAGGTGGCCGGGCAAACTTGGTTAAATCGGGAAGATCAGGAAGAAAATAATATGTTCAAACTGGGCGTGTTTAGAAGCTGAACAATTTAAGTGGCGACATAAAATTCTTTGGCAGTAGAGACGCAATATTTTGCGTCTCGGACCCGGTGATCGAAATCATCTCAA
>DASRTD010000360.1:0-2576 GCA_035656115.1 Mucilaginibacter sp.
AGCAGCCAGCTTGTTTAACTTGTTGATTTTTAGGGTGTCAGCTGCCGTAAAACCGAGGGGTTGGCTGGCCGAAACAGCGCCAAGAAGCTCAGGGCGGACTTCGTTTAAAGACGAAAATCCGCTTATAGAGACAAAAAAAACAGAAAATGTTAAATAAAGTCTCAATTTTTGCCCGGTAACATTAGTAGCCTTTTACAACATAACGCAGTACTATCCATTTGTACGGAAAACTTAACGTGTTATGTTTCCCTTTTCTTTTTTATCAATGGCTAACAGGTACGCAATTTGCGGTAAACTGATTAGCTTTTCAAATAATTACTTGTGAATTTGAAGGCTAACGTCCGTAGGGTTGGGCGTTATAGCGAGCAAATTTTTGATTCCGGCCATTACGCCACTTCAAGACGGTTTTCGCTGATGAAGCCGGTTGGTACGGTAAATGAGAACGCGGTGCCTTCACCCGGCTTGCTGTTAACCCAAATGCGGCCGCTGCAGCGTTCAACCAGGTCCTTGCAAAACAACATGCCCATGCCAGTACCCGACTCGTTGTTGGTGCCTGCTTTGCTGTTTACTTTGCTCTTGAATAGTTTCTTTAGTTGTTCCTCACTCATACCCGTACCGGTGTCCTTTACGGTGATCACGTAGTTTTCGGTATCTTCCCGTTCGGCTACGATTTCGATGGTGTCGCCCTCGCGCGAGAATTTGATCGCGTTGGTGATCAGGTTACGGATAACGATACGGATGGAGTTCGGGTCGGCCGAGGCAACCACGTCGTCCGGCACGCTGTCAATCAGCCTTATTCCTTTTAAAGCCGCTTGCTCCTGGTAATTATCGGCTTCGAAGGCCACGATATCTTTTACAAAAAAGTTTTTGGCCGAGCTTTCAAAGTTTTCCATCTGGCTGTTGATCCAGAATAATAAGGTATCGAGGAAATCCGAAGTGTATTCGAGTTTTTTCAGCACGCCGGGTATCATTTCCAGCATTTGCTGGTGCGATATCGTATCATCCTGCAGCAGGTCAAACAGCCCCCTTAACGTGCTAAGCGGCGCCCTAAGGTCGTGTGCAAGCACCGAAATAAGCCTGTCCTTTAAGGTGTTCAAATCGTTTAGCTTTTTTGCCTGTTCATCAAGACTGGTCTTCTGCTGCAGTATTTCTTCATTTTTCTCGCCCAGTATTACAATGGTCTTCTTCTGCTTTTGCTTTTGCCGGTAGTAAATAGATGAGATAATGATCATTGCGATAATAATGGACACAAAAACGGTATTGAGCCGCTGTTGTTTTATCTGCTGGTTATACCGGTATGTGATATCTCTTTCAACCTGTTGCAATTCAAGCTGATGTTCTTTCTGCGCCAGGTTTAACGACATGTTAAACGTTGCCAGCTTTTGAATACCCTCATTGCTTTTTAAACTATCCTTCAGGTCGTTGTATTTCCTCGAATAGCTAAATGCCTCTTTAAACATTCCCAGGCCTGCATAGCTGTTATACAACTGCATTGCGGCCTTTTCGCGAAACCAGGTATTATTTATTTCGACAGCCAAATCCTGGGCCCGGAGCGCATATTTACATGCATTTTTATAGTCCTTTTGCATGTTCAGCACTTCAGCGAGGCTGACCAGGGCATATGTCTCGTCATAGGCCATCTTATTTATCTTTGCTACCCCCCATGATGCAGTAAGGCAGTTCATCGCTAGTTTAAACCTGCCCATGTTGGCATAACACAGCCCGAGGTCGGCATTAATATAGCTTAAACCGTCCTTATCGTCCTGCCTGATGGCGATATTAATTGATTTGATAAGATAGACAATCGCGTTGTTATAGTTTTTTTGCGCAAGCAATACCTCCCCGATGTTTTCATTGGCTATACCGATTTCAAGTAAATCCTTGTTTTCTTGCGCCTCTTTTAAGGCCTTTTTATAATATTCAAGAGCCTTTGGATAGGCTTCCATGTTCTGTAAAACATCCCCGATGTTATTATAAGTATCGGCGATGGCATTTTTATCATTTTCCTTAACCTCCAGGAATAACGTTTTATAGTAATAATCAAGGGCTGTTGTAAGCTGGCCTTTGCTAAAATATACAATACCGATTTCTTTGTAATTATCGGCCATGCCTGCATCATTCTTTTGTTTTTTATCAATATCCTGCGCCAGGTTTAAGTATGCTAAAGCATGTTTATAATCCGCTTTCATGCCGAACATCTTTCCATACAACCTGTAACATTGAGCCAGCCCATTTTTATCATTTAGCTTTTTGAAGATCAGGATCGCCTCAATAAATTCCGGTTCTGATTGCTCAAATCTTCCTTTAAAGAAATTAGCGTGAGCCATTTGAACCAGGCCATATGCCAAACCTACCCTGTAATTGATTGCGCGCGAAAGTTCAACGCCCTTTTGTCCATAGTAGAGTGTGCTATCCGGGTTGGATTCGAAATAATTAGCAGCCAGCTTGTTTAACTTGTTGATTTTTAGGGTGTCAGCTGCCGTAAAACCGAGGGGTTGGCTGGCCGAAACAGCGCCAAGAAGCTCAGGGCGGACTTCGTTTAAAGACGAAAATCCGCTTATAGAGACAAAAAAAAC
>DASRTD010000361.1:0-10736 GCA_035656115.1 Mucilaginibacter sp.
TAGTATTTAATGCATTGTAAGATGAGCCGATATAAGGAGAAGTCAATGCGCCTTTAACATCAGCAAATGAAGCCCTCAGCTTAAAAAATGAGATTGCATCCGGTAATTTAATGTAATCATTAACTACCGAGCTTAATGATACCGACGGGTAAAAGAAAGTATTATCGCCGGGTGGCAGGGTTGACGTATTGTCAACACGGCCGGTGGTATTTAAATTGATATAATTTTTATAACCGATATCAAATGAGTAGTAAGCGCTATACACCTGCATTTTTGAATTGAAATTATAATCCAGCACAGTGGAGGTGTTAGTAAGGTTATAAACGTTTGGCAATGACAAGTCCTTTGTAGTGGCCCAATCAGAAAGATACCTGAACGAACGTTCATTCCCGCCTGCTAAAGCACTGAAATCGAAGTTTTTGCCTAATTTTTTCTTGTAATTGAAGGTCAAATCGGTATTATTCTCCAACAGGTTACGCTGGTCCTGGCGGTAATCACCGTACCATCCAAAATAATACCAGGGCAGGTATTGGTTCAAGTTAGCAGAAGAAGGCACTTCTTCCGTGTTTAACTCATTGTAAGTATTCAAAGCCGTGCGCAAGGCAACATTCAGATCGTCAGAAATTTTATAGGTTAACCTTAACGAACCATTGATCACCTGGTTGTCGCGGCCGCGAAGCCATTTTTCAGCCTGGAACCATGGGTTGTTTTCACGACCGTATTCCTGGGCAAACTGTACCAGGTTTGGCACGCCCTGAACGCCGCCGTAAATATTCTTTAACTCGTTGATCGGGTAATCCGATGAACCATAAACGGTGAACTCATAGGTATAACTGTTCGGACCGTAACTTGCGTCGGGGATATTCGGAGAATATTGAAGGTTAAGGTTCAAGTCCCCGTCCACGCGCAGTTTAGGGGTAATGTCATAAGCTGCGGCAATTTTAAAGTTATCGATGTTCAGCTTTGTGTTTGGAAAATCACCTTGTTGAAAAGTGTGCCCGTAAGACATCCGGATATCGTAGTTTGACCCACTGGCCGAAACCGAAAGTGAATTGGTGCTGGTATAGCCGGTCTGCACAAAGTTATTGAAGTTATTAATACCACGGGCAGTCCACGGCGTTCCTGCAAAGGTTCCGGTTGCCGGGTTATAAGGGCTGTCAAACTGGGGGATTAGCTGCCCGTCAAATTGGGGGCCCCATTCGGGTAAGCGCTGACCGTTGTCATACAGGGTGTTACCGATAGAAGGGTTAAGACCGTTGTTGTACGAGTAAGTATATTTAGTACCCCGGCCGTATTGGTACTGATCGACCGGCAGGGCTACAAACCCTTTTTCAGCTTCGGTTACGCTGTTAAAGTCAACCTGCCAGCCTTTTTTATCTTTAGTTCCCTTTTTTGTGGTGATGATAATCGCGCCATTGATACCGCGGAAACCGTATAGCGCGGCAGCGTTAGGGCCTTTTAATATGGTGTAGGTATCAACGTCGTCGGGGTTAAAATCGTAAGTGTCCGATTCTACCGGTTCTCCGTCGATAACGTAAAGAATGTCCTTACTACCGCGTAAAACTACGGTTGGCGATCCGAAAAACTCCGAACTTGCACCAATTGTCAAACCGGCAACTTTACCTTCCATAGACTGAAGCGGGTTTGCATCGCGGGCCTCGGTCAGTTCATCACCATTGATGACTGATTGCGAAAAACCAAGTTTCTGGAATTCCTTTTTAACACCCAGCGCGGTAACAACCACTTCGGTTAGGTCGTTGGTTGTCGCTTTCAGCTGGAATGAGAAATTGATGTCATCACCGATCACCTGTTCCTGTGTTTCGAAGCCGATGATCCGCACTACCAAAGTTTCTCCCTTTTGGGCGGAAAGGGTAAAACGGCCTTCTATACCCGTAATAGTACCCCGGGTAGTGCCTTTTACGGTCACGCTCACGCCGGGAAGGGGCTGGCCATTGTTATCTAAAACAATCCCCCTGATGGCATTGTTCTGCGCAAACAGGCTGCTGCAAAACATGCATACGATTACCATCGTAGTGAAAAGTAACCGTGAAAATTTAATGAGTAAGTTTTGTTTCATGTGCGATTTTATTTATCGCCATAAAACTATCCCTGAAATGTTACCGAAACATTTATAAGTCAACAACAAAAAGTTAACAAATACTAAACAAACAAACAAAAATTCCACCATTGTTAACAAAGAATAATTTTTCCGTCACCACTCTGTTATTACGAAAAAACCTTGCCTAAAAGGAAAAATCTCATTTATAAATTTTTCAAAATATGAGGGTACTCACTTCAATCAAAATAAAAAATGACCAGTCGATTTACAACTGGTCATACAAAAGCGCAGCTTTATTAAATGGATTATAAAGAATATTTTATTTTCCGGTTGAAGGGGTGCTTTCTTACTTTGGCATATTTGGCCAGCATAGATACGTTGTGACTGACGCTTTTATGCAACCGGCCCATTTCCAGTTCCGGCTCAAAGGCGTGCAATTGGTCCGTTATTTCGTCAACCAGCATCGGCTTATCCGATTGCGCCAGGATAAACAATATCTTGCTGCCGTAGGTAAGGTTTTTATCAAATTGGGCCGGGATATTGCCCTCGGCATACCCGTTATATGTTTCGGAGCTCCCGAAACCAATGTCGTCGATAAATGCCTGCAGGGCCAGGCGTACCTTATTAAGCTCATTTAACAGCTGTGTTTCCCTGTTTTTTAGTTGTTGTACAATTAGTTCGTCGGTCATGATCAAAAAATTTAAACGTTAATAAACAAGCGGCCGATCACCGCAAATTGCCAATTAGTTGAGGTTTAAATCGTTTTGATCATAGCCTGATATTTCGGAGCAGGATAATTTTAGGAGGACGGCCGATCGGCCGGAGAACGGTTACACTGTTAATGTGCCTTGTTAAACCACCGGTTATAATGGCAAACAAACTGACAATTATTATAGGTATTATAAAATTGCTGATGAGCCGCTGGCTTATAGCTTTGGGCCTTGACAAAAAGTTTGCTGTTGTTTTAAAAGGGGAATTGCTGGCTTTCGAAATTACAGGCGTACCGGCAAAGCTAAAATGAGTACTATTAGTTTTACAGGCAACAACATACAAGCAAGCAAATACCAAGTATACTATCGCTATCAATAAAACAATGTTATTCCTAATCTGCCCGTTCACGCAAAAATCTAATAAAACACTAACACAATGCTAACTTAGCGAACACACGTATAAATCAGGTTTCTTTAACATTAACAAATTATTAAACATTTGTGACTTACAGGCAGCTGTACAACCAGCGCTGGCGCCCCTTACTTTCAGTATAGTACGGACATATCTGCCAAATAAGCGCAAAAAATGACTATTTCGGACCGAATCGCGCTATTTTGTCGCGTTTTTGATAACGGAACAAGGTTTGACGTCCCTAATCTGAAAGGCTTAAAGATGGATCATTATTCATCGTTGATCATCAACGCTGTTGAACAAGTAAAAACAGCGGTTGTAAAAGTTGAAATACTTCAAAAACAGCAGGACAAATTAGTCATCGCCGGGGCCGGTTCGGGCTTTATATTTTCATCGGACGGATACCTCATTACCAACAGCCACGTCGTAGCCAACGCGCACGGCATACAAATCAAACTTCATGACGGCAATACCATTAATGCCGCTTTGGTTGGCGACGATAAAGATACCGATCTTGCAGTGCTAAAAATAGAATCGGGCAATTTTAAACCGGTGAAGCTGGGCATTTCGGCTGAGTTAAAGATCGGGCAACTGGTTATTGCTATCGGCAACCCGCTGGGTTTTCAGCATACCGTTACGGCCGGCGTAGTAAGCGCACTTGGCCGCACGCTGGAAAGTCAGGGCGGGCGAATGATGGACAGCATGATCCAAACGGATGCTGCGCTGAACCCCGGCAACTCGGGTGGACCGCTTATCAATACCGACGGCGAAGTGATAGGCGTAAACACGGCTACCATTAAAGGTGCGCAGGGACTTTGCTTTGCTATCAGCATCGATACGGCAAAGGATATTGCCGGGCAGCTCATCCGTTTTGGTATCGTAAAACGGGCCTACCTGGGCCTGGTGATGCAGCAGATCGACCTGGTACCTAAATTGCGTTCATTTCACGCGCTGCCCAACAGGCAGGCCTTGTTTATATCAAAAGTAGCCGATGGCAGTCCGGCGGATAAGGCGGGTGTTTTGGATGGCGACATCCTGGTTTCCTTTAACGATCAGCCGGTAGAAACTTCAGATGCACTGTTTAAGCTGCTTACTGAAGATAAGATCGGCCAGTTTCAGTATATCGGGGTTTTAAGGAATAACCATAAAACGGAATTCAGGATAACACCGGCGCAGAAAAATTGATCGGTTTTGACGGATAACCGGTGCGGATACCTAAATTTTACGGGCATCTGCGGCCTGGAATACCGGGATTTGCCTTAGTTTTGCCCATCGTTAAATTTTTAAATGAAATCCGTTTCCCGTCTCTTAAAAAAAATAGGATTGCCGGTGGTGATGATCGTCATCACTAACACAGCCCAGGCGCAATTGCCAAAAGTGAGTTGCGGAACGATAAAGCGCATAGAAAACTTCCCGTCTAAATATGTCGATCCGCGAAACGTGGATATATGGCTGCCCGAAGGCTATTCCCCGGCTAAGAAATATGCCGTATTATATATGCATGACGGACAAGCGCTTTTTGATTCAACACTCATGTGGAACCACGAGGAATGGGGCGTTGACGAGACTATGTGTAAACTACTGGCCGAAAATAAAATAAAAGACTGCATCGTTGTCGGCATTTGGAACACGGCTAAGCGCTTTCCTGAATATTTCCCGCAGAAACCGTTTTACAGCTTAAGCCAGCCCGATCAGCAAAAGATTTTAGCTATAGGCAGGGATAAAAACGCACCGTTGCTGGGCGATGGCCCCGTATCTGATAACTACCTGAAATTTTTGGTGGAGGAGTTAAAGCCTTACATCGATTCCCATTACAGTACTGCGCCGACGCGAAAAAGCACGTTCACAGCGGGCTCAAGCATGGGCGGCCTTATCTCGATGTACGCCATTTGCGAATACCCAAAAATTTTCGGCGGCGCAGCCTGCATATCGACCCATTGGCCAGGTATATTTACAACGGTGGATAATCCCATCCCTGCTGCTTTTTTAAATTACCTGGATAAACACCTTCCCTCCCCACAAGACCACAAAATATATTTTGACTACGGCAGTGCCACCTTAGACGCCATGTATAAGCCGTACCAGCAAAGTGCGGATAGTATCATAAAGGCACATGGCTATACTCAAGCGAACTGGATAACCCGCGAATTCCCCGGCGATGATCACTCGGAGCGCTCATGGAACCAGCGGCTGAGCATACCGGTGGTTTTTTTGCTTGGCAGGGAATAACGAAGCATCACCGTACGGCAATACCCCGCCATGCTGCGCTTTCAACTTTGTCAGAAGTTTTGTGAACACTGCGGCTGATCCGTCCAGCCAAAAATCGTTTTGTCAAGAATTTAATCCCGTTCATCAAGTATTAAGATACGTTGGAATAGTTGCCCTTTTGGGGCAAAAATTATGTAATAACTTAAACCAAAATTAGTGCTCAAAACGGCTGATAACCTGTTGTTTATACTGATTTTTATAGTCGGGTAACGCGCAGCCTTATGGCATCTGAGATTTGATAAAATCGCGGTTAATATTTAAACCATAAATCAAAATAAAACGGGAATCATGAAAAAATATCTATTACCTATCATTCTGGCAGTTGCGGGCGTAGTGTTGCTCATACTTCCAATGTTTCAATCGTCGGGTGAAATCGATGTAAAAATTCAACCGGCAACGGTGATCATGCCGGCTGCTTACAAGGTGTATGCCAATCCCAATGTCGCCGGCGGGCGGTACAACCTTTTTAAAGCGGTTGTAAAAAACACAGGCGCCGGCGAGATCAAAAACTTTAAAGTACAGTTCAGGGTACCCGGGCTGATCGATAACTGGGCCGATGTTCCCACCGCAACCAATCTTTTGCCCGGCCAAACTGCCGTGGTAACGTGCTTTCCGGTCTTTCCGCAAAGCATAACCGAGCGCAATACAAGCTCGAAAGAAAAAACAGAAATAAAGTTTCTGTACGGAGGGCAAGCTAACCCCACCGAACACGACGAATCCTTTACTTTCGACATGACGTCGGTAAATGACATTGTATTTACCAACATGGCCGACCAGGATAAAGCCGGCTTTAACGATATGGCTGAGAACCGGGACATTTACGCGTGCATGGTATCGGCTGAAGACCCGATCATTAAACATTATGCCGAGACGGTGCAGCAAAAGATACTCTGCGGCGAGCAAGGCGCGGGTGTCGGCGGCAACGGCCAGATAACCGACAAGGATCTTGCCGAAAAAGTGCGCGTAATGCAAGGCGTTTATAATGCCACGCTGATTAGCCGTATGGTTTACAGCGAAACCCAAACCAGCGTAACTCAATTTGGTGATAACACTTCGAGTACAGAACATATCCGTCTTCCGCGTGAAGTGGTGAGCGGAAATACCGGCTTATGCATTGAGCTGGCCATACTGCATGCCAGTGTATACAAAGCGGCGGGGCTCGATCCGGTGATCTTTCTTATACCCGGCCATGCCTACCCCGGGATAAAAGTGGGTAACCAGTATGTGGCAATTGAGTCGACCGGTATAGGTGGTGTAGGACTGGGCAGCATAATGAACGCCGACCAGGCGCTGCAAAGCGGCATGAATGAGCTAAAAACCTTTTACCAGGAAGCCAGCAAAGGTAACCCCGCCTACAAGCTGCTGGATATCAACGAGCTTTATGCCCAGGGTTACCAGGATATGGAACTAAAACCCGACCCGATACTGGCCGGGGAAGCCGACAAGATAACCCAAACATGGCCAGTCTGCCTGTTATCAGCGATAGCCGAGGCGCAGAAAGCGGCGCCCGCTGCCAGAAGAACGGCTTATGCGCCACGACCCCGCAACAACAACGACAACAACAGGCCGTCTTCATCGGGGTGGACGTCTTATAGCTTGAGCAACGTGAGTGTTAGCTACCCAGCCGACTGGAAGGTATTATTCCGCCCGGTGGCCCAGTTTCCGGCTATCGTTATGATGGCCGTATCTGCCGACAAAACAGGAATGGTTGAGCTATACAATGTCCCGGGAGCCTATAATCCAGAGCAAGCAGCAGCCTACATCAGGACTTCCCTGGCGCGAATGGGCGAAAATGTGACCTATTCGGAAGCGGGCAATTATAACGGTTTTACCAGGTTTAATGGTACTACTTACAATGGCCAGGCAACGCTTAAATGGGTCGGGTTTTTCAAAAACAGCAATTCAGGCGTAGAGGGCGTGGTTGTGGGAACACCCGGCGGGGGCAATAACGCCGTACTTAATCAAATTGTTGGTTCGATACAATAATCATTAAAAAATTAAAACAAAAATCATGAAATTGATATCAAAAATAGCAACAACTGTCTGCTCAATCACCATAGCGTTAATCGCACAAACAAGCGCTTCCATTGCACAGGTACAGGCGCCTGACCCGGTAAACCTTACCGAACAGTTAACCATAAAAATTGATAACCTGGGCGATGCGACATGGGAGATGGTACAAAACATGACCCAGTCCCAATGGGAAAATTTCAAAGGCTCCCAGTTAATGAATGACCCTTCCATTGCCAAAAGGAATTTGGAGCGCAGCCTTTCAACTTATGTGATCGAAGATTTTAACCGTACCGTGGATGAGATGAACCGCTCGTTTACAATGACCTTTAAGGTTAAAGCCATGGCACAATACAATGGCAGCGGCAACTGGACCTTTAAATTGGATTCCAAAAACCCGCAGGTAAGCAAGCTGGCCGATAATTCGTACATGATGACTTCGAATATGTATATCGGCAACGCACTTACACAGCAAACCTACAAGATATATTTCCCCGACGGGGCGAGCAACATCCAGCAAACAACTGATTCGTTCGGTAAAGCGATTTTCACCTATTCAAGGGGAGGTGGTTTGCTGTCCTATTTTTCCTGGAATAATATTTTAGGCGTATTGCTTATTGCTGCTGCCATTGTTATTGTGGTAAGGCAACAAAAGTCCGCGCCACCTCAGCCAAAAATTGCCTGATTGCTCAAAGTTCAAAATTTAAACCACAGATCATGCGTATCAATCGAATTTTAATCGTCGCTGCTATATTCATAACATTTAAAGCGGCCGCACAGGACCAGATCATCGCCAAAGGCGACACGCTGGTGCTGCCAAGCGGTTCAAAATTTTGGCTGGGCGAGCAAGTCACACTTGGCAGCGGATCGTCGCCGGACCGAACATTCAATTATATTTATCTGCCGGAAATGTTGCGCCTTGTGAAAAAGAAACCGGCAGAGGCAAACTATTCAGGGCAGATAGGTACCGTCAAAAAATTTCAGCGCGACGGCGCCTATAAGGATAGTTATTCGTACAATATACTGGTGCTTGAATTTAGCGACAGAAGGCGGTATTGGTGCGATATACAAGGCGCTGTCAATACAAATGAAATTATCGACCCCAATAAGAAGGGCGGCGGCGCTGAAAGTAAAGAAGCGAGGCTTGCCCGGCTGCAAAAACTATACGATTCGGGCCAGATAACCAAAGAAGAGTACGAAACTCTTAAAAACAAGATTCTGAGCGAAAAAGACGCCAATCCGACTAACAAGAAGTCTAGTGACGCGCCGGTGGTATTTTAACGGCCTTCGTTGTGCTCAGTAACTGTTGCAACGGAAAAAGCCGTTATCGAGGGGCGATAATTTCTTTAAGTTCCTGGGTAAAACTGCAGCGTGATCCCAACCTTCCTTGTAATTCAAATTAATTGATCGATTTTCCGTAGCATAGCCCGCTTATCAGCGGGCGTTTTTGCAATTGACAACGCTGTGTTGAAATTTTCAAGCGCCTTTCCCTTGTCAATCCCGGTATATAACTCGCCAAGCAGGGCAAAATAAAATTGATTGTTAACCAGTTTTAGTTTTTCGGCCTCGATAATTGCTTGTTCTTTACCATTTGCCTTTGCAAGCGCATAGGTACGGTTCAATGCGGCGACCGGCGAATAAGCGATTTGCAGCAGCCGGTTATACAGTTGCAATATATTTTCCCATTTTTCGGGCGTGTCTGCCTTTTGGGTATTCCAGTATGCTATACCGGCTTCAAGGTGATACCTGGACAGTTTGTCGCCCCTTGCGGCTTCATGAAAATAGTACACCCCTTTGCCAATCAATTTATTGTTCCACAGGCGGATATCCTGTTCATCATATAAAACAAGTTCACCATTTCGGTTCATGCGCGCCTCAAAGCGCGAGGAATGAAAATACATCAGCGAAAGCAAGGCGTTAACCTGCGGCTGGTTGGTGCTTTCGTTCTCGGTCAACATGACGCACAGGCGCATGGCTTCCAGGCAAAGGTCTTTTCGTAATGTTTGATTTTGACTTACCGAGTAATAGCCCTCACTGAACAATAAATAAATAGTGGTTAACACAGTCTCCAGGCGCTCTTCAATTTCCAAGGCACCCGGAAACTCGATTTTTATTTTTTCCTGCCTGAGTTTTTCCTTTGCGCGAAAAAGCCTTTTGTTGATTGTTTCTTTGTTAGACAAAAAGGCCTCGGCAATCTCATCAATGCCAAACCCGCACAGGATGCGTAGTGATAAGCCGATCTGCGCCTCGGGCGGAATCACAGGGTGGCAAATGGCAAACATCATCTGCAGCTGGCTGTCGTTTATATTTTGCGGCGACAGGTCGAGCTCATTTTCAAAGCCTAAATCCGCCTCTGTTATAACTTGCGGGGCAACTTTGGTTTCGAAGGTCACTCCCCTTTGCAGATGGGTTTTGGCTTTATTTTTCGCGACATTGTACAGCCAGGCAACCGGGTTTGGCGGGGCGCCGTTATAGCTCCAGGTTTGTGCGGCAGTAAGAAAAGTATCACTGGCAATATCTTCAGCAGTCTCCATCTGGTCAAAGCCAAAGCGCTTGCATAATACCGCCACTATTTTGCGATATTCCGTTCTGAACAAATACGGTATCAATCCTTGCTGCTTCATGACAAAAAGTCTCCCGGAAGTACCCGGGAGACCCTTCAATTTTAGTGAACATCATTCCTTTTTGCTATTCTTCGTACTTCCATGGTATTGCCGTCACCCTGCAATACCGGGCAGCCCTTGGCAAACTCGGCTGCCTCATCGGCGCTTTCGGCCTTCACCACGATAAAGCCGCCAATCGTTTCTTTAATTTCCCCGAACGGGCCGTTAGTTACCACTTTGTTATGATGCACCACTTTGGCATCAGGAAAAAGCAGGCCTGTGCCGCTCACAAATTTGTTTTGGGCTGCTATTCCGCCAATCCAATCCATAGTTTGTTTCATCCATACCTGGATTTGCTCGGGCGACGCAACCTTGTTGCCGTCTTCATGCCTCATAATTAACGCGTACTCGTCCATGACTTTTAATTTTAATGGTTATCTAATTTATGAATTATACCTCCATAACAAATGAGATAAACGGAATTGGACAAGTCAAAAAAAATCCGGGCAAAGTATTTCACCCGGATTTTTTTTGAGCTGGCTCATTGCCATATGGGTCCCTTGTTTAAGCAAACAGGATGACATTCGATACTTTAAACGGCTTAATTACTGATTTTCAATCATTTAGTTTTAAGGACGGTTTTTTGAAAAAAAATTCTCAAAAACCGCAACTTA